>JAZJYP010000331.1:0-4129 GCA_040390345.1 Pseudomonadota bacterium | reverse complement strand
CCTGGTCGGGATCGTAGCGGTAGATTTTCAGTTTTACGGTGCGTGTCATTTTAGAGCCCAGTCAGTTGGGGTCAGAGTAATTTATCGCCCTGCGATAAAAAAACTCTGACCCGCAAAACATTAGAAGGTGCGTGGTTTCGGTTTGAACGTATCGACGGTCAGCGGCTTGGTAATGACCGGCTTGTATTCAAGGCGGTTACCTTCCGAGAACCACAGCGTGTGCTTCATCCAGACATCGTCGTCGCGGGTCGGGTGGTCGCTCTGGGCATGCGCGCCGCGCGACTCCTTGCGGGCCAGCGCCGAGGTGATGGTTGCCTTGGCCGTTTCGATCAGGTTGTCCAGCTCCAGCGCTTCGACGCGGGCAGTGTTGAACACCTTCGACTTGTCCTTGAAGGCGACGTGCTTGCGGCGCTCGTCGAGGACCATGATTTCCTTGTAGCCCTGCTCGAGCAGCGCGTCGGTACGGAACACGCCGCAGTATTTCTGCATCGTGGCGCGGATGTCGTTGGCCACGCCCTGCACTTTTTCTGTGCCGGTCGAATTTTCCAGGCGGTTCAGGCGGTTCATCGCGAAGTCGGCGGCATCGGCTGGCAAAGGCTTGTTTTCCTTTTGCTTCAGGTTGGAGGCGACGACATGGTTGCCGGCTGCGCGTCCAAACACCACCAGGTCGAGCAGCGAGTTCGTGCCCAGGCGGTTGGCGCCGTGCACCGACACGCAGGCGCATTCGCCGATCGCGTACATGCCACCGACGACGGCCACCGGGTTGCCATCCTTCGGCGCGACGACCTGGCCGTGGATGTTGGTCGGAATGCCGCCCATCTGGTAGTGAATCGTCGGCACCACGGGAATCGGTTCCTTGGTGGCGTCGACGTTGGCGAACTTGTGGCCGATCTCGAGGATCGACGGCAGGCGCTTGGCGATGGTATCGGCGCCGATGTGGCGCAGGTCCAGCAGCACGTGGTCCTTGTTCGGACCGCAGCCGCGGCCTTCCTTGATTTCCTGGTCCATCGAACGCGACACGAAGTCGCGTGGCGCCAGGTCTTTCAGGGTTGGCGCATAGCGCTCCATGAAGCGTTCGCCGTTCGAATTGATCAGGATGCCGCCTTCGCCGCGCACGCCTTCGGTGATCAAGACGCCCGCGCCGGCCACGCCGGTCGGGTGGAACTGCCAGAACTCCATGTCCTGCAGCGGCAGGCCGGCGCGTGCCGCCATGCCCATGCCGTCGCCGGTGTTGATGAAGGCGTTGGTCGATGCGGCGAAGATGCGGCCTGCGCCGCCGGTGGCGAAGATGGTGGTCTTCGCTTCCAGGATCATCGTTTCGCCGGTTTCCATTTCCAGTGCCACCACGCCAACCACGTCGCCTTCGGCGTCGCGGATGATGTCGATCGCCATCCACTCAACGAAGAAGTGGGTGCGGGCGCGGACGTTGCGCTGGTAAAGCGTGTGCAGCAGCGCGTGGCCGGTACGGTCGGCCGCGGCGCAGGCGCGCTGCACGGCTTTCTCGCCGAAGTTGGCGGTGTGGCCGCCGAACGGACGCTGGTAGATGGTGCCGTCCGGATTGCGGTCGAACGGCATGCCGAAGTGTTCGAGCTCGTAGACGACTTTCGGCGCTTCGCGGCACATGAATTCGATCGCATCCTGGTCGCCCAGGTAGTCGCCGCCCTTGACGGTGTCGAACATATGCCAGTACCAGTCGTCTTCGCTCATGTTGCCGAGCGAGGCGCCGATGCCGCCCTGCGCTGCCACGGTGTGCGAGCGGGTCGGGAAGACCTTCGACAGGACGGCGACGTTCAGGCCCGCTTCGGCCAGTTGCAGCGAAGCGCGCATGCCGGAACCGCCGGCGCCGATGATGACCGCGTCGAAGCGGCGGGTAGGAATTGCAGTTTTAATGGCTGCCACGATTAGACACTCCACAGAATTTGAATCGTCCAGCCGACGCAGACGATCAACCACAGCACCGTGGCAATTTGAAGGAACAGGCGCGCACCGACTGGCTTGACATAGTCCATCCAGATGTCGCGCATGCCGACCCAGGCGTGATAGAACAGCGCCAGGAAGGTCACGAAGGAGAACAGCTTGAACCACTGCTGGGCGAACAGGCCGGCCCAGCCTTCATAGCTGTAGTTGCTGCCCGTGAGGACGGCAAACAGCAAGGTGGCGGTATAGAGCACCATGACGACGGCGGTGACGCGTTGCGCCAGCCAGTCGCGCAGGCCGTAGTGGGCGCCAACGACGAGGCGCTTCGGTCCAATATTATTGTTTGCCATTATGCAGCCCCAAACAGTTTATAAGCGACCACGGCCGTCAGCAGCAGGCTGACCACCAGCACGGACGCGGCGGATTTGCGGGCGGCGTCCTTGTCCAGGCCCATATGCAGGTCCATGAACAGGTGGCGCACGCCGGCGCAGAAATGCTGGAAATAGGACCACGCCAGGCCCAGCAGGATCAATTTGACCCAGGCCTGGTCGGCGATGCCTTTGAAATGGGCGAAGGTGTCTTCGGAGAGCAGGCTCTTCTCGAGCAGGTAGAGCACGAAGGGCAGCAGCAGGAACATGCCGAAACCACTGATGCGGTGCAGGATGGAGACAATGCCGGCCAGCGGCAAACGGTAATTCGACAATTCCGTGACATGGATGTTGCGGAACTGCGGCCGTTCTTTTTTTGGTACCTCTCTCACGGCTTCGGACATAACAAGACCTCCCTTAAGCTGACTAAATATAGAACCTGCAATTTTCGCCGATTTTGGTGTACTGCACCAATAGCAAATTTGATCCAGGTTACTGCTTTCCGAAAAACAACGTATTTTAATCGTTACGGCGCTTCCGCGCTTGGTGGGTATCGGCCTGCGGCCTCACCCACCCTACCCTCACTCACGGGACACTGGCAGAGGCGTAGGGTGGGTAAGCCCTCCGGGCGCCACCCACCAGGCATCACGACAGCTCATTCTGGTAGTGATGCTGGGCCGTCGAATACAGACCGCGGCGCAGCTCCACTGGCTTGTCGCCGTAGGTGAAGGAGACGCGCTCGGCGCACAGCAGCGGCGTGCCTTCGGCCAGCTGCAGGAAGTGGGCCGCACCGGCGTCGGCGCACACGGCGCGGATTTTCTCGGTCGCGCGGATCATGCGCGTGCCGAACTCGGATTCGAACAGGCCATACATCGGCCCCTTGTATTCGACCAGGCGGTCGGCCGTGAGCCCCTTGAACAGCTGGCCCGGCAGCCATAATTCTTCGACGATGGTCGGGGCGCCGTCAAACGAGAGCACGCGCTTGATGTAGACGACGCCGTCGCCGGCCTTCAGGTCCAGCAGGCGCGCCACTTCGGCCGGCGCGCGCATGCGCTTGACTTCGATGATCTGGTTGTCCGGCTGGTGCGGCACGCCTTCGTCGGGCATCAGGCGCAGGAAGCGGAAATGGGCGCGCGCTTCATGGTGGGTGGAGACGAAGGTCCCCTTGCCCTGCCGGCGCATGACCAGGTTTTCGGCCGCCAGTTCGTCGATGGCCTTGCGCACCGTGCCCTGGCTGACCTTGAAGCGCCCCGCCAGTTCCACTTCGCTGGGAATGAGCTCGCCCGGCTTCCACTCGCCCGACTGCAGGCTTTGCATCAACAGCGCCTTGATCTGCTGGTACAGCGGACTGAAAGTGGGCGAGGTGCCGGCGGCGGGCGTGCCCTGGTTGGCCTGATTGGACGGTGGGAGATTCATAGACCCCGATTTCACCACAAATCGACCGGGGCGTCCAGTATAATACCCCAAAGATTATGTGTCTTATATAAGACATAAGATATGAATTGACAGCGGAGCCCGGCAAGCCTACACTCGCGCCATCTCGGCCTGCGCAGTTTTGGTATCATAGTAGCTTTCCCGAACAAGCGTAGCACCTGCTTCGACCGTTTTTACTTTCCCACTTTGGAGATTCATCATGGCTAAAACCCCACTGCGCGTCGCCGTTACCGGCGCGGCCGGCCAGATCGGCTATTCCCTGCTGTTCCGCATCGCCAACGGCGACATGCTGGGCAAGGACCAGCCCGTCATTTTGCAACTGCTGGAAATCGCTGACGAAAAGGCGCAAAAGGCCCTCAAGGGCGTGATGATGGAAATCGACGACTGCGCCTTCCCGCTGCTGGCCGGCA
>JAZJYP010000330.1:0-2516 GCA_040390345.1 Pseudomonadota bacterium | reverse complement strand
AGTCCGAATTCCTCAGCTACCTGAAAATCTGGAAGTGGTTTGACAACGCCATCGAGCACAAGAAGTCCAACCGCCTGCTGCAGGAAAACTGCCGCGCGAACTTCCTGTCGCAGCTGCGCCTGCGCGAATGGCGCGACGTGCACTCGCAATTGCTGACTATCGTGCGCGAGCAGGGCTGGCGCCTGAACGAACTGCCGGCCACGTACGAAAACCTGCACACCGCGCTGCTGACGGGCCTGTTGGGCAATATCGGCTTCAAGCCCGAAGACGAACCGGGCGCCGGTTACCTCGGTGCGCGCGGCATCAAGTTTCACGTCTGGCCAGGCTCCTCGTTGACCAAGAAGCCCGGCAAGTGGATCATGGCCGCCGAACTGGTGGACACGACGCGCCTGTACGCGCGCTGCGTCGCCCAAATCCAGCCTGAATGGGTCGAGCGCGTGGGTGCCCACTTGCTGAAAAAATCCTGGGGCGAACCGCGCTGGGAAAAGAAGGCCGCCCAGGTCAGCGCGTCCGAGCGCGCGACCCTGTACGGCCTGGTCGTGTACAGCCAGCGCCGCATCCACTACGGCCAGTTCAACCCAGTGGAGGCGCGCGAAATCTTCATCCGCGACGCGCTCGTGGGCGGCGACTTCGAAACGCGCGCGCCATTCTTCGCCCACAACCACAAGCTGGTCAAGGAGATCGAGAACCTCGAACACAAGTCGCGCCGCCTCGACGTGCTGGTCGACGACCATTTGATCGCCGCCTTCTACGACAAGCTGATCCCGACCGACATCGTCAACGGTGCCGGATTCGAAAAGTGGCACAAGGACGCCACGCGGGACAACCCCAAGCTGCTGTTCCTGAACCGCGAAGAGCTGATGCGCCACGAAGCGGCCGGCGTGACGACCGAGCTGTTCCCCAAGACGATGTCGGTGACCGGCATCGAGATGGCGCTGACCTACCACTTCGAGCCAGGCAGCGTGCGCGACGGCGTCACGATGGCCGTGCCCCTGTTCGCGTTGAACCAGTTGCCGCGCGAGCGTTGCGAATGGCTCGTGCCCGGCATGCTCAAGGAGAAGGTGCACCTGCTGCTTAAGTCCCTGCCGCAAAAGCTGCGCCGCCACTGCGTGCCGCTGCCCGACTACGCCGCCAAGTTCTGCGAGCGCGTGCAGGACGCCGGCACTTTCGGGCGCGGCGATTTGATCGATGCGATCATCGCCGACATCCGTGCGCAGATCACGATCATGGTGATGACGAGCGACTTCAAGTTAGAGACACTGCCGGCCCACCACTTCATGAATTTCAAGGTCATCGACGAACATGGCCGCCAGCTCGACATGGGCCGCAACCTCGCCACCCTGCAAGCCGAATTCGGCGGCCAGGCGCGCCAGGAATTCCAGAAGCTCGCCGCCGCGCCTGTGAGCCCTGGGGTCAAACCCGGCAACCTGACAAAAAGTCCAGTTGCCGGACCTGACCCCATCGTGGGGGAATTTACGGGCCTGACCAGCTGGAGTTTCGGCACGCTGCCGGAACTGCTCGAGATCAAGCAAGGCAAGCTCTCGCTGATCGGCTTCCCCGCGCTGGTGGACAAGGGCACCAGCTGCGACCTCGAAGTGTTCGACGACCCCACGGTGGCCGCGCGCACGCACCGCATTGGACTGCGGCGCCTGTTCGCGCTGCAGTTCAAGGAGCAGCTCAAGTTCATCGAAAAGAATATCCCCGGCCTGCAGCAGATGGGCATGCAGTTCATGGCCATGGGCTCGCAGGAAGAACTGCGCGAGCAGATCATCCAGAAGGCCATCGAGATCGCCTGCCTGCAGGACCCGCTACCGCTCGATGCCGCCGCCTTCAACAAGCGCAAGGATGAAGGCAAGTCGCGCCTGACCCTGCTGGTCAACGAGATCGCCCGCCTGGTGGGGCAGGTGCTGACCGAATTCCACGGCCTGCCCAAGAAGCTGCAAGGTGTGCAGGCGCAGGCGGCGGCCGACATGCAGGCCCAGTTGCAAGGCCTGGTGCACAAGCGCTTCCTGATCGAGAACGACTACAGCCAGCTGGCGCACTTCCCGCGCTACATCAAGGCCATGCACGTACGGCTGGAAAAGCTGCGTGCCGATCCGACCCGCGACGCACGCCTGATGGCCGAGTGGCAGCAGGCGGCAACGCTCTACCAGCGCGCCGCGAAGGACCGGCACGCCGGCAAGAACACCGACCCGAAGATGGTCGAATTTCGCTGGATGCTCGAAGAACTGCGCGTGTCGTTATATGCGCAGGAGCTACGCACGCCGATGCCAATCTCGGTCAAGCGCCTGCAAAAAGTGTGGGAGTCGATGCAGCGCTAACTGTCAGCCTTTGTGAGGTAAGGGCCGACGAGAAAAATCTGGCCGTCGGCATCCGTCCCAATCGCGACGATCGCTCCTCGTTGACGCATGGTGGGTAACGCTTCGCTCACCCACCCTACGCCACTTTACGTGACCTTGGCAGAGGCGTAGATACTGTTAATGTCGTCAAGTCCCGTGAAGGGCCGGATTGAAATT
>JAZJYP010000329.1:17296-19779 GCA_040390345.1 Pseudomonadota bacterium | reverse complement strand
ATCGTGGTCTGACCCCGGTTGTAAAGCAATGTCCGAATGTCAGATGTGACCCCGACGTTTGGCGTCCACGTGGCGCCATTTTTTTTGTGTTTGGCGGTCGCCGGACTTCGTTTCGTCGCTTTTGGGTGGTTTCGCCCGGTCGCGGTCTTTAGCCTTGCGCTATCGATCAACCACCGGAGACACCCATGAAGACCATCCTCACCCTCGTTTTGGCCGCCACCCTGGCCAGCGCCCACGCCGCACCGCAGGAAAGCGCACCCGCCGGCTATGCCCAGGCCCGTGCCCAATTCTTCGCCGGCCTTGGCGGCGACAGCGGCGCGCGCAACGCCGCCATCGAAGCGTTCCAGACGCTCGCCGCCGGCAATCCGGGCCATCCGCTGCTGTCCGCCTACGCAGGCGCGGCCATCGCCCTGAAGGCGCGTGACGCCTGGATGCCATGGAAAAAAATGGAATACGCCGAAAAGGGCGCCAACACCATCGAAAAGGCGCTGGCCCAGCTTACCGTGGCCCACGACGAACAGCTGTTCAATGGCAGCCCCGAAAGCGTCGAAACGCGCCTCGTGGCGGCCAACACCTTGCTGGCGCTGCCCGACTTCATGAACCGCCGCGCCGGCGGCAAGCATGCCATTGAGGCGGCCATGGCGTCGCCGGCCTTTGCCGGTGCCGGTCCCGTCATCCGTGCAGGTGTGCTCAGCGCCGCCGCAAAGGTCGCCGCCGGCGAGCACCGTAGCGCCGACGAAATCACTTTCCTCAAGCAGGCCGTAGCCCTGGCGCCGCAGTCGCAATATGGCGCCATGGCCGCCAGCCGCCTCAAGGAGCTGGGCCAATGAACCGCGCCTTGCCTCCTCTGATGTCGCTGCGCGGCGTCTCCAAATCCTTCACCCTCGGCGGCAATGTGATCCACGCGCTGCGCGGCGTCGACCTGTGCGTGATGCGTGGCGAAATCGCCGCCATCACCGGCCCTTCCGGCAGCGGCAAAAGCACGTTGCTCAATATGTGTGGCCTGCTCGACCAGTTCGACAGCGGCGAACTTGAATTCGACGGCCAGGCCCTGCTGGCCGACGAAGTGCGCAAGACCGAATTGCGGCGCAAGGCCATCGGCTTCGTGTTCCAGAGCTTTAACCTGGTCCCGGTCATGAGCGCCCACGACAACGTCGACTTTCCCCTCTACCTGCTGGGCGTGCCAGCCGCCGAACGCGCGCGCCGCGTCGAACGGGCGCTCGAACGCGTTGGTCTGGCCGGCTTCGGCAAGCACCGCCCCGACCAGCTCTCAGGCGGACAGCGCCAGCGCGTGGCCATCGCCCGCGCCATCGTCAAGGACCCGCAACTGGTCATCGCCGACGAACCGACCGCCAACCTCGACGCCGTCACAGCGACCCAGATCATCGAACTGATGAAAACCCTCGCGCACGACCACGGCACCACCTTCCTCGTGGCCACCCACGACGAACGCATGATCGGCCATTGCGACCGCTCCCTCATGCTCGACGATGGCGTACTGGCAGGAGGCGCTCATGCTCACTAAATTCAAATGGCTGTCGATGGCCGTCAAGAACGCCTCGCGCAACCGGCGCCGCTCCATCGTCACGCTGGCCATCACGGCCATCGGCACGGCGGCAGCCCTGCTTGGTGGCGGCTTCGCGCTCCACACCTACCAGTCGCTGGCCCAGGTCAATGCACGCGACACCGGCCACCTGGTGCTGGCTGCGCCAAAGTACTTCGACGGCGTCGAGGCGGCCCCGCTGGAGCATGGCCTGCAAGATGTCGACAAAGTGACGCGGGAACTGCTGGCCCTGCCCGAAGTGCAGCGCGTGCTGCCACGCCTGCAATTCTCCGGCTTGATCAGCAATGGCGACAAGAGCGAGATCTTCCTCGGCACCGGCGTCGACACGAACCAGGAGTTCGTCGTCAAAGGCCCCTTCATGAAGCGCGAAGAGGGCGAGCTGCTGGACAACCAGCCCAAAGGCGTTGGTCCCGGCATCGTCATCGGCAAGGGCCTGGCCAAGATCCTTGGCGCCCACCCCGGCAGTTCCCTCACGCTGATGTCCACCACCACCAGCGGCAGCCTCAATGCCCTCGACGTCGTCGTCACCGGCGTCGTCAGCACCGGCATCGCAGACGTGGACAAGCGCCTGGCGATGGTCGACCTGAAGACGGCACAATCGATGCTGGCGACGAACAAGGTTAGCACGCTCTCCGTCTACCTTGACCACATTGACCACACCGATGCCATGGCAGCGAGCCTGAAGGCGGCCAAGGGCGACAAGCTCGAAGTGCGCACCTGGCTGGAGCAGGCCCTGTTCTACCAGAGCGTGAAAAGCCTGTACGACCGCATCTTCGGCTTCCTTGGCGTGATCGTGCTCGTGATCGTGCTGTTCGCCGTGACCAATACGCTGGCGATGGCGGTGCTCGAACGCACCCGCGAAATCGGTACCTTGCGCGCCATGGGCGCCACGCCGGCCGAAGTGATGCGCGTCTTCACC
>JAZJYP010000329.1:0-17286 GCA_040390345.1 Pseudomonadota bacterium | reverse complement strand
ATGCTGCTGGCCGCTGGCACCGCGCTGCTGTTGCTGGTGCTGGGCGTGCAAATGCCGCCGCCACCGGGCCGCACCGAAGGCTATCCGCTGGTGATCGTGGTGGCACCCGCAATGTACGCCGTCGCCGCACTGTTGGTGACGATCTTGTCCGGCATCGCATCGTGGCTGGTGAGCCGTCGCGCCGCCCATCAATCTGTTGTGGAGGCCCTGGCCCATGTTTAAATATCTCATCCCCCTGCTGTTCGCGGCGCAGGCAAGTGCCCATGACATCGACGCGATCCTGAAGAAGTCCGATGCCTTCCGCCTGGCGGAGGGGTCATCCCAGGTCGAAACGTTGGTGCAAACCTTCAAGGACGGCCAACCCGACAAGGAGCGCCGCTACCAGGTGCTGGTCAAGCCCGGGCGCAAATCGCTGGTGCTGTTCCGCTCTCCCGGCGAGACCGGGCAAAAGGTCCTCATGTCCGGCGACGACCTGTGGATGCTGCTGCCTGGCAGCGCGCGCCCGATCCGCATCACGCCACTGCAAAAGCTGCTGGGCGACGCCGCCACCGGCGACATCGCCACGATGACCCTGGCCGGCGACTACAGCGGTGAAGTGGTGCGCGAACTCGACGTCGACGGCGTGCCCTGCCTGGAGCTGGACCTGAAGGCCGTGCGCAAGTCGATCAGCTACCAGCGCATCGTGCTGCAGGTGGCCAAGCGCGATTTCCATCCCGTGCACGCCGACCTGTTTGCCGAATCCAACCGACGCCTGAAGCAGGCACGCTACACGCTCGACGCGCACAACCAGGTCAGCAAGATGACGCTGATCGACGAAGTGCAGACCAAGCGTGAAACGGTGGTAACGACCCTGAGTTCCAAGCCGCGCAAGTTTGGCGATGAGCTGTTCAATCCCATGTACCTGAACCGGAGCGACGTCGCACCATGAAGGAACTGATTTGCCTGGCTTGCCTGTGCGCCGCTGGCGCGCACGCCGAAGACACGGTGTTCGGCAGCGTGCGCGCCCAATACGAATCAGGGCCGGGGCAAGTGTCGGAGACGGCGGAACTGCGCTGGCAATTCAGCGACCTGCACGGCGTCTTCAGCGCGCGTCATCCTGGCACCCTGGTTGTCAACGAACTGACGATCGAGCGCCCGTTTGGCAGCGGTTTCGTCACGGCTGGTAAAAAGGTCATGAGCTGGGACGTAGGCTATGCTTTCCGCCCGCTCGACGTGGTGCAGCAGGAAGACCGGCGTGCCCTCAACCCTGGCATCCTCCAAGGCGTGCCCATGCTGGCCTGGGAAGCCTTCGATGCCGAGCGCGCCATCACCGTAGTGTTATCCAACCCTGGCAAGGGCAAAGCCGACCAGCCGCGCGACGACGAATCGCTGGCGCTGCGCGTGTTCCGTCAAGCGGGATCGACCGATCAATTTGCCGTGCTGCGCCTGTCGCAGCGCAACGGCATCGAAGGCGGCGTCTCGTTCGCCCACGTCGTCAACGACGGCCTCGAGCTGCACGCCTCGGCGCTCCTGCAACAGCGCCACGAAACCTGGAGCCCTTATGTGCGCCGCTGGTTCCCGGCCGACGGCGGCGGCAAGGCCATGGCCGGCGTCAACTGGACAGCGGAGAGCAAATTCTCGGTGCTCGGAGAAGCCTGGGTCGACCGCAGCGCGGCCAAAGGCTACCAGCGCAACGTCCTGCTGCGTGGAGCACAAAACGTCGGCGATTTCGACGTCTCGGCCGACGTTTTGTGGATGCCGGAAAGCCGCAAGCGCGTGAGCTCGGCCGCTATGTCCTGGAAGTCCGGCCCCTGGCTCTACAGCGCCAGCTGGCGCCACTACGGCGGCGTCGCACCTTCCAGCAACGCCGTGTTGACGCTGTTGCGCGCGTTTTGAGCTAACCGGTTGAAGATTCCAGCGCCAAGCGGACCGGCAATCGTGTCTTGTGTCTTATCCCAACAAGAAATTAAGTCGGTCGTCGACCTTGGATGGCGATATCTCCAGGATTTCCGCTTCCACTACCCTAGCCACGACGAACGGGTCTTCGCCGACGCGCTTTTGTAGCTCTTTCAATGAGCAGCCATAGGAGACGATCACACCACCGCGTCGCGGCTGGATGCTACCTGCTAGCAAGAACACGCCATCGTCGAAGCCTCGCCTCAGCCAAGCGTTGTGACCATCCATGTGACGAGCGGCGTGGTCCTTTTGTTCAGCGAATTTGAGTTGCACGATATGCATATTGGATCTCCTCTTGGTCAGTGTTTGCCTGCCACGATCGCGGCCAGCCATTGATTCATCTGCTTAACTTCCAATTTGATGAAAGCCTCGTCGTGGAAGGCATTCGCCAAAGTCGCCACGCCCTGGCTTCGCGCAAGCAAATGCATGGCAAGCGTGTCAGCATCTTTCTTTCGCCCCAGCGCGACAAATTGATGCGCGAGCCAAGTCCGGAAAAGCATGAATAACGAATTGGCTTGCGCTCGATGAGCATGATTTAATTTGGCGAGTTCGTTGCTCAATGTACCAACAGGACAACCGTGCAGCATGATCTTGTCGCGATTGGTGATGAGAATTCGAATGAAACAGCGAATACGTTCCTGGGGCGAATTGCCATCGTTCGCCCATTTGTCGAGCATGGCCCGGGTGCGCGCGGCGCGCAAGGCGATGACGGCATCCAAGATGTCGTCCTTGGACTTAAAGTGGTAATAGAAATTCCCACGCGATATGCCCACCGCGTCGGCGATGTCCGTGAATGAGGTAGCGTCAAAGCCTCGCTCGTAGAACAACGAGTCTGCGGCTTCCGTGATTTGGTCGCGGATGGGCATCGTGAAAAGGAAAGTATGGCATTAGGACGGCTGTCCTAATTCCGGTCGATATTAGGATGAGCGTCCTAATTTGTCAACAGGTTCAGCAAGGCTCGTAATGTCATCCCGACAAATGGACAATTCATTGACGTGTGTTCGAGGGTGTCCTAATGTCAGGGCTCGACACCAAACCGTTCGCTTGCCGAATTCCATTCCACGTGCGTCGGGGCTGATGGGGGGAGCAGGCGCGGGTTTGGAGTGACAATCGGTCAGAAGCTGCCAGTGACGTGGCCGGCGCCAACCTGACGCGTGGTGGGTAACGCGCGGTGCGCTCACCCACCCTACGCCTCTGCCAGGGTCCCGTAAAGTGGCGTAGGGTGGGTCCCCAAGGGGCCGCGCGTTACCCACCATGCGTCAACAAGGAGCGATCGTCGCGATTGGGGCGTAAGCGGTCGCTTACATTTGCCGGAACAGGTGGGCGTAGAGGGGGCTCACGCGCAGGCGCTCGGGGCGGGTGCCCAGGTTCAGCGTGAGCTTGCCCGCTTCGTCGCGCACGGCGCTGGTGACGCAGCTGGCGTTGACGATGGTGCCGCGGTGGATTTGCCAGAAGACTTTCGCGTCCAGCTGGGGCAGCAGTTCGCGCAGGCTCATTCGAATCAGCGCTTCGCTGTCACGCGTGACGACGTTGACGTATTTGTCGAGTGCTTCGAAAAGCACCACTTCGCCAATCGGGACCATGCGCACCTGGTTGCCGACGGCGGCGCGGATCACGCTCAAATGTTCGCTCGCCTGCGCGGGCAGCAGGGCGCGCATCTGGCCCAGTAGCTGTTCCAGACCGGCCGGCTGCTGGCTCATGCGCTGCTTCAGGCGTTCGATGGTCTTCGCCAGGCGGGCATCGTTGACGGGCTTGAGCACGTAATCGGCGGCGGCCTGGTCGAAGGCTTCGACGGCATAGTCGTCGAAGGCGGTGACGAAAACGATCTGCGGGAAGGCGCCGCCTTCCCATTCTTCGGCCAGTTCTTCGGCCGCTTCCAGTCCCGTTTTGCCGGGCATTTTGATATCCATGAACAGCACGTCCGGCCGCAAGGCCAGCGCTTTTTCGAGCGCGTCGACGCCGTTCGGGCACGTGGCGACAATCTCCAGTTCGGGCCACAGGCGCGTGAGCGACTGGGCCAGCACGGCGGCAAGAATGGGTTCGTCTTCGGCGATCAGGGCGCGGATGGTCATGGCGTGGTCAGTGGCAGGGTGAGTCGGACGATGGCGCCGGCGGGCGTGCCTGGCTCCAGGGTGAGTGCGGCGCGCTTGCCAAAGAGGGCGTCCAGGCGGGCGCGCGTGTTGGACAGGCCGAGGCCCGTGCCGGGCTTTCCGGCAGGGGCGCCGGGGCCGCGGCCGGTGTCGGCCACTTGCAGCGTAAGGGTGCCGGCGTCGGCGCGCGCGCTGATGGTGATGTGGCCACCTTCGATCTTCGGTTCCAGCCCGTGGGCGATGGCGTTTTCCACCAGTGGCTGCAGCAGCATGGGCGGGATGGCTCGTCCGCGCAGGGCGTCGGGCAAGTCCAGCGTGTAGCCGAGACGTGGCCCCATGCGCACGGCCATCAGGCCGAGGTAGGCGTCCATGAGGGCGAACTCCTGCCCCAGCGTGGTCGAATCGGCACGCGAGGCGGACAGGGTGGCGCGCAGGTATTGGATCAGTTGCTCCAGCATGGCTTGGGCGCGGGCGGGATCGATGGCGATCAGACCCTGCAAATTGGCCAGGGTGTTGAACAGCATGTGCGGTTCGATCTGCGCCTGCAGCATCTGCAACTGGGCCTGGAAGGCGTTGGCGCGTTCTTTTGCAATCACCGCTTCGGCCTGGAAGAGGCGTTCACGGTTATAGAAGTAGAAGGTCACACCAGCGGCGGCAATCAGGGTGAACAGCAGCATGCCCATCGGCCGGCCGCTCGTGACGCCAGACAGCGAAAGTCCCAGCAGCAGGAAGCCGAGCGCGCGTCCGCCATATTGGGCGATTGGCACGGCGCCGATCACGATCAGGGAAAACCAGAGCCAGTTGGGTTGCCGGTCGGTGCCCCAGATCAGCAGGCGCAAGCCGTCGATGACGAGGAAGGCCAGCGTCCCAATACACATCGAAATGACGAGGTTCTCGAAGAAGTAGCGGCCGTCACCGATCACATAGGTGACGACCAAGGCGCAAAACAGGTTGAAGCCGAGGGCGAAGCGGCTATCCTTGAGCAGGGCCCGGTAGGGGTAGGGCCGGCGGGCTTGGGCGAGTAGGTTCATGCTGCATTCTCGCCCATGCCGCCTGCGTGGGCAATGCAGCATGCGACGAAACGGGGGCGCGACGGCGCCAAACTAGGAAACGACTCCCTTGGCCTTCAGGGCGGCGATCTGCTCGTCGCTGTGGCCGAGCAGTTCGCGCAGCACTTCGTCGGTGTGCTGGCCCAGCAGCGGCGGGGCGCGCTCGGGCGCGGTCGGGGTGGCGGAGAGCTTCATCGGGCTGCGCACCAGCTTGACGCTGCCGGCGGTCGGATGCGGCATGTCGATGGCGACGCCGCGCGCCTTCACTTGCGGGTTTTCGAATACGTCGTGCAGGTCGTTGATCGGGCCGCAGGGCACGCCGGCCGCTTCGAGCTGGTCGATCCACTGGTCGCGCGTCTTGGTCCTGCACATCTCGGCCAGCAGGGGCACGAGGATGTCGCGGTTCTGCACGCGCAGCGGATTGGTGGCAAAGCGCGGGTCGGCGCCGAGGTCGGCACGCTCGCCCACTTCCACAAACTTCTGGTACTGGCCGTCGTTGCCGGTGGCGACAATCATGTAGCCGTCGGCGCAGGCGAAGGTCTGGTAGGGCACGATATTGGCGTGCGCATTGCCCCAGCGCTTGGGCGCCTTGCCGCTATTGAGGTAGTTGCTGCCCATATTGGCCAGCATGGCCACTTGCACGTCCAGCAGGGCCATGTCGATATGCTGGCCTTCGCCGGTGCGGTCGCGGTGGGTCAGCGCGGCCAGCACGGCCACGGTGGCGTACATGCCGGTCATGAGGTCGGTGATGGCCACGCCGGCCTTTTGCGGGCCGCCGCCGGGCAGGTCGTCGCGCTCGCCGGTGATGGACATCAGGCCGCCCATGCCCTGGATCAGGAAATCGTAGCCGGGGCGGTGCGCGTAGGGGCCGTCCTGGCCGAAGCCGGTCACGGAGCAGTACACCAGGTCGGGCTTGATGGCCTTGAGCGTGTCGTAGTCGAGGCCATAGCGTTTCAGGTGGCCGACCTTGAAGTTTTCCAGCACCACGTCGCACTGCTTGGCCAGTTCGTGCAGCAAGGCCTGGCCATCGGCGCTGGCGATATCGACCGTGACGGAGCGCTTGCCGCGGTTGGCGGAGAGGTAGTAGGCCGCTTCGGTGGTGTCGCGCCCTTCGGCGTCCTTGGCGTAGGGCGGGCCCCAGGCGCGCGTGTCGTCGCCCGCCTCGGGGCGTTCGATCTTGATGACGTCGGCGCCAAGGTCGGCCAGGTTCTGGGAGCACCAGGGGCCGGCAAGCACGCGCGAGAGGTCCAGCACGCGGATGTGGCCGAGGGCCTTGGGGAGGGAATTCGAGGGCATTACTTCACTTTCAATAATTTGGGCGCGGGCGCACCGCGGGCGATAGTTTGCACGACGCGCGATTCCGGATGCAAGGCCTGTTCGATGACATCGAGGGCGCGCTGGGGCATCGCTTCGCCGCACATGAAGATGTCGGCGGCGGCAAAGCCGTATTCGGGCCAGGTGTGGATGGAGATATGCGATTCGGCCAGCAGCACCACGCCGGTCACGCCTTGCGCTTCGCCAAAGGTGTGGAACTGGCTATGCAGGATAGTGGCGCCGGCGGCCTCGGCGGCGGAGCGCAGCAAGGCGTCGATGCGCTGCGGGTCGGTCAGTTCGGCCGGTGTGATGCCATGGAAGTCGGCCAGCACGTGGGTGCCGTTGGGACGGTGCGTCATTTGTGGCCACCGCCGCCGCCCACGCCGCCGCCGTAGCTGCCGCCGTGGTAGGAGTTGGAACTCCAACTGCTGCCCGTGCCGGAGTTGGCCATCGAGCGGAACATCTTGGACCAGCTGCCCCAGGTGGTCAAGGTGGTCACGAACAGCGCGTAGAGGAAGAACTTCGAACCCATTATTTTTCCTTGTCCCCGGCGAGGAATTTCGCGGGAAGGTAGATGGCCAGCGCACCAACGAGCAGGTACATGAAGGACCCGCCCGTGTTGACGATCAGCGGAATGGCATTGAGGCCCAGCAGCCACCACAGGAATTTGGTGCTGGTGCTGCTGCCCTTGCTGGTCACGACGGGTGCACGGTCGGGATTGACTTCGCTGCCAAACCAGGCCTTGAGCTGGTCGAAGGCGACCGGTGCCGAGCGCGACCAGGTCAGTTCCGCCTCGGTCAGTTCGGCGGCCAGCTTGGTCTGGCCGGCTTCGAATTCGGACACGTGCACGCGGTCGCCGGCGGCCACGCGCCAGTTGAAGGCGCCCGCTGCGAACACCACGCGCGCCGTGTAGTCGTACAGTTTGCCGAACTTGACTTTGTCGAGCGAAGTGGATGGCGCGCCGATCCAGCTCGCGTCGGGCCAGGTGCTCATGACGTTGGCGCGCGCCCAGCCTTCGGGCGTCTCCACCAGCCAGAAGAAGGCAGAGCGGGTGTTATAGAGCAGGTATTCGGTCCACTCGGTGTTCTCGTCGTCGGCGCGCACCATGGCGCCAATGACCTGGTAGTCCTGGCCATTGATCTTGCCCTTGGCGCCGAGCGCCAGCGTGAAGTCGCGCTCTTCGACGCGCTTGCCGGCAGCGATCACTTCTACTTCAGGGCGCGTGGCGTCAAGCTGGGCGCTGCACGCCGGGCACACCAGGTGATTGGTCACGCCGGGCAGGTACTTGATGCCGCTGCCGCAGGATGGGCAGTCGAGTGCATCGAGCTTGCCGCGGTATTTGCCGGCGCTGGCCTTGATCTGGTCGTCGTCGCGCAGCAGCTGGCACTTCATTTCTTCCAGCGTGACAGCGACGCCGTTGTAGACGGTGGGCGTGTCGCCGTCGGAATAATCGAGGGTGAGGAAGCGCGAAGCGGCGCGGAAATCCGCCACGCGCGCTTGCCATCCTGCGCCTACCTTGAACGGCAGTTCGCCCTGGCCGCCAATGCAGTCGGCAGTGCGCACTTCGGATACGGTGAACTGTTCGCTGCCGATGGTGTGCGAATTCCCGGGGCGCAGTTCGGTAAAGGCGGGCAGGGCGCCTTGTGCCGGGCGCTCGGTGGTGACCACATACAGGCCGGACGAATCGCCCAGCCACGAGGTGCTGCCGTCGTCGAACATCAGATACCACTCGTTCCACATGCCGGCGGAGTAGCGCAGCTGGATGCGGCCAACGACGGTAAAGCCGCGGCTACCCAGTGTGCCGGCCGTGCCGATCTGGATGGGCGAGAAGTCTTCCAGCACGGCCGACATCTTGCCGATGTCCTTGACCGCGCCGGCTTCTTTCAGCACCGTGGCCTGGCAATAGCCGCACACCGCCATGACGGAGGCGTGCGAACGGAATTCGACCGGCGCGCCGCAGCTGGGACAGGAAACGCTTTGCATGGACGCGCTTTATCCCAGCAGTTTTTTCAGCAATTCGGCCTTGGTGCTGTCGTAGTCGGCGGCCGAGATCAGGCCTTTGTCGAGCAGCCCTTTCAGTTTGGTCAGGCGCGTTTCGATCGAGTCCTCGGCGGGAGCGGCAGGTGCTTGCGGCGCCATTGCACTGCCCATGGCCTGCGCGATGGTCTGGCCCACGGCCACCCCGGCACCAAGTCCGGCGCCCAGGCCGGCCAGGCCGCCTTCGTTTTGCGCGGCCAACGGAATGCTCTGCGCCACCTGGTATTTGGTGAAGCCGGCCATCTTGTCGGCCGACATACCGCCCTTCATGCCGGCGGAGATACGTTCGTCCAGCGCGGCCTGCAGTTCTTCCGGCAGGCTGACCGAGGCGACGTTGAATTCGTCCAGGCCCACGCCGTAGCGCGCAAAGGCGGTGGCCAGGTCGCCCTTGACCTGCTGCGCCATCAGCGCCTGGTTGGCGGCCATGTCGAGGAAGGGCACGTTGGCGCCGCCGAGCGAACTGGCCATGGTGGCGAGCATGATGCCGCGCAGCTGGTCTTCGACGTCGTCGCGCGAATAGATTTCACGGGTGCCGGACAGCTCGGTGAAGAATTTGCGCGCGTCGGCCACGCGGTAGGAGAACATGCCGAAGGCGCGCACGCGGATCATGTCGAAGTCTTTGTCGCGGATCGTGATCGGCTGCGGCGTGCCCCATTTGCGGCCGGTCTGCACGCGTGTGCTGAAGTAGTACACGTCGGACTTGAAGGGCGAGGCAAACAGCTTGTCCCAGTTTTTCAGGTTGGTCAGCAGGGGCAGGGTCTGCGTGGTCAGCTTGTGGGTGCCGGGGCCGAACACGTCGGCGATCTGGCCTTCGTTGACGAACACCGCCACTTGCGATTCGCGCACATTGAGGATGGCGCCGTTCTGGATTTCGAAGTCCTGCATCGGATAGCGCCAGGCCAGCACGCCGTCGGTTTCTTCGTTCCACTGCAGGACATCGATAAACTGCTTCTTGATGAATGAGCCAAATGACATGATACGGTCCTCCGAATAAGGTCAGGAAATGCAGCCGGCGTTGATCGCGCCGATGGAAAGGGAGATGGCGCCAAGCAGGCAGCCGAACGCCGAATTGTTTGCTTCGATCTGGTCTTTGGCCATCGACAGCAGTTTGGTTGCGATGGCGTAGACCAGCACCTGCACCACCATCGCAATGGCGGCCCACATCAGGAATTGCTGGTAGTCTGCCGTGTGCGCGAGGGCCGAGGCGATGGTGATCGAAAAACCGATCAGGGCGCCCGACAGCGACAAAGCTGCCGCGTGGTTCCCCTGGCGGATCAGGAGCACTTCATCGAAAGGGGTGATCTTGGTATAGATGATAAAAAAAGCTAAAACCAGCATCGCTGCCAGGGAAAGATGGAGCAAATAGTTTAGGATGGCGGGCACAACGTCCTCCCTGAAAAATAGTCAGAATGACAGCACACGACGATCTTAGATCAAAAGACGATTCATGACCAAACGAATTCTTATCCTTTCGGTGTTCGTAGTCGCTTCCTGCGGCCTTGCCTACGAGTTGATCGCGGGGGCGCTATCCAGTTATTTGCTGGGCGACTCAATCCTGCAGTTCTCCACCATTATCGGCTGCTATCTGTTTGCGATGGGCGTGGGCGCCCACTTTTCAAAATTTGTCGGCGACGATGAAGTGCTGGCCCGTTTTGTGGACATCGAACTGGCTGTGGGCTTGATTGGCGGCGTCTCGGCGGCGCTGCTGTTCATGACGTTCTCGTGGATGACGGCGCCGTTTCGCGCGCTGCTGTATATGCTTGTGTTCATGGTCGGCGCGCTGGTGGGCATGGAGGTGCCGCTGGTGATGCGGGCGTTGAATGCCCGTCAAACCGCTTTTAATGAGCTGGTGAGCCGTGTGCTCACGTTCGACTACCTCGGTGCGCTGGCTGTGTCGCTTCTGTTCCCGCTAGTGCTGGCACCGCATCTTGGCCTGGTTCGAACCGGTTTTTTGTTCGGGATGCTCAATGTCGGCGTGGCTTTCTGGACGATGTATGCATTTCGCATGGAGCTGGCCAACTTGTCCGGGCGCGTGCTGCGAGCGTCGACCGTGATGGTGGTGCTGGTGGCCGGCTTTGCCATGTCCGACCGTATGGTGGCCTGGGGCGAGCATGGCCTGTTTGGCGACGACATCGTCTATTCCACGACTACGCCATACCAGCGCCTGGTCATCACGCGCTGGAAAGACGACCTGCGCCTCTACATCAACGGCAACTTGCAGTTCTCCTCGCGCGACGAGTACCGCTACCATGAAGCTCTCGTGCATCCGGCCATGCAGGCTTTGCCCTGGGCGAAAAGCGTGCTGGTGCTGGGCGGCGGCGATGGCCTGGCGCTGCGCGAGATCCTGCGCTATCCGAATATCGAGCACGTGACCCTGGTCGACCTGGACCCGGCCATGACGGCCGCCTTCACCACGCGCGCGGAATTGAAGGCGCTGAACCACGGCTCGTTCTCGGACAAGCGCGTGCGCGTCATTAATGCCGACGCGGCCATCTGGCTGCAAAATAATGCCGACATGTTCGACGCTGCCATCATCGACTTCCCCGATCCATCGAGCTTCGCGCTGGGCAAACTGTATTCGGTCCCCTTCTACGGCATGGTGAAGAAGCACGTCGCCGCCAATGGCCTGGTGGTGGTGCAATCGACCTCGCCATTCTTTGCGCCGCACGCTTACTGGACGGTGGACGCGACCTTGCGCGAAGTGGGCATGCATACCTACCCTTACCACGCTTATGTACCGTCGTTTGGCGAATGGGGCTTCATCCTCGCCTCGCCCCAGGCGCAGTATGTGCCGCCGACGACCTATCGCCTACCGATGCGCTACCTGAATGCCGATACCACGCGCGAGATGTTCATCTTCCCGCCCGATATGAAGGCATTGCCGATGGCGCCCAATCGCCTCAATACGCAATCGCTGGTAAATGAGTTCGAGCAGGACTGGCGCCAGGTGATCCGCTGATGGAGCGCCGCTCCTTCCTCGCGCTGGCCGGCGGCGGCGTGGCTGCGCTGGCGGGCGCCGGCGTGTTTCGCCAGTGGCAGGAAATCACGCCGACGGTGCTCTATCCGGGCCGTGCGGAAGGCCACTTCCTGCGCGACCGCAAGGCGCTGCCGGCGCCATCGCACGTGATGGAAACGGACGTCGCCATCCTCGGCTCCGGCGTGGCCGGCCTGTCGGCCGCGTGGCGCCTGAACCGCGACGGCCACAAAGACATGCTGATGGTCGATGGCCCCCAGCCCTACGGCAATGCGGCCGGCGGCCATTTTGGCGATCTCGCTTTCCCGACCGGTGCGCATTACCTTCCGCTGCCATCGCCCGAGTCGGTGCATGTGCGCGAGATCCTGGCGGACCTGGGCATCATTTTGCGCGATCCGATGGCCGAGAAGCCGTACTACGACGAGCGCTTCATCCTGCACGGGCCGGAAGAACGCCTGCTGTTCCAGGGCCAGTGGCAGGACGGCTTCATTCCCACGCGCGGCGTGCCGGCGGCGGAACTGGAAGAGCACAAGCGCTTCTTCAAGGAAGTGGAGCGCCTGCGCGCGCTGCGCGGCGCTGATGGCAAGCGCATCTTCGTGTTCCCGACGATGGAGTCGTCCAGCGACCCGCAGTGGCAGGCGCTGGACCGCATCACGCTGAAAGACTGGATGGACCAGAATGGCTACCGCTCGCCGACCCTGCACTGGTACCTGAACTACTGCTGCCGTGACGACTACGGCACCCGCTACGACAAGGTCTCGGCCTGGGCTGGCCTGCACTACTACTGCAGCCGCTGGGGCCAGGCTGCCAACGCCGGCAACGGCGCCTGGCTGACCTGGCCGGGCGGATTGCAGCCGCTGGCCGAAGGCATGGCCAAGGCGTCCGGCGTCAAGCGCGTGGCGGGTACGGTGGTGTCGCTCAAACAGCGCGGCAAGGGTGTGGAAGCGCTGTGCTTCAGGCTGGAGAACGGCGTGCCATCGACGTACCTGGTGCGCGCCCGCAAAGCCATTTGCGCCATGCCGGTCTACGTTGCCGCGCGCGTGGTGGAGAATATTGGCCAGTACGGCTTCGACCCGAAACGGCACACGCCGCCCTATGCGCCGTGGATGGTGGCGAACTTCCTGATGAAAGACTTCCCGCGCGAACGGCCGCAGATGCCGCTGGCCTGGGACAATGTGGTCTACCAGGAGCCGGGCCTGGGCTATGTGGTGTCGACCCACCAGGACATTCGCGTCAGCCCGCCCGAAAAGACGGTGTTTTCGTCCTATGTGGCGCTGTCGGACCGCACGCCCGAGGCGGCGCGCAAATGGCTGCAGAGCGCCAGCCCCGCGGAGCTGCTGGCACTGGCATCGGAAGATCTGAAAACGGCCTATGGCTGGGCTTTTGCGCCTTGCGTGGAGCGGGTCGACATCACCTTGCGCGGCCACGCGATGGCGGCGCCGCTGCCGGGCTTTCGCAGCAATGCCGGCCTGCGTGCGCTGCGCGAAGCCGACGGCCCGATTTTGTTCGCGCACGCCGACTTGTCCGGCTTTTCCGTGTTTGAAGAGGCAGCGTGGTGGGGCTGCCGCGCCGCCAAGCTGGTGCAATCGTGACGTGGGCACACGTGCCCACCCTACCGTAGGTGGGCATTCATGCCCACGCGTTTACTTCAAGCGGCGCACCTTGGGGCCGCCGTTGCTGCCTTCGATTTCCATGAACATTGAGCCGAAGGAGCCGCGCGTGATCGTCACCTTGGGATTGGTGGCGATGACCACGACTTCACTGCCGTCGACCACCAGCCACACCTGCCCGTTGGCCAGGCGGATCTGGCTGTGCGGGCCCCAGCCTTCGAATTTGCCCTCGATATAGCTGACGATTTCGTCGAGCTGTTCCTTCTTGGGGCGCATTTCGAAACCGAAGGCGTTTTCCTTTTCCTGGCGCGTGACGGCCAGCGCCGGCGGCGGCACGGTCGATGGCAGCACTTCCGCCGGTGCTTCGGCTGCGGCGGCACGGGGTGCGCGCGCCACGGGGGCGCTAACTGGCATGGCGTCGTAGCAGGCCAGGCGCGGGCCGGCATCCTTCAATTCGCGGCAGCGCAGCAGGGCGGCGTCGTCGGCCAGTGCGGAGCCGGATACTAGCAGGAGAAGCAAAAGCGGTTTCATTGTGGGTCACAGGCAGTGGCTGCTAAGGCTTGGCAGTATTCCACGCTGGCCGCAGGTGGTCAAGGTATCGCTGGCTGCGATGTTTGGGACCGGCTCCTGCAACCTTCGCCATAAGCTGCCAAACTACGGGGGGCCGTGGCACACTGCGGCCGTCCCACCAACCCAGAAAGGCAGCATGACGCCGGTTTATATCGCCACCGTTTATTTGTGCGCCAGCGTCGCCTGCTTCCTCGCTTACGCGCTCGACAAGTCGAACGCCCGCAAGCAGGGGCGCCGCACGCCCGAGCGCACCTTGCTGCTGCTAGGCCTGGCCTGCGGCTGGCCGGGCGGCTGGCTGGCGCAGCGCTGGCTGCGCCATAAGACGTCCAAGCCTTCCTTCCTGTGGAAGTTCTGGCTGACGGCCGTGCTCAATGTGGGGGCCGCCGCCTGGCTGAGCGCGACTTTGTAAGGAAGCCTGGCTTGATCCGACTATAGACAAACGAGGAGATTGTCATGGCTAAATTGGGGAAACGATGGTGGTGGCTGGTGCCCGGCGCGGCCCTGGGCGCGCTGGTGCTGATGCAGGTGGCGCGCGAGGCGAGCGCCGAGGCGGCGATGCGCATTCCGCCGCCAGCCTACGATGTGGCGGACGCGCAGTCGATGCGCGCGACGGCCGTCTTTGCCGGCGGCTGCTTCTGGGGCGTGCAGGGCGTATTCCAGCATACGCGCGGGGTGCTCAATGTCGTTTCCGGCTATGCGGGCGGGCAGGCGCGCACGGCCGATTACGAGGCCGTCAGTTCCGGCGCAACCGGCCACGCCGAATCGGTGGAAGTGAGCTACGACCCGCGCCAGGTCAGCTTCGGCAAGCTGCTGCAGGTGTTCTTTTCGGTGGCGCACGACCCCACCCAGGTCAATGCTCAATATCCCGACAGCGGCACCCAGTACCGTTCCGCCGTGTTCTTCCGCGACGCGGGCCAGAAGCAGGTGGCCGAGCGTTATATCGCCCAGCTCGACGCGGCCAGGCTGTATTCGGCGCGTATTGCTACCCAGCTTGCGCCGCTGCAGGCGTTTTATCCGGCCGAGGCCTACCACCAGGACTACGCAACGCTGCACCCGAAGCAGCTGTACATCGCCACCTACGACCTGCCCAAGATCGCCCGCCTCAAGCTGCTGTTCCCCGAGCTGTACCGCGATGCCCCGGTGTTGACCACGGCGCAGAAGTAAGTATGATCGGGCCCATGTGGCCCTATCCGAAAATCCTCGCCCACCGCGGCGGCGGCAAGCTGGCGCCGGAAAACACCATCGCCGCCCTGCGCTGTGGGCTGGCGCATGGCTACCGCGCGGTCGAATTCGACGTCATGCTGGCGCGCGACGGCGTGCCCGTCGTGGTGCACGACCCGCAGCTGGGGCGCACCGTGGCCGGCAGCGGCAATGTCAATGACTATAGCGGGGCCGAGCTGGTGCGCATGGACGCGGGCGCGTGGTTCGGGCCGGAATTCGCAGGTGAGTGCTTACCCCTGTTCGCAGATTATGCAAGATTTTGCATAAATCACGGCATCTGGATGAATATCGAGATCAAGCCGGCCGACGGCTTCGAGGGCGACACGGGCGCCGTCGTGGCGCGCATGACGGCATCCCTGTTTGAGGGGCGCGAAGGGGCGCCGCTGCTCTCGTCCTTCAGCACCGAGGCGCTGGAGGCGGCGCGCGCGGCGGCGCCTGGCCTGGCCCGCGCCTGGCTGATCGACCGCCTGCCCTCCGCCTGGGAAGCGCAGGCGCGCGCCCTTGGCGTGGTGGCCATCCATACCAACCACCTGCACCTGACGCCGACGCTGGCGCGCGTGGTCAAGGCGGCCGGCTTCGGGCTGTTCTGCTACACCGTCAACGAGCCCGAGCGCGCCCGCCTTGTGCTCGACTGGGGTGTGGACGGCTTCTGCACCGACCGCATCGACCTGATCGGCGCCGATTTTCATTGAATCCCTCCTCTATATCCCTCACAACGGGTAGGCTATAATCAATTTTTTATAGCATGCTGCCTTCCTGCGCCCATACGACATGAAATCATCCGAAATCCGCGACAAATTCCTTAAATTCTTCGAATCGAAGGGCCACACGATTGTCCGTTCGAGCTCCCTGGTGCCGGGCAACGACCCGACCCTCTTGCTCACCAATAGCGGCATGGTGCAGTTCAAAGACGTCTTTACCGGTACCGACAGCCGCCCATACACGCGTGCGACCTCGGTGCAGCGCTGCGTGCGCGCAGGCGGCAAGCACAATGACCTGGAAAACGTCGGCTACACGGCGCGCCACCACACCTTCTTCGAAATGCTGGGCAATTTCAGCTTCGGCGACTATTTCAAGCGCGATGCGATCCACTACGCCTGGGAGCTGCTCACCAAGGTCTACGGCCTGCCGGCCGACAAACTGACCGTCACCGTCTACCAGGAAGACGATGAAGCCTACGATATCTGGGCCAAGGAAGTGGGCGTGCCGCTTGATCGCATCATCCGCATCGGCGACAACAAGGGTGCGCGCTATGCGTCGGACAACTTCTGGCAGATGGCCGACACCGGCCCTTGCGGCCCGTGCACCGAAGTGTTCTACGACCACGGCGCCGACATTCCCGGTGGCCCACCGGGTTCGCCCGACGAAGACGGCGACCGCTTCATCGAAATCTGGAACCTCGTGTTCATGCAGTTCAACCGCGACGAAGCGGGCGTGCTGCACAAGCTGCCCAAACCGTGCGTCGATACGGGCATGGGCATGGAACGCCTGGCCGCCGTGCTGCAGCACGTGCACTCGAACTATGAGATCGACCTGTTCCAGGCATTGATCAAGGCCGCTGCGCGCGAAACCGGCGCCACCGACCTGGAAAACAAATCGCTGCGCGTGATCGCCGACCATATCCGCGCCTCCGCCTTCATGATCGTCGACGGTGTCATTCCCGGCAGCGAAGGCCGCGCCTACGTCCTGCGCCGCATCATCCGCCGCGCGCTGCGCCATGGCCACAAGCTGGGTCAAACCAAGGCCTTCTTCTACAAGCTGGTGGCCGACCTGGCCATCGAAATGGGCGGCGCCTATCCCGAGCTGGAAGAAGCCAAGGACCGCGTCGCACAGATGCTCAAGGCCGAAGAAGAGCGTTTCGGCGAGACGCTGGAAACGGGCATGAAGATCCTCGAAGCGCAACTGGCCAAGGACAGCCTCGGCCTCGATGGCGCCACTGCTTTCACGCTGTACGAAACCTACGGCTTCCCGCCGGACCTGACGGCCGACATCTGCCGCGAACGCAATATCAGCTTCGACCAGGCCGGCTACGACATCGCCCTGAAAGAGAGCCAGGACAAGGCGCGCAGCGGCGGCAAGGCCACCAAAGACAGCAAGGTCGAATACACGGGCGAGAAGAACAAGTTCGTCGGCTACGACAAGCTGGCTTTCGCCGGTAAAGTGGTCGCGCTGTATGCCGACGGCACGCCGGTCCAGGAGCTGAAGGCCGGCCAGCACGGCATCGTCGTGCTCGACACGACCCCGTTCTACGCCGAATCGGGCGGCCAGGTCGGTGACCGCGGCGTCATCGTCAGCAGCGGCGCCAGCTTCGACGTGGAAGACACGCTCAAGATCCAGGCCGACGTGTTCGGCCACCACGGCGTGCTCGCCACCGGTTCCCTGAAAGTGGGCGACGCCGTCTCGGCGCAAGTGGACGAAGCCCTGCGCGGGCGCACCATCCGCAACCACTCGGCCACGCACCTGATGCACAAGGCCCTGCGCGAAGT
>JAZJYP010000328.1:0-11846 GCA_040390345.1 Pseudomonadota bacterium | reverse complement strand
TGTCGCTGCGCTTCCACCTGAACCGCCAGACCGGCGGCATGACGCGCGATATCGAGCGCGGCACGCGCGGCGTGGGCTCGCTGATCTCCTACACGCTGTTCAACATCCTGCCGACGCTGGTGGAGATTTCGCTGGTGCTGGGTTATCTCGTCACGCACTACGATGTGTGGTTCAGCGCCATCACGGCGGTGGCGCTGGTCACCTACATCACCTTCACGGTCATGGTGACGGACTGGCGCACGCACTTCCGCCGCACGATGAACGACCTCGATTCGAAAGCCAACACCAAGGCCATCGACTCGTTGATCAATTACGAGACCGTCAAGTACTTCGGCAACGAAGACTACGAGGCGCAGCGCTATGACGATGGCCTGAAGCGATTCGAAACGGCGGCCGTCAAATCGCAAACCTCGCTGTCGTTGCTCAACACGGGTCAGTCGCTGATCATTGCCACCGCCGTCACGCTGATTTTGTGGCGCGCTACGCAGGGTGTCATCGACGGCAAGATGACATTGGGCGACCTGGTGCTGGTGAATGCCTTCATGATCCAGCTGTACATTCCGCTCAACTTCCTCGGCGTGATCTACCGCGAAATCAAGCAAAGCCTGGCCGATATGGAGCGCCTGTTCGCCTTGCTGGAAGAGGGGCGCGAAGTGGCCGACACGCCGGGCTCGCAGCCGCTGGCAACGCACGGCGCGCAGGTGCAGTTTTCGCACGTCCAGTTCAGTTATGAGTCGAAGCGCCAGATCCTGTTCGATGTCGATTTCAGTATCGCCGCCGGCACAACGACGGCCGTGGTGGGGCATAGCGGCTCGGGCAAGTCGACTCTGTCACGCCTGCTGTTCCGCTTTTACGACGTCAACGAAGGCAGCATTTCGATCGACGGCCAGGATTTGCGCATGGTGACGCAGGAGTCCCTGCGCCGCGCCATCGGCATCGTGCCGCAGGATACGGTGCTGTTCAACGACACCATCGAATACAACATCGCCTACGGAAAGCCGGGCGCCAGCCACGCCGACATTGTGGCGGCGGCGCGCGCGGCGTCGATCCACGACTTCATCGAGTCGCTGCCGGACGGCTACCAGACCATGGTGGGCGAGCGTGGCCTGAAATTATCAGGCGGAGAAAAGCAGCGCGTGGCCATCGCCCGCACCTTGCTCAAGGATCCGGCGATTTTGATTTTCGACGAGGCGACATCGGCGCTGGACTCCAAGGCGGAGCAGGCGATCCAGGCGCAGCTAAAGGAAATTGCGAAGAACCGCACCACGCTCGTCATCGCGCACCGCTTGTCGACGGTGGCCGATGCGCAGCAGATCATCGTGCTCGATCACGGCAAGATCGTCGAGCGCGGCACCCACCAGGCATTGCTGGCGGCGCAGGGTTTGTATGCGCAGATGTGGGAAAGGCAGCAAGCGCGGCAAGACGAAGACCTCGCCTCGCCGCCGCTGGAACTCGAACATGGTGGGTAGCGCGCTGCGCGCTCACCCACCCTACCCTCGGCCCGGGTCTCGTGAAGTGGCGTAGGGTGGGTAAGCGCGTAGCGCGTCACCCACCAAGCGCCGACTAATACGCGTAGAACATGCGCTGGATTTCCTTGGTGCTGCTGGTCTTGGTCAAGGCCAGCATCAGCAGGATGCGCGCTTTCTGCGGGTTGAGCGTGTCGGAGACGACGAAGTCCAGTTCATCGTCATTGGCTTCGCCGTTGCGCGCCACGATGCCCTGGCCAACGCGGCTCGAACGCACGATGATGGCGCCCTTCTGGTGCGCCGAAACCAGGCCTGGTTTGACCTTGGCAGCCAGGCTGCCGTCGCCGGTGCCGGCGTGGACGATGCCCTTGGCGCCAGCGGCGATGAAGGCGTCCAGCGCCACCGTGTTCATATTGGCGTAGCCGTAGACGATGTCCACCTGTGGCAGCGCATTCAGGGCGCTGACGTCAAACTCGGTATCGACCGTGTGCTTGCGCGTCGAGACGTGATAGAAGTAGGGCTTGTTCCCCTGCATGTAGCCGAGCATGCCCAGTTCCGGCGTCTTGAAGCTGTCCAGCGTCGAGGTATTGGTCTTGGTGACGTCGCGCGCGCCCTGGATCTGGTCGTTGAGTGCCACCAGCACGCCCTTGCCAATGGCTTCCTGGCTCGCCGCCAGCAGCACCGCGTTGTACAGGTTGATCGGGCCGTCGGCCGACATCGCCGTCGATGGGCGCATCGCGCCAATCACCACCACCGGCTTTTTGCTCTTGACGACGAGGTTGAGGAAGTAGGCTGTTTCTTCCAGCGTGTCGGTGCCGTGGGTGATGACGACGCCGTCCACATTGTCCTGCTTGAGCAAGGTGTTGACGCGCTTGGCCAGCGTGAGCCAGTGTTCGTTGCCCATGCTTTCGCTGGCGATCTGGAATACCTGTTCGCCGGTGACGTTGGCCACCTTGGCCAGTTCCGGCACGGCGGCGATGAGGCGCTGCACGCCGACGGTCGCAGCCGTATAGCCCACCGTGGTGGTGCTGGTCGCGCCAGTGCCGGCGATGGTGCCGCCAGTGGCGAGGATGACGATATTGGCCATGCGCGTTTCGGCGCTGGCGCTGGCGATGAAGGCGAAGCCGATCAGCGCGATGAACAAGCGTGCGGTTTTCTGGTAAAGCATGGAGACTCCTGATGTGTAAGCGTAGGCGATGGTAGCTGTGTTTACGGTTTCTTGTAAACCACGCCTTCCTTCATGACGAATTTGACCTGTTGGAGCACGCCGATGTCTTTCAGCGGGTCGCCGCTGACAGCGACAATGTCGGCGGCATAGCCAGGTTCGACGGAGCCGAGGCGGGCCGACTGGTCGAGCAGGGCGGCGGCGGACAGTGTCGCGGCGCGGATCGCTTCCAGCGCCGGCATGCCCGCTTCGACCATGTAGGCGAATTCTTTGGCATTGTCGCCATGCGGGTAGACAGCGGCATCGGTGCCGAAGGCGATCTTCACGCCGGCCTTGTAGGCGCGGGCGAAGGTGCCCTGGATCAGCGGGCCGATGGCGGCCGCTTTCGGACGCACCAGCGGCGAGAAGTAGTCCGGCTCCTTGGCCTTGTCGGCCACGTAGCGGCCAGCGGAGATGGTCGGCACATAGTAGGCGCCGGTTTTCTTGAACAGGGCAATGGCTTCGTCGTCCATGTAGGTGCCGTGTTCGATCGAATCGACGCCGGCGCGCAGGGCGCGCTTGATGCCTTCGTTGCCGTGGGCGTGGGCCGCGACGCGGAAGCCATAGTCGCGCGCGGTGCTGACGATGGCGCGCAGTTCGTCCTCGGTGTACTGGGCGTTCTGGCCGTTGGCGGCCTGGCTCAATACGCCGCCGGTGGCGGTGACCTTGATCAGGTCCGCGCCTTCCTTGTAGCGGGCGCGCACGGCTTCGCGGCCTTCGTCGGCGCTGTTGACGATGCCGTCCATGGGGCCGACGGCGTGGCTGAATTCGTAGTTGCGATTATTGGTCGGGTCGCCATGGCCGCCGGTCGTGCTGATGATTTTGCCGGCCGTGTACATGCGCGGGCCAGCTATGGCGCCGTTGGCGATGGCGCGCTTGAGGGCGATGTTCACGCCATTGGGCGCGCCCAGGTCGCGCACCGTCGTGAAGCCCGCGTCGAGCGTGCGCCTGGCGTAGGCCACGGAGCGCAGGGCGATATCGGCGGGGTTGAGGCTGATGGTGTTGCGCAGCGAGTCGGCCTGCTTCTCGGTTTCTTCGGCCATGTGCACGTGCATGTCGATGAAGCCAGGCAGGCAAGAGTAGGCCGACATGTCCACGTGGCCAGCGCCGGGCGCCATGGGGCCGATGGATTTGACGCTGCCGTTGTCGATCACGATGCTCACCTTCTCGCGCCACGTCCCGGCTTTGACGTCGAGCAGGCGCCCGCAGTCGACGGTTTGGGTGGCGGCTTGTGCGCTGCCCATCACCAGGGCAAGACTTAAGGTGGAAAGCTTCAGCATGTGTTCTCCTTGAGGTGCTTGATGGGCCACGAGGATACACGAAAAAAAGGCCTCCGCGTGGGAGGCCTTGTTGGCAAAGGGGCGCCGTACTTACGCCAGTTTGGTCTTCGCCATGTCGCCTTCTTGTGGTTCGGCCAGCTCGCCTTCCCATTTGGCGACGACGGCGGTGGCGATGCCGTTGCCGACGACGTTGGTGGCCGAACGGGCCATGTCGAGGAAGTGGTCAATGCCGAGCAGGAGCAGCAGGCCCGCTTCCGGAATCTGGAACTGGCCCAGCGTCGCGGCGATCACCACCAGCGAGGCGCGCGGCACGCCCGCCATGCCTTTGGAAGTGAGCATGAGCACCAGCATCATCGTCATCTGGGTGCCGAGCGACATCTCGATCTTGTAGGCCTGGGCGATGAAGACGGAGGCGAAGGTGCAGTACATCATCGAGCCGTCGAGGTTGAAGGAGTAACCGATCGGCAGCACGAAGGCGGCGATGCGGTTCTTCACACCGAAGCGTTCCAGGCCTTCCAGGGTTTTCGGGAAGGCCGCTTCCGACGAGGCGGTGGAGAAGGCCAGCAGGGTCGGCTCGCGCATTTCGCGCAGCAGCGGGAAGACGCGCTTGCCCAGGAAGAGGAAGCCGATGATGGTCAGGACAATCCACAGCAGCACGATGCCAAGGTAGAACTCGCCCATGAACACGCCATAGGTGGACAGCACACCGAGGCCCTTGTTGGCCACCACGCCAGTGACGGCGGCGAAGACGGCGAGCGGCGCGAAGTTCATCACGTAGCCGGTCACCTTGAGCATGATGTGGGCCACACCGTCGATCGCTTCGATCAAGGCTTTGCTGCGTTCGCCCACGGCGGCGGCGGCGGTGCCGAAGAAGATCGAGAAGATCACGATCTGCAGGATCTCGTTCTTGGCCATGCCGTCAACGATCGAGCTGGGAATCAGGTGGGTGACGAATTCTTTCAGCGTCAGGTTCTTGGCCGAGATGTCGGTCAGCGCATTCAAGGCAGGCACGTGGTCGACCATCGCGTCGCCAGGGCGGAAGAAGTTCACCAGCACCAGGCCGAGCGAGAGCGAGATGACGGACGCGATGATGAACCAGCCCAGCGCCTTGACGCCGATGCGGCCCACTTCCTTGGCGTCGCCCATCTTGGCGATGCCCACTACCAGGGTTGAGAACACCAGCGGTGCGATGATCATCTTGATCAGGCGCAGGAACATGGTGGAGATGAGCGAGATATTGTCCGCAAATTCGGCCGGCTTGGCCATATTGGTATTGACGAAGTGTCCCGCGACGATGCCCAGAGCGAGGCCAATGAGGATATAGATGGTCAGGCGGTTGCGATTATTCATATGGGTGCATCCTGTGGTATTTTGCGGACGGACTGGCCGGAATTGGTGACCCAATTGGCAGGTTCCGCAGTATCCTTGGCGTCGCCGGTGATGTCAAGCTGACTGGATCGCCCAAAAAACAGGCAATATCGATGATTGAACTTAAAAATGTGAGCAAGTGGTATGGCGCCTTCCAGGTGCTCACCGACTGTAGTACCCACGTCGACAAGGGCGACGTCGTGGTCATTTGCGGGCCGTCCGGTTCGGGAAAATCGACCCTGATCAAGACCGTCAACGGGCTCGAACCGTTCCAGAAAGGCGACATCCGCGTCGACAGTGTCGCCGTGGGCGACCCCAAGACCGACCTGTCGCGCCTGCGCGCGCGCATTGGCATGGTGTTCCAGAATTTCGAATTGTTCCCGCACCTGTCGATCCGCCAGAACCTGACGCTGGCCCAGGTCAAGGTGCTCGGGCGCAGCGACGACGAAGCCACCGCCAAGGGCCTGGCCTACCTGGACCGCGTGGGCCTGCTGGCGCAACAGGACAAGTATCCGAGCCAGCTCTCGGGCGGCCAGCAGCAGCGCGTGGCCATTGCGCGGGCGCTGTCGATGGACCCGATCGCCATGTTGTTCGACGAGCCCACCTCGGCGCTGGACCCGGAAATGATCAATGAAGTGCTCGACGTGATGGTGGGCCTGGCCCAGGAAGGCATGACCATGATGGTGGTGACCCACGAGATGGGCTTCGCCCGCAAGGTGGCCGACCGCATCATCTTCATGGACCACGGCCGCATTATTGAAGACACGCCGAAGGAAGAATTCTTCAGCGCGCCCAAGTCGGACCGGGCGCGCGACTTCCTTGCGCGCATCCTCCACTAAGATGGACTGCGCTGGCCACTACCTGTCCGCCATGACGCGAGTGCTGGGCGTGGATGGCGCGGTGCGCTTTACCGGCAGCGATGCGCTGCGTTCGGTCTTTCCCGTCACCGATTTTGCCAGCGCCTCGCTTGGCGCGGCCGGCGCGGCCATGGCCGACCTGGTCGACACGCAGTATGGCGCGGCCCCGCCTGTGAGCGTGGACCGGCGCCTCGCTTCGCTGTGGTTCGGCTGGTCGCTGCGGCCGGACGGCTGGACCCTGCCGCCAGCCTGGGACCCGGTCGCGGGCGACTACCGCACCCAGGATGGCTGGATCCGCCTGCATACCAACGCCCCGCACCACCGCGACGCGGCCCTGGCCGTGCTGGGCGTGCCCGCCGAGCGCGAAGCCGTCGCGCGTGCCGTCGCCAACTGGCAGGCCGACGCGCTGGAAGCGGCTGTCGTCGCAAAGAATGGCTGCGCTGCGGCGATGCGCAGCGCCACCGCTTGGGCGCAGCACCAGCAAGGCGTGGCCGTGGCCGCGGAGCCTTTGATCGCCATTGCCCGCACCGACGCGGTAGCGCAGCCAGTGTGGGCGTTCACGCCGGAGCGTCCGCTGGCCGGCATTCGGGTGCTGGACCTGACCCGCATCCTGGCAGGACCGATCGCCACGCGCTTCCTGGCTGGCTTCGGCGCTGAGGTGCTGCGCATCGATCCGATCGGCTGGGAAGAGCCGGGCGTGGCGCCTGAAGTCACGGTTGGCAAGCGCTGCGCGCGCCTGGACCTGCGCGATGCGTCCGGCCGCGAGGCTTTGGTGGCCTTGCTGCGCGAAGCCGATGTGCTGGTGCACGGCTACCGTGCCGACGCGCTCGAGAAACTTGGGCTGGGAACCGAAGCGCGGCGCCACATCCGCCCTGGCCTGGTCGATGTCTGCCTCAACGCTTATGGCTGGAGCGGACCGTGGCAATATCGGCGCGGCTTCGACAGCCTGGTGCAAATGAGTGCGGGGATCGCCGATGCCGGCATGCGCCTGTTTGGCGCCGACAAGCCAACGCCGCTGCCCGTGCAAGCCCTGGACCACGCCACCGGCTACCTGATGGCCGCGGCGGCCGTGAATGGATTGGCGCGCCGCCTGCGCGACGGCGCCGGTTTCAACGCCCGCCTGTCGCTGGCGCGCAGCGCGCTGCTGCTGCAAAGCGTGGCGCCGGCGCGGCCGGGCAGCGCAATGGACCCGGCGCGCGACGCCGATTATCCCACGCTGCCTGAAGCGACATCCTCCGGCCCAGCCCATCGCCTGCTTGCGCCAGTGAGCGTGGACGGCGCGCCGCTGCGCTGGGATTCGCCGGCGACTGATTTGGGCAGCGCGTCCGCTACATGGCAAAGGTCAACAGCACGGTCTTGACGCCGATGGTCCAGCACGTGGCCAGGCTGCCCAGGTAAAGCATCGCGCGCCATGGCTGCAGGCCAAACAGGTAGGCGCCCGTGTGCAGGTAGCGCAAGGCAACGTAGAGCGAGAACAGCAAGGCTGCACTGGGCGCGGGTGCGCCAGCCAGCACAAACGCCAGCGCCAGCGCCAGGAACAAGGGCAGGTTTTCCACGTCGTTGCGCCACACGCAGGCGCAGCGCTGCACGATATTCGCTTCGGCGGCGACGGGGCGTACGCGTAGCAAGGCCGCGTCTTCGGGTAGCAGGAAGGTACCTGCGCGCAGGCGGGCCACCACTTGCAGCATGCTGGTGGCGCTGGTTTTGGCAAACAGGGCGATCAAGGCCGCGACAAAGGCAGGCCAGGCGGGAAAGGTGTTCATCGAGGCTCCGTGGACGGATAGGTGAGGCTGGCATTATCAGCGCCACCTGTCATGCAGCCTGTTGGCGATAACGACATCTTTATGGTCGATATCGCCACGCCGTTCAGTTGATGCGCTTGAGGCGCTGGCCCAGGATGCCCCAGACGCAGTCGACGCCGTCGAGGGTGCCGTACAGGGCCCAGCCGGTGCCCAGCTTCTGGGTCGTCACCTCGATTTCCAGCTCCTTGCCAAGACGTTCGGCCCATTGGCGCGCCGAGCCCTGGCCCTTGAAAAGTTCTTTGCCGTCGTAGACCACGGTGGCGTCGAAAATCGGTGTCGCAAAGATGTCCATCATGATGTGTGTTCGTTTTCCAGAAAAGGGTTAATGATAGTCTTCTTCGCGTTGGTGGCGCACGGCCAATACAGTCACCTGGCCGGCACGTCTGATGCGGAATAGGGCGACATAGCCCGCACTGCCAAAAGGAATGATCAACTCGCGCAGGGAGGGCGTGTCAGCGGAGGCCTTGCGGCATGAAAAAGGCATTTCCCTGAGAAGCTCCAGGCTGCGCACGATCGCGACGCGCGACCGGCGCGCCGCCTCGACATCGGGTTGGGCAAGGTGCCGGGTGAGGCGCTGAATGTCCTCGCGGGCGCCGCGCGTCAATTGAACGCGAAAGCTCATCGGCGTTTCTTGGCGTCGGCTTCGCCGATGATTTCGTCGAGGTCTTGCATGATATCGTCGATCTCGAAGTACTCGCCCGTGCGTTCGGCCTGGTCTTCCGCAGCCAGGCCACGCGCGATAAAGTCGCGCTGACTGCGGCGCAAGTCGATCTGGCGCCGGATGGCCCCTTCCACAAAACCAGACAAGGTTTCGCCTTTTTCGAGGACGCTTTCGGCCGCTTCGCGCAGCTCCGGTGCGACGCGAAGTGATGGAATGGTCGCGGTTTTCATGCTGCCTCCTTGCATTGCATTTGCGATGCAGTATGGCAGGTGCGGCTTTGCTGTGCAAGCAGCCTCGTCAATGCGGCCAGAAGGTAAAATAGCAGGATTGTCCCAGCGAGAATTGCCATGTCCATCATCGAGACCCCCCAAAGCCTGACCATCACCCGCCCCGACGACTGGCACCTGCACCTGCGCGACGGCGCGGCGCTGGCCAGCGTGCTGCCGCATACGGCGCGCCAGTTCGGCCGCGCCATCGTGATGCCGAACCTGAAGCCGCCTGTCACCACGACCGCCGCCGCCATCGCCTACCGCGAACGCATCCTGGCCGCGCTCCCGGAAGGCATGGACTTTGAGCCCCTGATGACGCTCTACCTGACCGATAACACCGACCCGGACGAAATCCGCCGCGCCGTCGACAGCGGCATCGTCCACGCGGTCAAGCTGTACCCGGCCGGCGCGACCACCAATTCCGACGCCGGCGTGACCGACCTGGCGCGCTGCTACAAGACGCTGGAAGTGATGCAGGACCTGGGCCTGCCGTTCTGCGTGCACGGCGAGGTGACGGACCAGGACATCGACCTGTTCGACCGTGAAGCGGTCTTCATCGAGCGCGTGCTGCGCCCACTGCGCCGCGACATGCCGGCCCTGAACATCGTCTTCGAGCACATCACCACCAAGGACGCGGCCCAGTACGTGGCCGAAGCGGAAGGCCCGATCGGCGCGACCATCACGGCCCACCACCTGCTCTACAACCGCAACGAGATCTTCAAGGGCGGCATCCGCCCGCATTACTACTGCCTGCCGGTGCTGAAGCGCGAAGAGCACCGCCTGGCCCTGATGACGGCCGCCACCAGCGGCGACGAGCGCTTCTTCCTCGGTACCGACTCGGCCCCGCACGCCATCGGCGCGAAGGAAACGAGCTGCGGCTGCGCCGGCTGCTACACCGCGCTGCACGCGATGGAGATGTACGCCGAAGCGTTCGAACGCGCCGGTGCGCTTGACAAGCTCGAAGGCTTCGCCAGCTTCCACGGCGCCGACTTCTACGACCTGCCGCGCAATACCGGCACCGTCACGCTCAAGCGCGAAACCTGGACCCTGCCCGAAACCGTACCGCTGGGCGAGGCCAGGCTGGTGCCGCTGGGCGGCGGCGAACAAATCAACTGGAAGATGGTTTAAGCGGCGCCGATGTTCGACGCGATCGACTGGACCCGCCCCTGGTACGACTCGGTGCGGCCAGCGTTCGCGCGGCTGGACATGGCGCGTAGCACCGTCGATGCGCTCAATGCCGCCGGTGGCGCACCGGTGACGTTTGTGCCGCAAAGCGCGCTGCCCGCCGGCCAGGCCTATGAGCAATTCATCGGCGCCACTGACTGCGTGCCTACGCGCGAAAACCTGCACGACTTCTTCAACGGCCTGGTCTGGCTCACTTTCCCGAAAATCAAACGGCAGCTCAATATCCTGCAGTCAGCGCAGATTGCGCGCGACGGCGTGAGCAAGTCACGCGGTCCCGCGCGCGACGGCGCCACCATCTTCGACGAAAACTGCGCCTTGCTGGTCGTGCGCGGCGAGCTGGCGCTGGTCGACCATTTGCGCGCCCACGCCTGGCGCGAAGCCCTGTTCGAGCAGCGCGCGCAGTTCGGGCGCAACGCCCAGGTCTGGCTGTTTGGCCACGCACTGATGGAAAAGCTGGTCGCGCCGCGCAAGGCCATCACGGCGCACACGCGTGTGGTGGTGGCCGATGACGCCTACTTTGCCAGGACGTGGGACGAGCAGCGCGCCTGGATCGACGAGCACGTCGCCGGCGAACTGGCGAACACGGAAATGAACACCGCCTGCTTTACGCCGCTGCCGGTGCTGGGCGTGCCCGGCTGGTGGGACGGGCAGGACGAATTTTTTTACGCGGACGCCACGGTGTTCCGCCCGAAGCGCATTCACAGGAGCGAGGCATGAAGCAAGTCCGTTGGGGGATTCTGGGCACCGGTAAAATCGCCAAGGCTTTTGCCAGCGCGCTGCGCGACACGCCGGGCGCCGTGCTGGCCGCGGTGGCGTCCCGCAGCCTCGCGCCGGCACAAGCCTTCGCTGCCGAATACGGCGCCGCAGCCGGCTACGGCTCCTACCAGGAGCTGGCCGATGCTCCGGACGTGGACGTGATCTACATCGGCACGCCGCACCCCATGCATGCCGAGAACGCGCTGATGGCGCTCCATGGCGGCAAAGGCGTGTTGTGCGAAAAACCGTTCACGATGAATCGCCGCGAAGCCGAGCAAGTGGTGGCGCTGGCGCGCGCGAAAAAGCTGTTCCTGATGGAAGCCATGTGGACGCGCTTCATGCCCGCCCTGGCCGAAGTGCGACGCATTATCGCTTCGGGCGAAATAGGCGCCGTGCACCAGGTGATCGCCGATTTCGGTTTTACATCGCAAGTGGGGCCCGAGCATCGGCTGCACAATCCGGAACTCGGTGGCGGCGCCTTGCTTGACCTGGGCATCTACCCGCTGTCGATCGCCGCCGACCTGCTCGGTCCCGTCACGTCGGTGCAATCGCTGGCCGAAATGGGCGCGACGGGTGTCGACACGCAGACCACGTTCACGATGAAGCACCAGGATGGCGGCATGTCGATCTGCAGCTGCTCGCTGCGCGCGCGCACGCCGGCGGAGCTGACCGTGTCGGGTGCGTTGGGGTATGTGCGCATGCATTCCATGTTCCATCGCGCCACCTCGATCAGTGTGGTGTTGGCCGACGGCAGTTCGCGTACGGTTGATACGCCCTACCTTGGCAACGGCTATGCGCACGAGGCGATCGAGGTGCAGCGCTGCCTGGGCGAAGGGCTGGTCGAGAGCCCGCGCATGACGCACGACGAGACGCTGGCGCTGATGGGCGTGCTCGATACGATACGCAATCAGATCGGCCTGCGTTACGCGGCCGACTCGCGGTGAAGTGAATCAACCGGGGTCAGACCACGATTCCGAGGCAACTTTTTGCGCGCAAAA
>JAZJYP010000327.1:0-29607 GCA_040390345.1 Pseudomonadota bacterium | reverse complement strand
CGGCCGTCATGGAGCCGTCGCCGATGACGGCGATCGCGTGGCGCTGTTCGCCCTTGATCTTGGCCGCCTGCGCCATGCCCAGCGCGGCCGAAATCGAAGTCGACGAGTGGGCCGTGCCAAACGTGTCGTACTCCGATTCGTCGCGGCGCGGGAAGCCCGACACGCCGCCAAACTGGCGCAGCGTGTGCATCTGGTTACGCCGGCCCGTGAGGATCTTGTGCGAATAGGTCTGGTGGCCCACGTCCCACACGATGCGATCAACCGGCGTGTTGAACACGTAGTGCAGCGCGATCGTCAATTCCACCGTGCCCAGGTTGGACGAGAGGTGGCCGCCCGTCTTGGAGACGGAGTCGAGCAGGAAGTTGCGCAGCTCGTGCGCCAGCGGCGTCAGTTGCGTGCGTGCGAGCTTGCGCAGCTCGGCCGGTTCGTTGATGGTCTCTAGCAGGTTCATTTACGCTTTCCGCTGCACGATCAGGTCCGCCAGTTCGCGCAACCGTTGTGCTTTTTCTCCGAACGGGGCGAGCGCTTCATGCGCGTCGCTCCGCAGTTTTTCCGCCAGGGCCCGTGATGGTTCGAGGCCCAGGATCGATACATAGGTCGGCTTGTTGGCCGCCGCGTCCTTGCCCGCGGTCTTGCCCAGCGTGGCCGAATCGGCCGTCGCATCAAGCACATCATCGACCACCTGGAAGGCCAGGCCGATCGCATTTGAATACTTGTCGAGCGCCGCCATCTGCGCTTGCGGCACCTCGCCACCGGCCAGGGCGCCGAGCACCACGGCCGCGCGCAGCAGCGCGCCGGTTTTCAGCTGGTGCATCTGCTCGAGCTGCGCCAGCGTCAAGGCCAGGCCGACGCTGTCGAGGTCAATCGCCTGGCCGCCGCACATGCCGGCCGGGCCGGCCGCGTGGGCCAGCAGGCGCAGCATGGCCACCAGCCGGTGCGCCGGCACCGTGTCGGCACCGGCGAGCGTGTCGAAGGCCTGGGCCTGCAGCGCGTCGCCCACCAGCAGGGCGGTCGCTTCGTCGTAGGCCACATGCACGGTCGGTTTGCCGCGCCGCAGCGCGTCGTCGTCCATGCAGGGCATATCGTCGTGCACCAGCGAGTAGGCGTGTATCATCTCCAGCGCACTGGCGGCGCGGCCCAGGGCCGCCGAATCGGCGCCCGACAGCGCGCCGCTCGCGTACACCAGCAGCGGGCGCACGCGCTTGCCCCCGCCCAGCACCGTGTAGCGCATCGCTTCATGCAGCCTGGTGGGCACGTTCGCCGCAGCGGGCAGGTAAGAGGACAGTTCGTCTTCCACCCGCGCCTGCACCGTCTTCAACCAGTCGTCGAAACCAGCGCTCATTGCGCCGCCTCGTCAAGCGCAAAGGGTTTGAGCATCTCGCCTTCCAGGACCTTGACCTGGGACTCCACCTGTTCGAGCTGGGCGGCGCAGTATTTCACCAGTTCGGAGCCGCGCGCGTAGGCAGCCACGGACGCTTCGAGCGGCAACTGGCCCGCTTCCATCTGGGTGACGAGCTGGGCCAGCTCGGCCATCGCCTGTTCGAACGATTCGGGTGCGTTGGCCGCATCCGGCATTGTTTTTTTAACCATAAATTCTTGAGTGAGCGCGACCGGCCAGTCTAAACGCTTATTTTAGAACAATCCAAGCAATGGGGCCGCATTCGCCGGACCGGCCGGCAAAGCGTGATTTTATCGCATCGCGCCCGCCGCCACCGGATAGTTGACTACTCAACAATATTCCGGACGCACGGCGCCACAGGCGGCCCGTAACAGGCCGTTACACGGTATAATCGCCGGTTCTGTCCGAATTTAAAGGGGGGTTGGGATGTCCGATCTGGCTACCCACGCCAAGCTGGCGCGCTCGTGCGCGCAGCTTCCGGTAAATGTGTATTTTGATGAGGCGCTGCTTGAGCGCGAAATCCAGGCGCTGTTCCAGCACGGCCCCCGTTACGTCGGGCACGCGCTGATGGTCCCCAATGTGGGCGATTTTGCCACGCTGCCGTCCGAACACGAAGGCCGCATGCTGGTGCGTAACGCGCACGGCATCGACGTGCTGTCCAATGTCTGCCGCCACCGCCAGGCACTGATGTTCAATGGCCGCGGCAATGCCAACAATATCGTCTGTCCGCTGCACCGCTGGACCTACGACTTGAAAGGGGAATTGATCGGCGCGCCGCACTTCCCCGAGACGCCCTGCCTGAACCTGTCCAAGACGCCGCTGCAAAGCTGGAACGGCCTGCTGTTCGAGCAAAACGGCTACAACGTGCTCGACCAGTTAAAGGCGCTGTCGGTGACGCGCGACTTCGACTTCTCCGGCTTCATGCTCGACCACGTGGAAGTGCAGACCTGCAATTACAACTGGAAGACCTTCATCGAAGTCTACCTGGAGGACTACCACGTCGAGCCCTTCCATGCGGGCCTTGGTGGCTTTGTCAGCTGCGACGACCTGCGCTGGGAATTCGGGCGCGATTACAGCGTGCAGACGGTCGGCGTGAACCGTGGCCTGGTCAAGGCCGGCTCGCCCATCTACGCCAAGTGGCAGGAACAGGTGCTCAAGTTCCGCGGCGGCGTGCCGCCCGAAAAAGGCGCGATCTGGTTCACGCTGTACCCGAACATCATGGTCGAATGGTACCCGCATGTGCTGATTGTCTCGACCTTGTGGCCGGACGGCCCGCAAAAGACACGCAACATCGTCGAGTTCTACTACCCGGAAGAGATCGTGCTGTTCGAGCGCGACTTCATCGCCGCCGAGCGGGCCGCCTATATGGAAACCTGCGTCGAAGACGATGAAATCGCGCTGCGCATGGACGCCGGGCGGCGCATCCTGATGGCGCGCGGCGTCAACGAAGTGGGCCCCTACCAGTCGCCGATGGAAGACGGCATGCAGCATTTCCACGAGTGGTACCGCGCTAACCTGGCGCTCTAGCCATGGCCTCGCTGTGGATGCTGCTGGCCGCCTTCCTGTTCGCAGGCATGGGCGCCTGCGTCAAGCTGGCATCGACCAGCTTTTCCACCTCTGAAATCGTGATGTACCGTGGCCTGGTCGGCACAGTCGTGCTGCTGGCCATGATCCGCCACCAGGGCGGCACCCTGCGCACCGCCTTCCCGCGCGAGCACCTGTGGCGCAGCTTCGTCGGCGTCGTCTCGCTGTGGCTGTGGTTCTACGCGATCGGCAAGCTGCCGCTGGCCACCGCCGTCACCCTCAACTACATGGCGCCGATCTGGATGGCGGCCTACCTCTTCATCAAGGGCTTGGTGCATGCGCGCCACCGCGTGGCCTGGCCGCTGCTGGCGGCCATCGGCGCCTCCTTCATCGGCGTGACCCTGGTGCTGCGTCCCGCCGTCGAGGCCCAGCAATGGGTCGGTGGCCTGGTCGGCCTGGCCTCGTCGGTGCTCTCGGCGATGGCCTATATGCAGGTGCGCCGCCTTGGCCTGATGGGCGAGCCGGAATACCGCGTGGTGTTCTATTTTTCCCTCATGAGCTGCGTGGCCGGCGCGGCCGCCAACGTCGCCAGCGGCGCCGGCTGGCATGCGCCGACCTGGCACCAGGTGCCGCTCTTGCTGGGCATTGGCATCTCGGCCATGTTCGCGCAAATGGCCATGACGCGCGCCTACCGCGTCGGCAAGGTACTTGTGGTGGCCAACCTGCAGTATGTCGGCATCGTCTTTTCCAGCCTGCTGGGCATGGTCTTGTGGAACGACACCTTCGACTGGCACGTCTGGCTGGGCATGGGCATCATCCTCGCGTCAGGCATGGCCGCTTCGTTCTACAATACGCGCGAAGCTTCCACCTAAAGGTCTCCCATGCATACGACATTGATCAGCGCCGAAGAACTCGCACTCCATCTCACCGACCAGGACTGGGTCGTCGTCGACTGCCGCCACGACCTGATGGACCTTGACGCCGGCCGCGCCGCCTACGACATCGGCCATATCGCCGGCGCCGTCTTCGTCAACCTGGAAACCGAACTGTCCGATCCCAAGCACGGCGGCGGCATCGAATTTCGCGGGCGCCACCCCTTGCCTTCGCGCACGGCGCTGGTGCATGCGCTGCGCACGCTCGGCATCAATAACGAAACCCAGGTTGTCGCCTACGACGCCCACGGCGGCATGTTCGCCGCGCGCCTGTGGTGGCTGCTGCGCTGGCTAGGGCACCCGCAAGTGGCCGTGCTCGATGGCGGCCTGGCCGCCTGGCAAGCGCTGGGCTTGCCGATGAATTCAATCACACCCTCGCCCGCGATGGGCAATGTCGCCGACGGTTCGCCGACCGTGACGACGGTGTCGGTAGCCGACTTGGTGAGCAACCTCGATGGCGGCAAGTTGACCGTGATCGACGCCCGTGCGCCCGACCGCTTCCGCGGCGAGAACGAAACGATGGATCCGGTCGGTGGCCATATCCCCGGCGCGAAGAACCGCTTCTTCAAGGACAACCTGCGCGCCGACGGCCGCTTCCGTCCAGCGGCCGAACTGAAGGCCGACTTCGAGGCGCTCATTGAGAACCCCGTCAACGCCGTCATGCAGTGCGGCTCCGGCGTGACCGCCTGCCATAACCTGCTGGCCATGGAAGTGGCGGGCCTGCCCGGCGCCGCACTCTATCCCGGCTCGTGGAGCGAATGGTGCGCCAACCCGGAGCGCCCGGTCGAGCGTTAAAGCGCGTGCTCGCATCTCGCGTCGGCGAGGGATTTTCGCCTGCAGCGCCAACGCCTCGTTTGGTCACGCATTGCCTCGTTTCGCCTCGTTATTTGGGAGGGAACGGCGCGCCATGCCCGTGCCGGCGCGCGCATTTGACCATAAAACGAGGTTAAACGAGGCGTCAAATTGTTAAACGAGGCGCCGCGCCCAACAGCGCATGGCAGCGCTATTGGGCGCTGAGGAATTTGTAGAATTCCGCATTGGCGTGCAGGCGCTCGAGCAGGGGCAGCATGATCTTGTGGCCGTCGGCGCTGTTGGTGAAAATGACGGCGCCATCGCCACTCGTGCGGTCAAGGTAGGCCAGCGTGAAGACGCCTTCGTCGCGCCCCGTGTGCATCATGATGGTGCCACTATCAAATTTGTAGATTTCCCAGCCAAGGCCAAAGCCGATCTCGCGCGGGCACGCCGCCGCCACCTTGCCCTGGCAAGCTTCGGCATGGCGGTCGGTCTGCATGCGGCTGCGTTCGGCGGCGATGGCGGGGCTCAGGCCACGGTCGTTGAGTACGTCGACCATGAAGGCGGCATAGTCGCGCGGCGTGGTGTAGACCAGGTCGGCCGCGTTGGCGCGCTCGATCATGGTGGGCTTGAGCGCCTTGCCCGCTGCATCGTGCGGCACGGCGACGCGCCCGGCAAACCAGGGCTGGGCGATATAGGTGCTCGACTTCATGCCAGCGGGACCAAACACCAGGTCCTGCCCCGCCACGTCGAGGGTCTGACCGAGCCGTTTTTCTGCAAAACGCGCCACATATTCGAAGCCTTCGCCGGAATAGCCGTAGGTCGTGCCCGGGTCATGCATGAAACGCAGGCCTTGCTTGTCGCGCCAATTGGGAAAACCGGTGCGGTGGCTCAGGGCAATGCGGCTGGTGAGCAGCTTGCTGCGCGGGTCGCCTGCCAGGTCGGGGTCCGTCCAGGTGGGTGCGAACGGTTCGTCGAGGGTGAATTTGCCAGCGGAGGCGGCGCGCAGCACCGTTTCGGCCGTCAGCGGCTTGGTCAGCGAGGCGATGTTGTAGAGCGACTGCGTGGTGGCCGGCACGCCAGCGCTCTGCATGCCGTAGGCGGCCACGATGCCGATCTTGCCGTGCTCGATGGTGGCAAACGACACGCTGGCGATCTTGTGCTGGGCCAGCAGGGCCGGGATATCCTGGTCCAGGGTGCCGGCGCTGGCAGCGAAGACCATCGTGCCCATCAGGGCGGCGGCGAGATAGTGGTTTTTCATGGGCAGTTCCTCAGTGACGGAAGCGCCAGCCTACCCGTTCGGCGCCATGGCGCCAGCCAATTCCGACCAAGGCGCGGCCTTGGGCGATGAATGGCAGAACCGAAGGGGTGAACGGCTGATCCGGCACAAGGTGACAATTTGTGAATCTTTTGTTAATTATTTATACTACTGTGTAGGAATTTTCCGCATCCCCCTGCCCTGCTGACCCTGAAAGGAAGCCTCGTATGGCCAAAGCGCCCATCACATTTACCTTCAAACCCTCGTCGGACACCTTGAACTATCACGCAGTGGTCGACACCACGGCACTGCGCATCGTCAATGCCGTCGCCGAACTTCCCCTGGAGCTGGGCAACGAACACATCCTGTACTGGTGGATGGAAGGCAATTCTGGCGAAACACTGAGTATCAAGGTCAGCAAGGGTGGCGACGACGTCACCACGGTCAAGGAGAGCACCATCCCTCCCGGAAAATTGAAGGCAGCTGGCTATCGGAGGCTGACACCATGAAGCGCACCACCATGTACAAAACCGCCTTCGTAGCGCTTCTGCTCCCTGCCCTGTTGCGCGCCGAAGTGCTCGAGGAGCAAGTCGCCAAAGTGGGCGGGGGCTCCAACCTGAGCCAATCGGTGTCGACGGGCTCGGGCGTGGAACTGCAAGCTGGCAAGGGCAGCGACGACATCACGCTCAAGCTGTCGCGCAATCTGTCCTGGTTGCGCCTGGGCGACGCCGACCATGCCGCCGGCCGCAGCACAACAGCGAGCCTGATCGTCAGCGCGCCGCTCGACAAGAAAGAGAAACTCTCCGACCTGCTCACGCTCGATGGCCTGGCGGCGACCAGCAGCATCGCTTTTGCCTTCAATAGCTTCACGGCCGACATCATTCGCGTCCCCGTCTCTGCCAGGGACCTGGCCGCACTCGATGCTATTTGCCTGCGCATTTTGGCCGCCAAGAACCCCAAGGCGGCCAAGGAGGCTGAAGGCAAACCCTTCGACGGCTGCGACTCGGGCTATGTCGCTGCCAACGGAACGAAGCAGGATGCGGACGAATTCGACCGCTATTTCTGGCGCGGCGACACGCACAAACCCATGTGGATGTGGGGTGTGAACGGCAAAGTGGCCTTCCCCAGCTATGAATACGTCGATGCGGCCAAGCTGGCCAAAGACAAGCGCAAGGAAACGCCGTGGTCCGTCGGGGCCTATGCCTCGGCCGTGCCACGCGACACCAAGGCGATCGTGACACTCGACCTGAAATACCAGAGAGCCTTCGAGGAAGGCGACGATACCATCCTCTGCCCCGTTGGCGCAGCGGGAGCGGGCAGTGTCACCTGCGTTTCCGGCGCGCTGGGCCAGCCCAGGTCGATTACCAAAAAACTCCTGGCCGTCGATCTGCGGCGCGATTTTGGCGCTGTCGGCGTGGGATTCACACTGACGCATGATTTCGCCAGGAAGGACACCACGGTGGAGTTGCCGGTCTACTTCATCAAGGACGGCGACGGCAAACTGAACGCAGGCGTGAAGTTCGCGTATCGCAGCGAGAAAAAACAGTATGGCGCCAGCATTTTTGTCGGCAGCAGTTTGGGCATCTTCTAAATCGCGCTAATTGCCGCCACCGCAGCTGCTGCCACAACTGCTGCCGCAGCTGCTGCCGCCATCGCCGCTGCCGCTGTCGCTGCTCGAGTCCGAAGAACAGGACGAACCGCACGAGGAGCCGCAGGACGAACCGCCGCCCTCTTTGGCCCTGGCCAGGTAGCTGCTGTACATCTCCTCGGTGATCAGGCCCACCGCCAGCATCTGCGCCACGGCCAGCCCCGAAGGGAAGAACATGGGCGACACTGGCTGGCCACCGGTATCGAGGTGCTGGTAACCGACTTCGCCATCGACAGCCTGGTAGCCGTACCCGCCCGGCATCTTGAGGCCGCGGTCGAGCAGGAACAGCTTGGGCACGCGCGGCCCCGCTTCGGCAATGCCGGCCAGCTTGCGCGCCGCCACCAGGGTGTTGGCCAGCGCCGCGTCCATGGTCCCGGCCATGTCGCTGGCCACGACGTGGGGAATCACCTGGCCGAAGTGGCGGCGGCAAAAGCGGTCCAGGCCAATCGGGTCGATCTCCTGCCAGACATGCCAGACCGAGTCGGCCGCCTTCGAAGGCAGCGCGCAGGGTTTGCCGCTTTGGCGCACGCAATCGAAAAAGGTCATCAGGCCATCGCAGGCGCGGGCAAAGAAATAGGCGTCGCTGGGGATACCCAGGAATTCACGGCCGGCGCCGGCGCGCCATGCCTCGAGCAAGTTGCCGGGCATCGCTTGCAGCTCGCTGCGGTAGGCGGACTTGTTGATGCAGCGCTTGGCGCGCTGCGCATCGAACATCCCGAACAGCTTGGCGAACATGACAGTCTCCTAGTAGACCTTACGCGTCAAGAACAGCACGATGGCGACACCCAAACCGATCAACAGCACCTGCGGCACCGATTCGCGCACGGTGGCGCGGCGCTGCATCTGTGGCATCAGGTCGGACACGGCGATGTAGATGAAGCCCGACGAGGCAAACACTAGCACATACGGAATCAGGCCGCTGGCGCGGTCCAGGGTGAAGTAGCCGAGCAGGCCGCCGGCGATGGCCAGCAGGCTGCACAACAGGTTGAAGACGTAGGCGCGCGTGCGCGAAAAACCGGCATTGAGCAGCACGATGAAGTCGCCAATCTCCTGCGGGATTTCGTGGGCGATGATGGCCAGGCCGGTGACGATGCCCAGCTTGGGATTGGCCAGGAAAGCGGCAGCGATCAGGATGCCGTCGGTGAAATTGTGCATGCCGTCGCCAACGAGGATCATCCAGCCGGCCTTGCCCGCTTCGCGTGCATCGTGGCCGTGCGCGTGGTGGTGGCCGTCGCCTTCGTGGTGGTGCGAGTGGCGCAGGATGGCCAGTTTTTCGAGGATGAAGAAACCGAACAGGCCCGCCAGCAACGTGGCGAACAGGCTGCGCGGGTCGGCGCCCGATTCGAACGCTTCCGGCAGCGCGTGCAACAGGGACGTCGAGAGCATGATGCCCACCGACAGGCTGACCATGCGTTCGACCATCTTCGACAGCAGCGCGAACGAAAACACCGCGGCGGCGGAAATGCTCACGACGCCCGCAATGGTGGTCGCCAGCACAATGGAAAGAAGCGTCGAATCGATTTTAAAGCCCCGCAGTCGGTATCAGGGATGCATTGTACCCATTAACGACGGGGTTGGACGAATCGCGGCTCCACTCATACCAGCCGCCATCGTAGACGCTGATGCGCTCCCAGCCCATCAGCCAGGCATAGAAGAAGGCCAGCGAAGCGCGCCAGCCGGTGCCGCAGTAGAAGGCGACGTCACGGTCGGGCCGGATGCCGGCGCGCGCCCACAGGGCGGCGATCTCACAGGCCGGCTTCATGCTGCCATCGGCCTGGTGGAAGTCGCTCATGCTGTTGACGTCACCGGCGGCGCCGGCATGGCCCCAGCGGGCGCCGGCAATCTCGCCGCGGGCGGTGATGTAGCAATAGCCGGAAGTCTGGCCGGTAAATTCTTCGTAGGTGCGGATGCTGGCCAGCACACCGGCGGGCGCCGCCAGCAGGGAGCGTGCCTGCGCCGTGTCGATCAGGTAGTGCGGACAGGCCGGGAACGGCAGGCCAAATTCACTGGCCGCCAGCACCGGCCGCGCGGCGCCGCGTTCGAGCGGATAGCCGCCCTGCTCCCAGAGGGTAAAGCCGCCATCGAGCAGGCGCACGTCGCCAACGCCGGCATACAGCATCAGGTGGGCGGCACGCGCCGCGGCCACCAGGTTGCGGCTGTACAGGACGACGGTCGTGTCATGGCCGATGCCGTGCGCCAGCAGGCAGGCCAGCAGCGCGTCGTCGTCGACCTTGTTCCACAAGGGCGCGCATTCGAGCTCGGCCGTGTCAAGGTAGCCGGCGCGGGGAATGTGGCCACGCAGGTAATCGGCTGGCGCCCCGGTGCCCACTTCGAGCACGCGCCAGGCGCCATGGGACGCTGCCAGCAGCGACGCGAGCGAGCTTGCGCTCACGAGCTGCTGCGGGCGTGCCAGGTCGGACCGGTACGGCGAAGGAGTAGGCTGGAAAAGGGTGTTGGTCTTCATTCTGCGGGCTGCACAAAATTTGCGCAGCCCGCATTGTAAAGCATGCTAAGGCACGAGCGTGAAATTGACGTTGTCCTGGCCCGCGGTCGTGATGTTGACCGAGGCGACGGATTTCGTTGCATACCCGGCCGCGCTGGCGTCAACCCGGTACATGCCCACGCCGGGCAGCACATCGAGTCGCGGCAGCGGCAGGATGGGCAGCGTCGCGCTGTAGACGGCATAGGACGGCGCCGACGTTGGCAGGTTCGCCAGCGTATAGAAGCCATCGAGCAGGTCGGCGCCCTGGTAGGCGATGGTCACCGTGGGCCCGCCAGGGATGCTCTGGATTGCCGCGGCGTAGGCGCCGACGCTGGCATTGGCCGGCGAGAGCGTGATGGCGCCGCGGATATCGTGGACGCTGGTCGCCAGCGGCATGGCCAGCGGTGTTGTCGATGTCGACACGTTCGTGATGGCGCTGGCCGTCACGGGGATGGCGCCAATGACGACGGCGGCGCGGCCGTCGGCGTTGAGTACCATGTCGTAGCTGCCGGCCGGCAGGCGCGCCAGCACGAACTCGCCCGTACTGGCATTGGGCACGGTGGCGCCGACGATCACGCCGTTTTGCTGGGCAGAGACTTTCGGATGCGAACCGAGTACGGCGCTGCTGACGAAGCCGCCAATGCCGTTCAGGGCCGTGGGAATGACATGCACGACCGGCTTGAGCGCGTATTTGCCATTGCCCTTGGTGAGGACCGATTTACAGGCGTCGAAATCGAGCACCAGGTCCACGCGCTGGCCGGCGGCGACATCGAAGCTGTTGACCAGCTTGATGCCGCTTTGGACGGCGCTGGGCGTGTCGAGTGGCTGCTCGGTCGTGGTGCCGCTTGGCACGACGGTGTTGGCGCTGCCGTTGCCGGTATTGGGGTCGAGCACGAGGCGCAGCTGGCTGTAGTGGCCGGCTGGCAGGCTGGTCTGGCCAAGCGTATCGAGCACGCCATTGGTCAAGTTCAGCAGGTTGATCTTGCGGGCGGGCGCGAGCGTGATGTCGGTCCAGCCGGCATCGGTGTCGCTGGCCGAATCGCTCTGGTTGACGCGCACCTTGCTCACGGTGATGTTGACGGCGTCAAAGCCGCACGAGGGCGCGTCCGTCAAACCGACCGACAGCGTGCCCATGCTGGTGGTGGGGGCTGGCGTCGTGCTGGCCACGCTGCCGCCACCTCCACCGCCACAGGCTGCCAACAGGACACTGGCACACAGGGCACCGGCACGGAGAGTATATGCATTCATTTTGGGTTCCTCGCAAGGTAATCAACGATGTCTTTTTGCACCGTATTGACACCCTACGAGCTGATGAGCTGAGTTTCTGTGCACCAACGCACATTGAAACGCCTGCTTACATTTTAATGTGCCTCATCCCAATTCTTGCCCACACCCACTTCTGCCAGCAAAGGCACTTTCAGCGCGGCCACGCCGGCCATCAGTTCGGGCAGCTTGCGCTTGACCAGGTCCAGTTCGGCTTCGGGCACTTCGAGCACCAGTTCGTCGTGCACCTGCATGATCATGCGCGTGGCCAGCTTGCCCTCTTCCAGCCAGCCCTGCACGGCGATCATGGCCAGCTTGATCAGGTCGGCCGCCGTGCCCTGCATCGGCGCGTTGATCGCGGCGCGCTCGGCGCCCTGGCGGCGCGGGCCGTTGGGGGAATTGATCTCGGGCAGCCACAGGCGGCGGCCGAACACGGTCTCCACATAGCCGCGCTCCTTGGCCTGGATGCGCGTGTCGTCCATGTAGCGCTTGACGCCGGCAAAGCGCGCGAAGTACTTGTCGATATAGCTTTGCGCGGCCGTGCGGTCCACGCCCAGGTTGCCGGCCAGGCCGAAGGCGCTCATGCCGTAGATCAGGCCGAAGTTGATCACCTTGGCGTAGCGGCGCTGCTCGCTGGCCACCTCAAGCGGCGCCACGCCGAAGATTTCGGCGGCGGTGGCGCGGTGGATGTCCTCGCCGTCGGCAAAGGCGCGCAGCATCGCCTCGTCGCCCGAGATGTGGGCCATGATGCGCAGCTCGATCTGCGAATAGTCGGCCGAGACGATGACGTTGCCGGCGTCGGCGATGAAGGCTTCACGGATGCGCCGCCCTTCCTTGGTGCGGATGGGGATGTTTTGCAGGTTCGGGTCGTTCGAGGCCAGGCGCCCCGTGATGGCCACGGCCTGCGCGTAATTGGTGTGCACGCGGCCGGTGGCGCGGTTGACCATCAGGGGCAGCTTGTCGGTGTAGGTCGACTTGAGCTTGGACAGGCTGCGGTATTCGAGCAGCACTTTCGGCAGCGGATAGTCTTCGGCCAGCTTTTGCAGCACTTCTTCGTCGGTGGAGGGCGCGCCGGTCGGCGTCTTCTTGATGACGGGCAGTTGCAGGCGGCCAAAGAAAATCTCGCCAATCTGCTTGGGCGAGCCGAGGTTGAAGGGGCCGCCGGCCAGTTCGTGGGCCTTCGCTTCAAGTTCGATGATGCGCGCGCCCAGCTCATTGGACTGCACGCCCAGCAGGGCCGCGTCGACCAGCACACCATTGCGCTCGATCTTTTGCAACACCACGGCGGTCGGCATTTCGATTTCGCGGTAGATGTGGTTCAGCTTCGGATCGCCCTCGACCTGGCCGATCATGGCCTGGTGCAGGCGCAATGTGATGTCCGAGTCTTCGGCCGCGTACTCGGTGGCCTTGTCCAGGTCCACCTGGTCGAAGCAGATCTGGCTGGCGCCCTTGCCGCACACGTCGGCAAAAGCGATGGTCTGGTAATTCAGGTGGCGCAGCGCCATATTGTCCATGTCGTGCGGCTTGTGCGACTCGAACACATAGGATTGAAGCAGCGTGTCGTGCACGACGCCGCGCAGGGTGATGCCGTGGTTGGCGAAGATATGGCTGTCGTACTTGAGGTTCTGGCCGACCTTCGGCTTGGCCGGGTCTTCCAGCCAGGCGCGCATCCTGGCCAGTACCAGCTCGCGCGGGAGCTGTTCGGCCACGCCCGCATAGCGGTGCGCGACCGGAATGTAGGCGCCCTTGCCCGCTTCAACGGACAGGGAAATGCCCACCATCTGGGCCGTCATCGGCTCGAGCGAAGTCGTCTCGGTGTCGACCGAGGTCAGTGGCGCGGCGTCGATCAGCGCCAGCCAGCGCTCGAGCTGGGCAAAGGTGAGGATGGTTTCATACTCGCCGCGCGGCAAAGCCTCGGCCACCACGACAGGCGCCACCACCTGCGTAGGGTGGGCACCCGTGCCCACGCCTTCCACGCCGGCGATCTCGCGCAGCAGCGTCTTGAAGCCATAGCGTGCGAAGAACTCGCGCAGCGCCTCCTTGTTCTCGGCCTGCGCCACCAGCGTCTCGCCGATGGACGCCATATGGCCGGTCAGGTCGCAATCGGTCTTGACGGTGATGAGCACGCGGCCCTGCGGCAGCCACGCCAGCGCCTGGCGCAGGTTCTCGCCCACGGCGCCGCTGATGCTGGCCGCGTTGGCCATGACGCCTTCGAGGCTGTCGTGGGCGGCGAGCCATTTGAGCGCCGTTTTCGGGCCGCACTTGGCCACGCCGGGCACGTTGTCGACCGTGTCGCCGATCAGGGTCAGGTAGTCGATGATACGCTTGGGCGGCACGCCAAACTTGGCCAGCACGCCCGCCTCGTCCATCTTCTCGTTGGTCATGGTGTTAATCAGCATGACGCGCTCGTTGACGAGCTGGGCCAGGTCCTTGTCGCCGGTGGAGACGACGGTGTTGAGGCCCTGGGCCGCCGCTTGCACGGCCAGGGTGCCGATGACGTCGTCCGCTTCCACGCCTTCGACCATCAGGATCGGCCAGCCCATGTGCTTGACCACCTCGTGGATCGGCTCGATCTGCTTGCGCAAGTCGTCCGGCATCGGCGCGCGCTGGGCCTTGTAGTCGGGGTAGAGGTCGTCGCGGAAAGTCTTGCCCTTGGCGTCGAACACGCAGGCGATGTAGGCGGCCGGGTAGTCGATGCGCAGGCGGCGCAGCATATTGACCATGCCGTGCATGGCGCCGGTGGGGTAGCCGTCGGGGCTGCGCAGGTCGGGCAAGGCATGGAAGGCGCGGTACAGGTAGCTGGAACCGTCAACGAGCAGCAGGGTATTTTGCATGGGGCGAACTCAGGATGGGGGCCGCAGCCCGGAAAGGGCACATTATGGCAGAATCGCGCTTGGAAAAAACGCAACAGTATCGGCGTTTTGCCGTCCGGTTCACCCCGTTTTGCCCAAGATGCACAGGCAAGCGTGTCGTTTTGTTACAATGACTCAAACGTTCACCAGGCCACTCATCATGCTGCGCACCACGACTTTGTTCACCCTCCTCGCCCTGGGCGCTATCGCCCAGGCCCAGCAGACCCCCAGCCAGGCCCCGCCCAAGCTCGAGCGCATCGAGGACGGCAGCGATACCCCGATCACCGTGACGCCAAAAGCGCCCGAGAAAAAGATCACCGAGAAAAAAGAACAGGGACGCGTGACCGAAGTGAAGGTCAAGAGCGGCAAAAGCACCTACACCATGAAACCGAACGTTCCTGCTGGTAACGCCCAGCCGGGCGATGGCCAGAGCAGCGCTATCCGCGCCCCGCAATGGCAGGTGCTCGAATTCGACCTGTCCAAGAAGAAAAAGACGGACAAGGAAGACGAACCGGCTGCATCGGTGCCGCCTCCGCCCGCGCCCGCCCAGAAATAAGCCGGCCGCCCCACCCTCTTTTCAAAATGCTTGCACATGGCAGTTTTTACTCCGGTCAGCCTGGACGACATCAGTAGCTGGATCACGCAATTCCCCCTTGGCCAAGCCACCGCCCTGAAGGGCATTTCCTCGGGCATCGAAAACAGCAATTTCTTCCTCAGTACCGAAGGTGGCGAGTATGTGCTGACCATTTTCGAAGTGCTCACGTTTGAACAGTTGCCCTTCTACCTCAAGCTGATGCGCCACCTGGCCCAGCATGGCGTGCTCGTGCCCGCGCCGGTGGCCAATGCCGATGGCGAGCTTGTCGTTGCCTTGCACGGCAAGCCGGCCGCCATCGTCAGCAAGCTCGAAGGCCACTCGCAGATGGACCCGCAGCCCGTGCACTGCGCCGCCGCCGGCGCCATGCTCGCGCGCATGCACCTGGCGGCCCGGGATTTCGAGATGGTCCAGCCCAACCTGCGCGGACTCGACTGGTGGAACGCGACCACGCCCAAGGTGCTGCCTTACCTCTCGCCCGACAATGCCCACCTGCTGCGCGCCGAGATGCACTTCCAGGAAAGCTATGCCGGCTGCGACCATTACAAGGCCCTGCAGCGCGGCCCCGTGCACGCCGACCTGTTCCGCAACAACGTCATGTTCAATGGCGAGGAGCTGACCGGCTTCTTCGATTTCTATTTTGCCGGCTGCGACACCTGGCTGTTCGACGTGGCCGTGACGGTCAACGACTGGTGCATCGACCAGGCGAGCGGCGTGCTTGACGCTGCGCGCGTGCGCGCGATGGTCGACGCCTACCACGCCGTGCGTCCCTTCACCGCGCACGAGCACAGCGCCTGGCAGCCGATGCTGCGCGCGGCCGCGCTGCGCTTCTGGCTCTCGCGCCTGTATGACTTTTACCAGCCGCGCGAAGCCGAGATGCTCACGCCGCACGACCCGACGCATTTCGAGCGGATCCTGCGCGAACGCATTGCCGTGCCGGCACCGGCCCTGCCATGAGCGGCCTGCCCGCCAGCACCGGCTGGACCTGGTTCAAGGAAGGCGTGGCACTGTTCAAGCGCCAGCCGGGCGGCCTGGCCACGCTGCTGTTCGCCAACATCCTGATCAGCCTGGCGCTGTCGGCCATTCCCGTGGTCGGCTCGGTGCTGGCCGTGGTCCTGATTCCCTCGTTCAGCATCGCCGTGATGCAGGCTTGCCTGATGACGGAACAGGGGCTGCGGGTCACGCCGGCGGTGATCTTGACCGGTTTCCGCCAGCCCGCCCTGGGTGCGCTGTGCAAGGTCGGCCTGGTGTACCTGGGCGTGTCGCTGCTGCTGGCCGGCGTGGCCGAACTGTGCATTGACGACGCCTTCTGGAAGCAGCTGATGGCGCCGGTCGATCCCAAGGTCGGACCGCAAGTGGACCCGGGCGACCTGATGACGATGATGCTGATCGCGCTGGCCCAATCGCTGGCGATGCTGCTGCTCTCGTTCACCCCGGCGCTGACCTATTGGCAGCAGATGCCGGCCTTCAAGGCCACGTTCTACAGTGTGGCCGCGGTGCTGCGCGCCACGCGCGCTTTTGTCGTGATGCTGCTGTCGTGGTTCGGCATTTTCCTCGGCCTGTGCATGGTCTGCGTGGCCGTGTTTGGCAATGCCGGGATTGGACGGGCCGTCATCATGTGGATCATTTCGCTGTTCGTGCTGCTGCTGCAGTGCGCGATCTACGCCAGCTACCGCCAGATCTTTGGCACGCCCGGCGTCGACACCACCGCTTGACATCGGCAACTTCGGGGTCACATCTGGCCGTTGGGAAAATCGGGGACAGACCCCAAGATCGCAAGATCGGGGTCTGTCCCCGATTTTCCCAACGGCCAGATGTGACCCCGAAGTTGCCGAAGTTGCTTCAACCGCCGAGGATGATGCCGTGCTGCAGGGAGCCGACCAGGGCGGCCTGGTTTTCGGCAGAATCGGCAAAGCCGGAGAGCACCTGGGCGCGCGTCGAGAGGTGCTGGTCAAGCATCGAACTCCAATAGGACAAGCCGCTCGGGTCGCCATCGCGGTGCAGCACGTTGTGGTAGAGCTGCGCCACGAAATCGCGGTCGCTCATGCCGGCAAAGATCGATTGCGATTCGGCACTGGCGAGAAAATTGCCCGCGATCGCGTCCAGACCGAGGTGGCCGTCGGCCTGACGCATCCAGTAGCTCAAGCCCGCCGCATCGGGCGTGCGGTCAAACGCGGCCTGGTACAGGCGGAACACCTGGCCGGCACTGGCGGCACTCGTCGCCCCGCTGCCCGTATCAAGCGCCACCACGCCATCGCTGAACTGCAGGCGTTCGACGTTCTTCAAGGTGTCGTGGCGGCCGTCGATGCCTTGCACGCCGAAACTGCCGTCGGCGTTGTGCGTGAGGACGTAGTCGGCATGCCCGCCCGCGTAGCGCACCGTGTCGAGGCCCGCGCCGCCGTCGACCATGTAGCGCAAACCGGTCGGCGCGATCACGTCGTCGCCGCTGGTTCCCGCCAGCGCCTTGGGCGTGTCGGCCGTGATCACCTGGTCCTTGGCGACGACGTTAATGACTTCATCGAGCGTGTTACTGAGGTTGAATCCGTCGTTGCCCTGGATTGTCAAATGATAGGTGCCGGGCGCCTGGCCCACATAGCTCAATTTGTCGAAGTCGGACACCGAGGCCGTGTCGTAAATGCCGCGGTAGTCATACAGCGGCGAAACGGCGATATTCACCGCACCATTGAGCACCACGCCCTGGCTGGCATCGAGCACGCGGATGAAATTGAGTGCGTGGCCGTTCGCTTCCTGCACCGACACGAGGTCGGCCAGGCGCACCGAATCGCCCACGTGGATGGTGGCAGCGGTCGGCGTCAACAGCGGCCGGATCGGCGTGACACTGTCGATGTGCAGGCTGCTGGTGCTCGTCGTCTCGCCATCGGTGACCGTCACCAGCAGGTTCTCGCTACCGGCCACAGTGCCGCCCACGTAAAGCAGCTTGGGCACGTCGTAGGCCGACACCACGATGATGCCTTGCGCGGCCTGCGTGGGGCTGGCCAGGTTGCTGGCGGCATTGAGCAGCAACTGGCCGCCGCCCGTCGGATCCTGGATCTGCACCTGCAGCAACGGGCGCCCGCTGGGGCTGCTGAAGTGGACCAATTTGTCGCAGGCGACCGGCACCTTCAGGTCCACCGTCGATGCCAGCTGCGCCACCTCGGGCGGGCGCGTGTCGTTGGTCGTCACGTGCAGGTTCACCGTGCCCCAAGTCGTGCCGTCGGAGGCGCCGAACATCAGGGTTTCGTCGCTGCCCGTGGCGGGCGCTACGTAGTGCAGCTTGCCCAGGTCGGCCGCGCCAATGATCGTGATGCCCAGCGCCTGCTGGGCCGCGCTGGCCAGGTTCGCCGCACCATTCAATTCGACATGGCCGCCACCGGCCGGGTCCTGCACCTCGTACTGGACCAGCGAACTGCCCGGGGCGCTGCTGGCGAAAAACAGGCTAGCCACGCCAACGCTGGTGCTGATGGCGACAACGTCCTGGCCGGCGCCCAGCACTGGCGGGCGCAAGGCGCTGACCACGGCCAGCGTGGCACTGCCCCAGGCCAGGCCGTCGTAGGCGGAAATTTCCAGCGCATCGACGGCGCTGTGGCCGGCGGCCTGGAACTGGACCTTGGCCAGGTCGGCCGCGCTGACCACCGTCCAATGGTCGGCCTGGTCGGCCGCCGTGGCCAGGTCGACGGCGCCACCGAGCACGATCTTGCCGCCGCCCGTGTCGCGCAAGCGGTAGCTGCTGATGTCGAGGCCAATCGGGTCGCTGACGTCAAACAGGCTCGCCACCGGCACCTTCTGGTCCAGCGCCAGCGTGCCGATGGTCGGTGCAATGGCTGGCGGTAGCACCAGGCTTTCCTTGCCGACGACGGCCATGCCATGCGCCCAGTCGCTGAAGTTGAGGCCATCGTTGACGATCAGGTCGAAACGGTACACGCCATTGTTCGGCGCGCTGTAGGACAGCTTGCCGATGTCGGCCGCTGTGATCCAGTAGTAGCCGCTGGTCTGCTGCGCGGCCCACTGGTTGACGGCGCCGTTCAGGACAATGTGCTGGCCTTCGTCATGGATGATGTAATACGTGGGCGCGTGCCCGCTGGCCGACTGCACGCTGAACATGGCGCTGAAGGCCGACGGCTGCGCCGCCTGCAGGAAGCCCGGCGTGGTCGCAACCTGCGGCGGATCGGTCTTCACATCGGACAGCGCCAGCGTCGCCGTGCCCCAGGACTCGCCGTCGAAGGCGCCCACCGCAAGCGCCTCGCTACCCGCCGTGCCCGCGCCCACGTACTGGACCTTGGCCAGGTCGGCGACGGCGATGATGCTCATGCCCTGCTGGTTCTGCTGCACCGCCGTGGCAAGGTTGGCCGCGCCATTGAGTAGCACATGGCCACCGCCCGCCGGGTCGATGAAGCGGTATTCGGTGATCGGCCGTCCGCTCGACGACACCGCCGAAAACAGGCTCGCCAGGTTGACCGTGGAATTGAGTTCGATGTCCGCCGCCGGCGCCGTCAAGCGCGGCGCGGCGCCATCGACGGTGCTGGTATCGACCGTGGCGCTGCCCCAGCTCTCGCCATCCCAGGCCGACACCGCGATGTGGTCGACATGGAAGGACGAGGCGCCGGTATAGCTCACCTTCGCCAGGTCGGCGGCGGCAACGACGATGACGCCGTGCGCGCGTTCGTCGGCCGTGGCGAGGTTGGCGGTGCCGTTGAGCGACACGCTGCCGGCCAGGCCCTGCGTGTCTACGCGCACCTGCAGCAGCGACTTGCCCGATGGCGCGGAGACGGCAAACAGCGCCGACAGCGGCAAGCTCTCTGCAATGCCCACCGTGGATGTCCCGGCCGTGATGACGGGCGTCGGCAGCACCGTCACCGTGACCGGCTCGCCCATGCTGGTGCCGGACTTGCTGGCCGCCTCCACATACAGCGTGTCGACGCCGGGGCCGCCGGCCACATAGTTTACCTTGAGCAGGTCGGCGGGCGTGAAGCCGTAGAAGCCCTTGTACTGGTCCGCCGCATACAGGTTGACGGCGCCATTGAGCTGCAAATGGCCCGTCGTCGTGTTGACCTGGTAGCCCACCACCGGCAAGCCGTCCGGATCGCGTACCGTGAACAGGTCGGCCAGTGAGACCACCTGGCCCGCATGCACGGTGGCCGGCACGCCCGTGACGACGGGGCGCGCATAGTCCCTGGCGGTGATTTGCAGGTTGGCCTGGCCCCACACGCCGGCATCCAGCGCCGACACCTGCAGCGTTTCCAGGCCCGCGTCGAGGGCGGCAGTGAACGATAGTTTGGCGAAATCCGCACCCGAGACGACGATGGCGTCGTCGCCCGCCTGCGCCAGGTTGGCCGCGCCATTGAGGTGCACGCTGCCGCCGCCGGCGGGGTCAATGATACGGTATTGCGATGGCGTGCGCCCGCCCGCGGCATAAGCCGTGACCAGCGACGAGAGCAACACGGTGCGGCCCACATCGAGCACGGTGGGCGGCGCGAAGAAGGTCGGCGCGCTGCCGTCCGAGCTGCTCACGGCCAGGTCATTCCAGCCCCAGTTGAGGCCATCGTAAGCGCCAATGCGCAGCACCTCGCTGCTCGATTGCGTTGCGGCCGTGTAGGTCAGCTTGCCCAGCTCCGCCGCCGCGATCACGACCAGGCCTTGCGCCGCCTGGTCGGCCGTGGCCAGGTTGGCCGCGCCATGCAGGTCCAGCGTGCCGCCGCCGGCCGGATCGTGGAAGGCATACTGGCTGATGGCATGACCGTCCGGGTCCGCGACCTTGAACAACGTGGACGCAGCGACCGTCTTGCCCGGTGCGATAGCGCCCGTGTCGCCTGCGCGCACGGAAGGCTTGCCGTCATAGATCGTGAAGTTCACCTGCTGCAGGCCGGACCAGGTCACGCCGTCATAGCCCGAGGCCCACAGTGCCGACTGCCCGCCCTGCACCTGGCTTGGCTGGTAGGTCACCTTGCTCAATTCGTCGATGCGGATTTCGTAGGCGAAGGGGAAGGGGCAATAATCGGTCGCGCCATTGAGCTGCAGGCTGCCCGTGGTGTCGCAGATGGTGACGTAGCTGATGGCGTCGCCGTCGGGGTCGGTCACGCCAAACATGCTGGCCACAGGCACGGCCTGCCCCACCGCCACCGGCGCCAGCGTCCTCGGTGTGATGACGGGCGCGGCATTGTGGCCGGCAATGGTGAGGGTGGCGTAGTCGCTCCACTGCACGCCGTCGAAGGCGGCGACGTCGACGTCGCCGCTGCCCACCAGCGTGCGCCAGGTCAGCGCGTTCAGGTCGGCCGCCTTGATGCGGATGATGCCCTGCGCCGCTTCGCTGTCGGTGGCCAGGTTCAGGCGCGGATCCGACAGCACCAGCTGGCCGGTGTGGTCGGCATCGATGAAGCGGTATTCGCTGATCGTGTGGCTGGCGCCGGCAGTGGCCGACAACAGCGTCGACAGGTAGAGCATTTGCCCGGTCGCGTGCGGCGCTACGCTGGCACCCATGACGGTTGGCGGGGCGTCGGTCCAGCCGGTGACGCTCAAGGTGCCGCTGCCCCAGGACTGGCCGTCGAAAGCGGTGACCGTGAGCGTGTGCGGGCCCAGTGCCGCCTTCACCGTCAACTTGGCCATGTCGGGCGCGCTGACAATGACGACGCCACTTTCCGTTGACAGGTTGGTGGCGCCATTGAGGGCGATGGCGGCGTCACCGGCAAAGCGGTAGGAGCGCATCGCCAGCAAATTGGGATCGTTGACCGTGAACAGGCTGGCCATGGCGACCGTGCTGCCCAGCGGCGCCGACAGCGCGTGCGGCGTCACGACCGGAGGCGCCAGTGGCGCGGGCAGCGGCGCGCCGGTGGCGCTGTCCTGGTTCAGGCGGAAGATGATGACGGTGCTGTCGCGCGCGGCGTGCGTCCACAGGTCGACCGAATGCTCGCCCTGGATGAGGATGTCGTCGGCGTCGCCATCGCCCGCCGGCACGCCGCTGTTATCGACCCACATTGCGCCATGGCCGCTGCCCGAGGTCACGGTGGCGATGTGCGCCTTGCCGTCGACCCAGCCCAGCTCCACCATGTCGCCCGGCTGCAGCAGCGCGCGCCAGTCGCCCGTTTGCGTGGCGCCGTTGTAGACCAGCTGCCACTGCCCGTTGCCAGTGATGTTGGCGTTGTCAAGGAAGGCGCTGGCCACCGGCAGCGAGGCGCCCGCCGCCGCCGACACATTGCTGGCCAGGAGCCAGCAGCCATTGCTGTTCCAGACCTGGCCGATCAAACCCTTGGCCAGCGCAGCGATTTCTTCCGGCGTGGCGTGGTTGGGCGTGGCATCGACGTAGTTGGTGCGGGTGACGACATCGAGGTCGTTGGCATGGCCCCAGGCCGGGTCGATCCAGTCCGACAGCGTGGCGCCCGCCTTGTCGCTGGTGAAAGCGCTCAGGTAGACGCTGCGGAAGTTCTGCGCCGAGCTGTGGAACTGGAAGTCGGCCAGGTCTTCGCCGGTCGCGCGCGCCACGTAATGGCCGTTCTGCAGGTCGAAGTACAGCACCGTGGGCCGGTAGGCGGTGCCGGCCGGCGTGCTGCCGCCCTTGGGCGAACTGAAACTGCCGTAATTGTAGTCTTCACCGGCGCTGTAGACGTCGCGGTCGTAGGCGCGGATGGCCAGCACGGCCGGCAAACCCGTCGAGGGCAGCTCGAGCAGGCTGGCCAGCGAGAAGCTCTGGCCACCGGCGCTGAGCAAGCTCGTTTGTTTGAACGTGATGGTGGCCATGCGCTCTCCCCAGTTTTTAGTGTAGTCATTGGGTTGATTGGGCGCAAGAAATGTGCCTGACACTATTTGTCAGGCGTCGCCCTTGTCGAAGTGGAAACGGCGCAGGCGCTGCCGTTTTTTGTCGTTTCCACAAACAAGCTGACGAAAATTTAACTCATAGGTGGGGCGTGTAGGCGAAGCCGTTGCCGATGATGGTGGCCAGCGCGGCCTGGTTTTCGGCGCTGTCGCTGAAGGCGGCCAGCACGTCGGCGCGCGCCAGGCCATCGTGCAGCTTGCCGACCCAGAAATTGAAACCGCCCGCCTCGCCATCGCGGTGCAGCACATTCTGGTACAGCTGCGTGACAAAGCTGGCGTCGTCCGGTGCGGCTTTGTCGCGGGCCGTGAATTCGGCGCTGCCGACAAAAGCCTGCGCCACATCGTGCAGGGACATGCCACGGTCGAGCGCCGCCATCCAGAAGCCGAGGCCGATCTTGTCTGGCGCGCGGTTGAAGGCCGCCTGGTAGAGGCGATACGCGGCGCCGCCATTGCCCGCCACGTCAAGCGCGAGCGCGTCCGCTTCGCCCGAAAAATATAGGCGCTCGATGCCGCTCAAGGTATCCGTTTGCAGGCCCGCTGCAGCCACGGTGAAGCCGCCCTTCCCGTCGCTGGCAATCGTGTGCGCGGCGGCCGTGCCGCTGTAGGCCACGACGTCCAGGCCGGCGCCGCCATCGATGTGGCGCCCGTCGTTGCGCCCGGCGTAGCTGTCATTGCCCGCGGCAGGCACGCTGGCCGGCGCGGCGATGCTGAAGCTGAAATCATTGGCGCCCTTGAGCCAATTGTGGGCCCAGTCGGCGATCGCATAGCCTTCAAAACTCAGGTGGTAGGACTTGGCCGCCTCCAGCGGCGCGGTGGGAACCAGGGTGAGCGTGTCTTCGGCGAAGACCACATGGGCCGCGTCGCCGGTGCGGTAGCTGGCGATGGCCTTGCCTTGCGCGTCGCCCAGGACGATGGTGCCATCCGTGTCCTGTGCGCCGAGCAGCAGCTCGTTGAAGTGCAGGACCAGCGGCGCCTGGAAGGCAAAGCTGGCCGGCTGCGCGGCGCTCACTAGCGGCGCCGTCCTGTCCCCGGTGATGTCCAGTGCGCGTAGCAGGTAGCTGCCCGTGACATGGTAGCTGTCGAGGTGGACGGTGTAGACGCCGGCCAGCGTGGCCGTGAGATCGCCGTGGGCGACGCTGCCGCTCGGGCTCCAGAAGCTCCCCGTGGGAATGCCGTCGGACAGTTCCGCGTAAAAGCTCACGTCGGACGACAGTGGCAAGCTCCCCATGCCGCTGCCCGCACCGTACAGGCCCAGCGCCACCGACTGGCCGGCAGCGAGCGCGACACCGATCGTGTCGGTGTCGCCAATGACCTCGATGGCGCCGCTGGCGACAGCGCCGACGGTGATGCCGGGTTGGCCGGACGGCCGCGCCGGAAACTCGTCGTCCAATCCTGTGTCGAGCACCGTGAGGCGGTAGCCCGCGCCAATTTCGGGCACGTTTTGGTGATTGATCGCCAGGCGATAGGTGCCGCCGGCCGTGGGGACGAAATAGCCGTCGCTGTGGGCATCCTGGATGGGGCTGTCAATCTCGAGCACGGCGTTGCCATCGAGGTGTTCCAGCTGATAGCTGTTGACGACACGCTCATACAACCCGCCCGGCGCCAACTGCTTCTCCAGCACGAACTGGTAAAAATGGTTCTTGGCCAGGTTCAGCACGAAGCTGTCGGTATCGTTGGGCGAATCGATCTGTCCCGTCACCGTGGTGCCAAGGGCCAGCGCTTGCGGCTGCGCTACGTCGTCAGGTATGCCCTGCTTTTCGCTGAGGGTATAGCTGACGGGGCTCCCGTTGTTCGACGACGTGAGCGCATTGTCCACCTGGATGAAGTAGCGGCCCGACACTTGCGGCGTAAATTGCAGCGTCGGCTGCATTTCGGCCCGGGTGCTCGCCACCAGCTCGTTGCCGGCCGCGTCGAACACGGCCAGGGCGCGCCCTGCGCGGGTGAGCGAAAAATCGTAGGTCTGGCCAGCCACGAGCACACTGGCAAACCAGTCGCGGTCGGCCAGCGATTCGAGCACGCCGTCGCGGCTTGCCCCCAGCGCGATCGTGCCGGTGGTGCCGGCATTGGCGCTGTAATCGTCCGCCGCGAGGCTCGCCTGCAGGGTGTAGGCGCCGTCCTTGCCCGAGGTGTTCAGGGCGAAGACGGTAAAATCGCCGGAGGCCTGCGGCGTCACGTACAGCGTCGGCGCCGCCCAGTAGGGCACGACATCGGCCGGGAAGCGATATAGCGACAGGTTCAGCGCACTGCCGATCTCGCCGCCGCTGGCAAATACATAGGACAGGCCGGCCTGCAGCTTGTAGGTGATGCCTTCGACGTAGCCGAGGCGGCTCGCATAGGTGCTGCCGATGGTGCTGGAAACGTCAGTGTCGGCGACAGGCATAATGGACTTAATAATAGAATAATATTGAATTGTACATAATTAATCGCCAACCCATGACCCGCTTGCCACCCCTGCCCACATCCAGCGCGATCCGGCGCCGCTCCCTGTTTGCGGCCTGCGGCGCGCATGCCGTGCATGACGGACTGACCGATGTCTTATATGTGCTGCTGCCACTCTGGCAGGCGCAATTTGGCATGAGCTACGCCATGGTGGGCCTGCTGCGCGGCGCCTATGCCGGCACGATGGCCGGCTTCCAGCTGTTGGCCAGCCGGGCCGCCCGGCGCTGGGGGCAAAAGACGCTGCTGGTGGGCGGCACCGCGCTGGCCGGACTGGCCTACCTCATCGCCGGCCAGGCCACCAGCCTGGCCGTGCTGTTCTGCGCATTACTGCTCGGCGGCCTGGGCGCGAGCACCCAGCATCCGCTGGCCGCCTCGCTCGTCTCCGACACGCACGACACGGGTGGCGGCATGAAGCAGGCGCTCTCGCACTACAATTTTTCCGGCGACGTCGGCAAGGCGCTTATCCCCGGCATGCTGGGCTCGCTGCTGGTGCTGGCAAGCTGGCAAACCAGCGTGACCCTGCTGGGCCTGCTGGGAATGGGCGCGGCCGCCGTGCTGTGGTGGCTGATTCCGCCGGCGCAGCACACGGCACCGCCGGCCAACGCTGCCGGCGCGGGTGCCGGCAGCGGCTCGGCCAGCGGCCTGCGCGCCCTGCTCATGACGGGCACACTGGACACGGCCGTGCGCATGGGCTTTCTCACCTTCCTGCCGTTTATCCTGCAAGGCCGGGGCGCAGGGACGGCCGGCATCGGCATGGCGCTGTCGCTGCTGTTTGTGGGCGGGGCCTTCGGCAAGCTCGCCTGCGGCTACCTGGGCGCGCGCATCGGCATGATGAAAACGGTGTGGCTCACCGAGTCGGTCACGGCGCTGCTGATCGTGCTCTCGCTATGGCTGCCGCTGGCCGGCGTCATGGCGCTGCTGCCGCTGCTGGGGCTCGTGTTGAACGGCACCTCGTCGGTCCTGTATGGCACGGTGCCGGAACTGGCGGCGCCCGGCCGGCGCGAACAAGCCTTTGCGCTGTTCTACACCGGCGTCATTGGCGGCGGCGCGCTCGCGCCGATTCTGTTTGGCGCCCTGGGCGACGCCATGGGCATCAAGCCGGCACTGTATGCGCTGGCCGCCATCACGCTATTGACCCTGCCCCTGTCCTGGCATGTGCGCCAGGCCTTACACGCGCTCGAGCTTGGCCACTGACAGGTCCAGCACCTTCATGCCGGCGCGGCCAAAATTGATCTGGGCGCGCGCATTGCTGCCGCCGCCTTCGATGTTGACGATGACGCCTTCGCCGAACTTGGCGTGGGCCACCGACTCGCCGATGCGCCACCCCAACGTGCCGGACTTCTGCACGATCTGCTGGGCGATCTTGTTGTCGGGCGCCTCGTCCCAGGCGGACTTCTTGTTGCCGAACCAGTGCGACTGCACCTTGGGCGAGAGCCACTTGAGCGACTCCTCGGGCAGCTCGTCGAAGAAGCGCGACTTGGTGTTGTAGCGCGTCTGGCCGTGCAGCATGCGCGTTTGCGTAAAGCTCATGTAGAGGCGTTTCTTGGCGCGCGTGATGGCCACGTACATCAGGCGCCGTTCTTCATCGACGCCGTCCATCTCGCGCGAGCTGCTCTCGTGCGGGAACAGGCCCTCTTCCAGGCCGGTGATAAAGACGGCGTCAAATTCGAGCCCCTTGGCCGAGTGCACCGTCATCAGCTGCATCGCGTCCTGCCCGGCCTGGGCCTGGGCGTCGCCCGCTTCGAGCGAGGCGTGCGAGAGGAAGGCCGACAGCGGCGACATCACCGACGGCAGCGGCGCGTCGGCGTCGAGCACCTCGATGCCCTCGTTGTTGATCAGCGCTTCGCCCGCCTGCGCCTGTGCCTTCGGACCCAGGTGGGCCGGGGCGTTGTAGGCGAAGCCTTCTTCCTGCACGAACTGGGTGGCCGCATTGACCATCTGTTCCAGGTTCTCGATGCGGTCGGCGCCTTCCTTTTCGTTCTGGTAGTGGGTCAGCAGGGTGGACGATTCGAGCACCACGCGCACCATTTCCGGCAGCGGCATTTGCTGCGTCTCGAAGCGCACGCCTTCGATCAGCTTGACGAAGCCGCCCAGCGAGGAGCCGGCCTTGCCCGCCACGTAAGGCACGGCCGCATACAGCGAGACGCCGTGCTGTTCGGACGCAGCTTGCAGCGCCTCGATCGAGCGCATGCCGATGCCGCGCGTAGGGAAGTTCACCACGCGCAGGAAGGCCGAATCGTTGTGCGGGTTGTCCATCAGCTGCAGGTAGGCGATGGCGTGCTTGACCTCGGCACGCTGGAAGTAGCGCTGGCCGCCATACACGTGATACGGCACACCGGCGGCGAACAGCGCATGCTCGATGACGCGGCTTTGCGCGTTGGAGCGGTACAGCACGGCGATCTCGCTGCGCGCCGTCCCGTCGCGCATCAGGTTCTTCGCTTCCTCGATGATCCACTGCGCCTCTTCCAGGTCGGACGAGGCTTCGTAGATGCGTACCGGCTCGCCCACGCCGGCGTCGGTGCGCAGGTTCTTGCCCAGGCGGCGGCTGTTGTTCGCGATGAGCATATTGGCCGTGTCGAGGATGTGGCCGTGCGAGCGGTAGTTCTGTTCGAGCTTGATCAGGTTCTCGACCCGGAATTCGCGCTCGAAGGAACTCATATTGCCCACGTTGGCGCCGCGGAAGGCGTAGATGCTCTGGTCGTCGTCGCCCACGGCGAACAGGGCGCCGCCGATGGCCTGGCCATGGCCGGCCATCAGCTTGAGCCAGTCGTACTGCAGGTTGTTCGTATCCTGGAACTCGTCAACGAGGATGTGCTTGAAGCGCGCCTGGTAGTGCTCGCGCAGCGGCTGGTTGCGCTTTAACAGCTCGTAGGAGCGCAGCAGCAGTTCGGCGAAATCGACCACGCCTTCGCGCTGGCACTGCTGGTCGTACAGTTCATACAGTTCGACCAGCTTGCGCTCGATCGGGTCGTGCGCCTCCACCTGCGGCGCGCGCAGGCCCTGGTCCTTGGCGTTGTTGATGAAGTACATCAGCGTCTTGGCCGGGTATTTTTCGTCGTCGACATTGAGGGCCTTGAGCAGGCGCTTGATCGACGAGAGCTGGTCTTGCGAATCGAGGATCTGGAAGGTCTGGGGCAGCGCCGCGTCGCGGTAGTGGGTGCGCAGCAAGCGGTTGCACAGGCCATGGAAGGTGCCGATCCACATGCCGCGCGTGGACACGGGCAGCATCGCCGACAGGCGCGTCTGCATCTCCTTGGCCGCCTTGTTGGTAAAGGTGACGGCCATGATCCCGGACGGGCCCACTTGCTGGGTCTGGATCAGCCAGGCGATGCGGGTGGTGAGCACGCGCGTCTTGCCCGATCCGGCCCCCGCGAGAATGAGGGCGCTCTGTGCCGGCAAGGTGACGGCGGCGAGCTGTTCGTCATTGAGATTGTGGAGGAGATTTTGCATGGCGTGATTATACCGGGCGGGCCAGCGCGCCGAATGCTATCGACAAATGCATATGCTTGGTTTAAATACAATGAGAGCCAGAAGCAATGCCGATACAATTATGTTATCGCTCAAGACATTTAATTATTAAAAGAGCAAGTGTGCGACCAGGTCCCTGGCGCATGACGGAAACCATACTGCGTGGAGATCAAGATGAAAGTTTGCCTCAAATTGAGCGCCCTGGCACTGTGCCTGGCGTACGCGACCCTGGCCCAGGCGGGCCCGGTCAAGGAAGACAAGGATTCGATTTTCAAGCCGACCGGCAAGGGCTGGGGCGAACTGGACATTGACACCCAGAGCCATCCGGAACGCGCCGCTACGGCCAAGGCCCAGCGCTCGACCGACCTGACCTACCAGGGTGGGCCGGTAATGGTGCTGGTGCCGACCAAAATCTATTACATCTGGTATGGCAACTGGGACATCGCTTCGCAAAACGTGCTGAACAACCTGGCGCAAAACATCGGTGGTTCGCCCTACTTCAACATCAACACCACCTACTCCAACGGCAACAACCAGTACGTCGTGAATTCGGTCTCGCAGGGCACCAGTCTCTCCACCGGCCTGACCTTGGGCACCAGGCTGACCGATGCCAATATCCAGACCATCGTGTCGAACGCGATCACCTCGGGCGCCCTGCCCAAGGACACCAATGGCGTCTACATGGTCCTGACCGACAAAACCGTCACAGCCACGTCCGGCTTCTGCACCCAGTACTGCGGCTGGCACACGCACGCCTCGATTGGCGGTAGCGACATCAAGTACGCCTTCATCGGCAATCCGGAAACCCAGTGCCCGGCTGGCTGCGGCGTCAATTCACCGACCCTGAACGGCACGCCAGGCGCCGACGCGATGGCCAGCGTGATCGCGCACGAGCTGGAGGAAGCAGTGACAGATCCAGACCTGAACGCCTGGTATTCGCTGCGCAGCGGCATGGAGAACGCCGACAAATGCGCATGGAATTTTGGCACCACGTCGACGGCCTCGAACGGTGCCCAATACAACCAGGCCTTCGGCACGATGAAGTACCTGATCCAGCAAAACTGGAGCCTGCTGCCAACGCAACAGTGCATGCAGCACTACCCTTAAGCTGAATTAAGTCGTTAAATCGGGGTCAAACCCGGCAACTGGACAAAT
>JAZJYP010000326.1:0-7748 GCA_040390345.1 Pseudomonadota bacterium | reverse complement strand
CAGCGGCTCCGGCACCAGCACGCTCACTTTCAGCTACGTCGTGCAGGCCGGCGACGATGCGAGCGACCTCGATTACCAGTCCACAGCGGCACTGGCACTGGCGGGCAGCACCATTCGCGACGCCGCTGGCAATGACGGCACGCTGACCCTGGCCACGCCGGGCGCGGCCAATTCGCTCGCCAACAGCAAAGCCATCGTCATCGACACCACGGCACCAACCGTCACCGGCGTCGATTCCACGACCTCGAACGGCGGTTACAAGGCTGGCGATACGGTCAGCATCCAGGTCAGCTTCAGCGAGGCTGTCACCGTCAACGGCGGCACGCCAACCCTGCTGCTCGAAACGGGCAGCATCGACCACAATGCCACCTACGCCGGCGGTTCGGGCACTGGCACGCTCACGTTCACCTATGTCGTACAGGCCGGCGACAACAGTACCGACCTCGACTACCAGTCCACGACTGCCCTGGCACTTGGCGGCGCGACGATCCGAGACGCCGTGGGCAACAACGCCACGCTCACGCTAGCGGGGACCTCGCTGGCCAATAACAAAGCCATCGTCATCGACACAGCGGCGCCCGCCGTCATCGGTGTCGACTCGACGACCTCGGACGGCAGCTACAAGGCTGGCGACACGGTCAGCATCCAGGTCAGCTTCAGCGAAGCGGTCACGGTGGCCGGCGGCACGCCGACCCTGCTGCTGGAAACGGGCAGCACCGACCATAGCGCCACCTATGCCAGCGGCTCCGGCACCAGCACGCTCACTTTCAGCTACGTCGTGCAGGCCGGCGACACCGCCGCCGACCTCGACTACCAGTCCACGTCCGCACTGGCCTTGAATGGCGCGACCATCCGCGACGCAGTCGGCAACAACGGCACGCTGACCCTGGCCACGCCAGGTGCTGCCACTTCGCTGGCCGACAACAAGGCCATCGTCATCGACACGTCGGTGCCAACAGTCGCCAGCGTCAATGCCAGTACCGCCAACGGCTCCTATATTGCGGGCGACACGATCGCCATCCAGGTCGTGTTCGGCGAAGCGGTCAATGTGAGCGGCGGCACACCATCCCTGCAGCTCGAGACGGGCAGCACCGACCAACTGGCGACCTATGCCAGCGGCTCCGGTACCAGTACGCTCGTTTTCAACTACGTCGTGCAGGCCGGCGACACCACGGTCGACCTCGACTACCTGGCGACGACGGCAATCGCGCTGAACGGCGCCACTGTCACCGACCTGGCTGGGAATACCGCCACGTTGACTCTGGCCACGCCAGGCGCGGCCAACTCACTCGGTGCCAATGCCGCCATCGAAATCGACACTGCAGCGCCGAGCGCATCGAGCGTCACCTCCACGACGTCGAACGCCACCTATAAAGCCGGCGACACCGTCAGCATCCAGGTCAGTTTCAGCGAAGCGGTCACGGTGGCCGGCGGCACGCCGACGCTACTGCTCGAAACGGGCGGCACGGACCATAGCGCCACCTACGCCAGCGGCTCCGGCACCAGCACGCTGACGTTCAATTATGTGGTGCAATCGGGCGACGTCACATCCGACCTCGACTACCAGTCCACGGCCGCCCTGGTGCTCGCTGGCAGCACCATTCGCGACGCGGCCGGCAATGACGCCACGCTCGCGCTGGCCACGCCGGGCGCGGCCAATTCGCTCGGCAACAACAAGGCCATCGTCATCGACGCCCAGGCGCCGACGGTGACGAATGTGACTTCCACCGCTGCCGACGCCTTCTACCTGACCGGCGATACGATCAGCCTCCAGGTCAGCTTCAGCGAAGCGGTGACGCTCAGTGGTGGCACTCCGACGCTGTTGCTCGAAACGGGCAGCAGCGACAACAATGCCACGTATGTCAGCGGTTCCGGCACCGATACCCTCACGTTCAGCTATACCATCCAGTCCAGCGATTCGACCGACGACCTCGATTACCAGTCCACCTCGGCGCTTGCACTGGGCGGCGCCACGCTGCGCGACGCGAACGGCAACGACGCCACGCTGACGCTCGCCACGCCAGGCACTGCCGGTTCGCTCGGTGCCAACAAGGCGATCGGAATTGGCAGCCACACGCTCACGCTCACGGCCGGCACCGATACCTTGCACGGCACCTCCGGCGACGACACCGTTACCGGCACCGTGGCCGGCGCGCTGGCGAGCCCGGACAGCATCGACGCTGGCACCGGCACCGACAGCATGACGGTGACCGACAGCGCCAATATCGACACGACCGGCACGACGGTGCTTGGCGTGGAAACGGCCAGCCTGACGTCGGCCGGCACCGTCACTGCAAACGCGAGCGGCTGGACCGGGCTGACGGCACTGACGGTGGTGGCCACCGGTGCAGCGACCATCCAGGCTGGCGCCAGCACCATCAGCCTGAGCGAAGCGGGCGCCGGCCAACTGACGAGCAACCTCGTCGTCAATGGCGGCACCAGCGTGACAGTCGCCTCGGCCCACCAGGGCACGGGCCTGATCACCGTCGGCGGCACGACGGCCCCGAGCGGCACCGTGGGCATTACCACCAGCATCGACGCCGGCCAGACGGGCGGCGCCATCACCGTCAATGGCGGCACCACGGTGTCGGTGACACAGACGGGGACCAATGCCACCGGCACCACGGTGACGGCGGAGAGTGCCGTCGCCGTCAATGGGGGCAGCTCGACCACGGCGGTGACAGTGAGCCAGGCCGCAGTCGTCGCCGCCGCCAACGCCGTCAGCGCCGTCACCGGCGTTGGCGCAAGGACCGCCGTCACGGCGGCACCCGGCACCCAGGGCGTGACCGCCATTACGGCCGTGACCGCCGTCACGGCCGTCACCGCAGTAGCCGGCATCGCCGCCAATGGCGCCGTGACGATCACGGACGCGAAGTACAACACTGCCACCGCCAACACGATCTCCACGGTAACGCTGTCGAGCTATGGGGCCGGCTCCTTCATCCGCGACAATGCGCTGACGAGCCTCTCGCTCAGCGGCACCGGTGGCACGCTGGGCATTACCAATGCCACCAATGGCGCCGGGGCCGTTCCCTCGGCCAATGCCACGCTGGCCTTGTTCCTCAATGGCCTCTCCGGCTTGAATTCGATCACCGACACCAACAATGAAATCACCACCCTGAACGTGACGACCAGTGGCGCCGATTCGACCCTGACCAGCTTTACCGATACGGGCCTGACAACGCTGACCGTAGCCGGGTCCCAGGTGCTGCGCCTCAATTCGATGAACAGTTCGCTCACGTCCATCACCGTGTCCGGCTCTGCCGGCTTCAACGATGGCGGTACTGCGGCCAACTCCGGCTTCTCCACGCGCGGCGCGGCTGCGACGATGACGACGACGTCCTCCGGCGCCATCAACGTGTCGATCGACTCGACCACGCAATCTTTCATCGGTTCGACCGGGGTCGATACAATCCGCATCTCCTCGCGTGTCGATGCGACCCAAACAATCACGGGCGGCTCCTCGACCACCGACGAACTGATCCTCGAGGGCGGCGCCTATGCGCTCACCGCCGCCACCGGGCAGAAGGTGACGGGCTTCGAGACCCTGGGTACGGCGGCCAATGTCACCGGCACCGTCGACATGAGCAACCTGGCGTCCGGCTTCACCAAATTCCACATCATCGGCAACAGTTCCGTCGCCTTCACCAAGGTGAGCAACAATGTATCGCTGCAGATCGACAAGGCCTCGACCCAGGCCACCATGGTGTACGCCGACGCGACCGGACCGGCCGACACGATCAATGTTTCGCTGGGCTCCGCGACGTCCGACAGCGTCACCTTCGGCACCCTGATCTTCAAGGATTCCGCCAGCGTGGGGCTGGGCACGGTCAACCTGGTCAGCAACGGCGTCGACATCACGCCCGGTGACGCGATTGCCAACTTCAACACCGTCGTCATCACCGACAACGGCCTGTCGAACCTGAACGTGAGCGGCACCCAGGGCTTGAAGATCACCACGATCAACCAGGCCACGAGCCAGGCGACCTCGTTCACGCTCAACAACACCAATACCGGGACGGCCGGGGTGACAGTCGGCGTGCTCACCGACTCCAAGCTGACCAGCCTCAATTTCGCCGGCACCGGCTTGACCAAGATCACGACCTTGACGGCCTCGACGACCAATACCCTGGCCATCGACAACAGTGGCTCGCAACTGGCCACCGTCAGCTCGATGACGTCGACGGCCAACCTGAAGACCCTGAGCCTGACGGGCAATATGCAGATCGGCGATGGCCTGGTGGGCGGTACCGGCATGACGCTGACGAATACAACCGGGCTGACCATCACGGGCGATACCGACCCGGCCCACGTCAAGCTGACAATGGCCGGCGCCGCGTCAGGCAATGTCGACAACATCACCCTGGGCAACGGCAACAATGTGGTGACCAATGTGTCGACCGCAGGGACGGTCAACCTGACCCTGGGCACGGGCTCGAACTACATCACGCTGGGCGGGGCGACCACCAATTCCACGGGCCGCTACAACGTGACCCTCGACGTCGGCTCCGCGCCCGATTACATCACCGTGGGCACCGGCGGCACCACCTATGCGACGGTGCCGAACTATGTGATCACGGGCGCGCAGACGGGCGACCGCATCACCTTCGCCGCCGACGGCGCCTCGGCGGGCAACTCGCTGTCGGCCACCACGCCGGGCGGCTCGGTGGCGCAAACCATCACCGCCGTCGAAGCGGCGGCGGCGTTTTCCCACGGCGTCGCCTATGCCGTCTACGGTGGCAACACTTACCTGGCCCAGTCGACCTCCGGCATACTCGCGCCGACCGATACAACCATTGTCGAGATCATTGGCACCCACACTTTGAGTGCCTCGACCGGTTATGTGACACTGACGGGCTGAAGCGATGTAGCACAGCGGCTGTTCCTGTCTACTAGTAGTGTGACTAGTCTAGACAAGTAAATCGAACAAGATTGATAATTATTAAACAGTCTGGTGATTTCGATTGTGCTGGAACAGCCGAGGTGGAATCCTGTCTTCCGCCCTGGCACCGTGCCACGGCAGGACCACAAGGATGTTCACGATGCTCGCACAACGTCTCAAAAACGCCCTCGGCTACCTCGCCATCCTCGGCATCGGCCTGGGCGCCGGCTACGCCCTGCCGATCGCGGTGCAGTGGCTCAAGCCCGCCTATACCGAAGGCGAATTCGCCAAATACTATCCCGACGCCAACACCCAGGTCGTGGTCTACGGCACCCCGACCTGCCCCTACTGCGCCAAGACGCGCGACTACCTGCGCACCCAGCACATCGCCTTTTCCGATGCCGACGTGACCACCTCGGCCAAGGCGCGTGCCCAGTTCGACGAGCTCGGCGGCGCCAAGGTCCCGGTGATCCTGGTGGGCAAGCGCCGCATCAACGGCTTCAACCAGGGCGCCATCGACGCCGCGCTGGCCAAGATCCGCCACTGAACCCCTGCAGTTTTTGGCATGCCAGACGACATAGGCGGCGTCGGCATGCCCTTTTTTTGCCGCCTGAACATCAAGGAGACTTTGCATGAACAAGAAACTTGCACTGCTGTTGCTGGCCCTGGGTATGGGTATGTCCTCGGCTTACGCTCGCCTGCCTGACTGCGAGTGGAACTGCTACCTCGAATGGAAAGCCTGCGTCAACTATGGCGGCACCGACTGCGCCGCCACCCGCGCCGACTGCGACGCTGCCTGCAATCCGTAATTAGCTTGAACCGGCCACGGCCCTGGTGCCGTGGCCCAGGAAGGCCGCCGCTGCCGCCTCCCAATGCTGGCCATCGAAAGGGCGCATCGGCAAGCTCGCCAGGTCGACGCCATCGAGGCAGCGCACATTGACCACCCAGGCCTGCGGCGCAATGCGCGGGCGCGCGAAGGGGTGGATGCCGCAATGGCGGCAGAAATAATGCCTGGCCGTGTTCGTGTTGAACTGGTAGAGCGCCAGTTCCTCTTGCCCTTTCACGATGCGCAAGCCGGCATCCGAGCTGCCGTGCCACAGCGCGCCGCGCATGCGGCAGATCGAACAATTGCATTCGACGACATGGTCGAGCCGCGCCTGCAGCTCGAAGCGAACGCGGCCGCAATGGCAGCCGCCGTGGTAAGTCTGGATCATCGCGCCTCCGCTAGGTAAGCTGGTATTACAGCCTGGACGATGGGCCCAGCATAGTGGCGATTCCGACATCATCGATGCGAATATCGCCAAGACGGCGCTGTACCGAACCAAACTATCGCGACAGCAAGGCATGCAGGGTTGCTATCTCGGCCTGCAAGGTTTGAACGTGATCGGGACCAGTGGCGTCGCCAAGCATCTCCTGCTCCATGCACAGCTTTTCCTGCAAGGCGCGCAGCGCGGACCAGAGCGCCGTCTCGACGGTGTCATCCTGCAAATGCGCCAGCACGCGGGCGGTGAAACTATGCCCGGTATGGCAGCGGAAGCGGGGCGGTATGGCATCCTTGATCTTCCATAAGGCGCCGCTGCATTCCGGACAGGTATAGCCCGACGGGACACCGATGCGCTGCAGGTCTTCCATTCCTGCTGCGCCTTGGACGTAGCGATTTTCGACGGCCATCCATTCCGGCAGCCCCGGCTTCTGGTGCACCGAAGCCGGCGCATGCTGCGCCAGCGCGGCCAGCACCGGGCCGATTTCAGAGAGTGGCAGCACCTGGTCGACGGCGACATGGCGCAGGGCGCTGGCGGGCATGTCGGGCACTTGCGCATCGTTCGGGTCCTGCACAATGGCATGGCCACCGCAAGCCTTGACCGCATACAGGCCGGCGGTGCCATCGTCGAGATAGCCGGTCAGGATGGCGGCAAACACCTTGCCGTCGAAAGCGACGGCGGCCGAACGGAACAAAGGGTCGATCGCCGGACGCGTGTGGTTTTCCTTCGGCCCGTGCCACAGGCGGGCACGTGCCATGCCCTGGTGCCTCTCCACCGTCAGATGACGGTCTGGCGGCGCGATCAGCACTTCGCCAGGCAAGAGTGGCGCGCAGTCTTGCGCATGCATCACCGGCAAAGGACAGCGCTTTTGCAATATCTCGGGCAACTCGCTGCGGCGCGCACCGATATGCATCACGATCAAGACGGTCGCAGGCAAGCCGGCGGGCAGTGCCGAGGTCAGGCGGGTCAAGGCATTGACGCCCCCCGCCGAGGCGCCAATGAGTATGAGTGTCGGGTCCTGCATGGCATGGTACCTCGCATCCTGGCCTACTTGATGGCGGCCTTGAGCTTCCTGGCCATGTCTTCGTGATGGGCGACGGTCGGTTCGAGCTTGGCCGCCAGGGCCTTGATTTCCGGATCCTTGGCACTGGCCATGTCATGCTTCAGCGCCGCATGGACCTTGACGTGGTCGGCCAGGCCGGCCTTGCCGGCGTATTCCTTGTCGAAGGCCGCCCCGGACAGTTTTTGCAGGTCGGCGGCCATTTTCTTGTGCGCCGCATCCGGCTCGGAAGGCAGTGTGATGTTCTTCGCCGCGGCGACCTTTTGCGTTTCTTCCAGGCCTTTGGCGTGCTCGTCGATCATTGTTTGCGCGAAGGATTTGACGTCCGCATTCGCCGATTTTTCGAGCGCCATTTTGCCAGCTGCAACTTCCGCCATGTTCGCTTGCGCGATGGCGATGAGGCGCTCGGCGTCGGCCTTGGCAACGGTTGTGCGTACGCAACGACCAAGTGGAGATTGGTCTCGAGTTCTTTGGTGCTTTTCCAATTTCGACTGTAAGCGTCCAGCCGCCCCTCCTATGAAGTGCTGAGCGGCTCGGTCACACT
>JAZJYP010000325.1:0-2697 GCA_040390345.1 Pseudomonadota bacterium | reverse complement strand
CGCTGGCAAGTCAGCTTGGCTCGTTCAAATTCTGTCTGCCGCGCAGACTCCTAGGGTTCGGATCGGGCACCGGGTCTTCGTTGTTCGGTGTCTGCACCGGCGGATGGTGGGGATGGGGACGTTGTTCCGGATCGGGTTCCTCGACCGGCGCGGGGTCCGGCGCCCGGTGCATTTCAAACGGTAATGGCTGCATGGCAAACGCTCCTGCGTGACGTGATGTCCTGTATTGACTCTAGCACAATCGTGCAATTTTATTTTCGTATCGTGTGTAAGTTCGCGCCCGCTGCGCCGACAGATGCTCACTTGCGAACCTGATCACTTCGCGAGCTCCCCTAACAATTTGAGCAAATCAGGAGCGGCACATGAAATTGAAGTTCACACTCGGCACGATCGCAGTAGCACTGTCGGCTTGCGGCGGCGGTTCCACACCGGTGATGGCGCCCGCGCCTGTCGCGGCCGCACCGGCACCGGCGCCACTGGCCAACCAGTTGTATGCGCAAACGAATGAAACGGCCAATATGATCGTGCATATGGTGCGCGCGGCCGATGGCAGCATCAGCATCAAGAACCGCGCTGCCACGGGCGGCATGGGCCTGAACGGCGTCAAGCCCGGCACCACGGCGCCGACCGGCAATTCGCTGGTGAGCCAGAACAGCGTGATGGTCAGCCCCGACAAGACGACCCTGTTCGCCGTCAATGCGGGCGACTCCTCGGTCTCCGTGTTCTCGATCGACCAGGCGACGGGCGATTTGACGCTGAAGAAGAGCACCAAGCTGCTCGGCAACGAGCCGACCAGCCTGGCCTACCGCAATGGCTTCCTGTACGTGATGTTCCAGATGGGTGCCAACCAGCTGGGCTCCTACGCCGTGCAGGCCGACGGTTCGCTGTCCCAGCTTGGGCTGCAGAACCTGCCGCAGACCGGCACCACGCCGACCCAGGTGGTCGTGTCGCCGGACGGGAATTTCATTGTGGTGAGCGCCGGCACCAGCTCGAACATGGTCGTGTCCTACCCGATGAACAAGGATGGCTCGCTCGGTTCGCCCGTGACCAACACGGCCGGCATCAACACGCCGTTCGCCGGCGCTTTCGCCGCCAATACGGTCTACCTGTCGTCCGACATCATGGGCAAGGCCCTGGCCTCCTACTCCTTCACCAACGCCGGTGCGCTCAACCTGATCGGCTCCGTCGCCAGCGGCGAAGGCGCGCCATGCTGGCTGGTGGTCACGCCGAACGGCAAATATGCGTATGTGGGCAATGGCGCCGGCTCGGTGTCGTCGTATTCGGTCAGCGCGAGCGGCACGCTCACCCTGCTCAATGCGAAGGCCGCGTTTGAAGCCGGTCCTGCGCCGGGCGCGAACAGCGTCTCGGGCGACTCGTGGGTCAGCGCCGACGGCAAATTCCTGTATGCCGATTACCTGGGCGACGACAAGGTGGTGGCCTACGCCATCAATGCCGACGGCTCCATCACCAAACTCAATGAAGTGGCCATTGGAACGGCGACTAAATTGAGCCTGCAGGGCTTGACGGGGATCTAAGGGTACCTGTTTGGCGGCCCGTCCAGGCGGGCCGCCTTTTTTATCGGCGCTGGTGGTTTACAATGGCCGCTTCCTGTCCGTCGAGGTAGCAGCGCATGAAACAGAGCACGATCGTCTTTCTCATCTTCCTCCCCCTGGTCTTGTGGCGTATTTATTCGCGCATCAAACGCTTGATGGTACGCCAGCAGTCGCATTTGTGGCGCCATTGGGTTGCCGCGATCATGATGCCAGCCATCCTGGTCGGCTTTGCCGTCGCAGCCATCACCTATCCGCTTTCTGAAGGCGGCCTTGCCTGCGGCACGCTGGCCGGCGCCGCGCTGGCCTGGCTGGCCTTGCGCAAGACGCAGTTTGAACGCGTGGGTGACGACTTTTTCTTCACGCCGAATGCGCGCATCGGCCTGGCCGTGTCGCTCATTTTCATCGGCCGCATGCTGTACCGTGCTTTCGAAGTCTATTCGCTCGGTGGCGGCCAGCCCGAAGCGATGGGCAAGAGTCCCCTGACCTTGCTGGCGCTCGGCCTGATGGCCGGCTACTACACCGTGTACGCCGGCGGCCTGCTGCGCTGGCGCCGCAGCGCGGGAGCGCATTGATGGACTTGACGACACTCGCGCTGCTGGTCCTGACGCCGCTGCTGGTGTGGCGGATTTATTCGCGCCTGAAGACGATGATGGCGCGCCAGCCATCGGTGCTCACGCGCCACTGGACGGGGCTGGGCACGTTTGCGGCGGTGATTTTTGTGGTCGCGTCCGAAGTGTTCGGCAAGCCCGAGATGATGGGCTGGTGGGCCGTTGGCACGGCAGCGGGCATCGCTTACGGCGTGTGGGGCTTGCGGCTGATGCGCTATGAGCACAGCGAAGAGGGTTATTTTTTCAAGCCCAATGCGCGCCTTGGCATCCTGATCGCGCTGCTGTTCGCGGCGCGCGTGCTGTATATCGGTTTCGAAGTGTTCGTGAACCAAGGATCGAACACGCCGATGCAGCGCTTTACCGACAACCCCATCACGGTGCTGACGTTGACGCTGATGGCAGGCTATTTCGGCACGCTGTCGGCGGGACTGCTGCGCTGGCGCCTCAAATAAGCTGGGGTCAAACCCGGCAACTGGACAAATCGGGGACAGACCCCAAGCGCTGCGCTTAGGGTCTGTCCCCGATTTGTCCAGTTG
>JAZJYP010000324.1:0-7657 GCA_040390345.1 Pseudomonadota bacterium | reverse complement strand
ATGAATGGCTGTGCACACGCCCACTGGCCAAATTAAAAAATGAAGCTCCACACCAGCAACTCCCAACAATACCAAACCGTGACCGGCTACGACGACGCCGGCGTCGACATCAATGGCCAACGTTTCAGCGCCAGCCTGACCGTCATGCCCGAACGCGCACCGCAGCCCTGGCCCGTGCCTTCGTTCGAGGCCCTCGCGCTTGAGCACTTCGACCTGATCGAGCAGGATGCACCGGACGTCGTCATCCTCGGCACCGGCGCGCGCCAGCGCTTCGTCCATCCGCGCCTGGTGGCGCAATTGGCCGCACGCCGCGTGGGCGTCGAATGCATGGACAACAAGGCCGCCTGCCGCACCTACAATATCCTCATGGGCGAAGGCCGCAAGGTCACCCTGGCCCTGATCCTCGACGGCGTGCAGGGCGCCCAATGAACGAATTGCATAAATCGCGCACCTTCACCTGGACCTTGTTCGTTGCATTTGCAATTACGTTTCTGTGGCTGCTGGACGCCCGCACCCTGGTGCCGCCCGATGAAGGGCGCTACGCCGAGATGGCGCGCGAGATGTTTGCCAGCGGCGACTGGATCACCACGCGCCTGAATGGCATCAAGTACTTCGAAAAGCCGCCCCTGCAAACCTGGATGAACGCCCTCTCGTTCACCGTCTTCGGCCTGGGCGACTGGCAGGCGCGCCTGTGGACGGGCCTGTGCGGCCTGCTCGGCGTCGTCATGACCGGTTATGCGGGCACGCGCGTGTTCGGCCAGCGCGCCGGCTTCTACAGTGCGCTGGTGCTCGGCTCCTGCTTCTACTGGGTGCTGTCGGGCCAGGTCGATTCGCTCGACATGGGCCTGTCCGGCATGACCACCCTGGCCTTGTGCGCCCTGCTCGTGGCCCAGCGCGACGAAGCGACCAAACGCGAACAATGCTGGTGGATGCTGCTGTGCTGGGCCGCCATGGCGCTGGCCGTCCTGGCCAAGGGCCTGATCGGCCTGGTGCTGCCGGGCGCCGTGCTGGTGATTTACACGATTGCCGCGCGCGACTGGAAGATCTGGACGCGCCTGCACCTGGCCAAGGGCCTGCTGCTGTTCTTCGCCATCGCCGCGCCCTGGTTCGTGCTGGTGGGCCTGAAGAACCCGGAACAGCCGCATTTCTTCTTCATCCACGAGCACTTCGAGCGCTTCCTGCTCAAGACCCACCACCGCGAAGGCGCATGGTACTACTTCGTCGGCCCGCTGATGCTGGGGATGATTCCCTGGCTGGGCCTGCTGCCGCAGTCGCTGCTGGCCAGCTTCAAGCGCGAACGCAGCACTTTCCAGCCGCGCATGATGCTGCTGGTGTGGGCGGTCTTCATTTTCTTCTTCTTCAGCTATTCCAGCTCCAAGCTGCCCGGCTACATCCTGCCGATCTTCCCGGCCCTGGCCCTGCTCACCGGCGCCCACATCGAAGTGGCCTCGCGCGGCAGCCGCACCCTGGCGGGCGCGCTGGTGGCCGGTGTCGGCGTAGCCCTCGTCATCCTCGGCTTCGAAGTATTGAAGGTGCCGCACCGCGTGGCCGAGACGGCCATGCTCGAAGCGTTCCAGCCCTGGATCATCGCGGCCGGCTTCTGCGCCCTGGTCGGCGGCGCCTTCGGCGTGCTGCACGCGCGCCACCTGCGGCGCGACCTGATGGTGCTGGCCCTGGCCCTGGGCGGTTTCTGCGCCACCGAGCTGGTGGCGACGGGCTTCGAATCGTATGGCCTGCAACGCTCCGGCAAGGCGCTGGTGCCCAAGATCGTCGCTGAACTCAAGCCCGACACAAAAATCTATTCGGTCGGCACCTATGAGCAGTCGATGACCTTCTACCTCAAGCGCACCGTCATCCTGGTCGACTACTGGGACGAATTCACCTTCGGCCTGGAACAGCAGCCCGAATTGTCGATTCCGACCGTGGACGCCTTCATCGGCCAATGGTCGGCCGACGCCACGCGTGGCATCGACGACGTGGCCATCGTCTCCCCTGAAATCCTGCTTGAACTGAAAACGAAAGGCGTGCCGATGCGCGTTGTGGCCGAAGATGCGCGCCGCACCGTCATCGCCAACCAATAAGATGAACCTCGCAACCTTTGGCTTCCTCATCACCGGCGTGTTCCTCAACGCGCTGGCCCAGCTGCTGCTCAAGGCCGGCACCAAGAGTGTCGGCGCCATCCACCTGACCATGGAAAACTGGTTTTCCACGGGCTTGCAGGTGGCCACCCAGTTGCCCATCATCGGCGGGCTCACTTGCTATGTGCTGTCGGTGGTGGTGTGGATCATTGCCCTGTCGCGCGTGGACGTGTCGATGGCCTACCCGATGCTCTCGCTGGGCTACATCGTCAATGCGCTCGGCGCCTGGTACTTCCTGGGCGAAGTGATCTCGCTGCAGCGCATCGTGGCCATGGGCGTGATCCTGATCGGCGTGGCCTTGATGGCGCGGACCTGATTGCAACACTGATAAAATACCGGCCAATGCCGCGTGGGCACGCGTGCCCACCCTACGAGTGAAAAATATGACGACCATGCTTCCTTTCTTGCCCTTCTCTAAACCCTCCATCGACGAGGAAACCATCGCCGCCGTCGGCGAGGTGCTGCGTTCGGGCTGGATCACCAGCGGCCCCAAGGTCCAGGCCTTCGAGGCCCAGTTGTCCGAGTACTTCGGCGGCCGCCCGGTGCGCACCTTCAATTCCGGCACCTGCACCATGGAGATCGCGCTGCGCATCGCCGGCATTGGCCCGGGCGATGAAGTCATCACGACGCCCATCTCCTGGGTCGCCACGGCCAACGTCATCATCGAAGTGGGCGCCACGCCCGTCTTTGCCGACATCGATCCCGTGACCCGCAATATCGACCTGGACAAGGTCGAAGCGGCCATCACCCCGCGCACTCGCGCCATCATCCCGGTCTACCTGTCGGGCATGCCGGTCGATATGGACCGCCTGTACGCGATCGCGAAAAAGCACAATCTGCGCGTGGTCGAAGACGCCGCGCAAGCCTTCGGCTCGACTTGGCGCGGCCAGCGCATCGGCGCCTTCGGCGACTTCGTCTCCTTCAGCTTCCAGGCCAACAAGAACCTGACGACGGGCGAAGGCGGCTGCCTGGTGCTGAACACGCCGGAAGAAGCGCGCCTGGCCGAGAAATACCGCCTGCAAGGCGTGACGCGTTCGGGCGTGGACGGCATCGACGTCGACGTCCTGGGCGGCAAATACAATATGACGGACATCACCGCCGCCATTGGCCTGGGCCAGATGAAAACCATCGACGCCGTCAACGCGCACCGCCGCGCACTGGCCGCGCACTACTTCGAATGCTTCGGCGCGGACTTCGAGGCGCAGACCGGAGCCCAGCTGCCGCAACAGGCATTTGAAACCTCGAACTGGCACCTGTTCCAGATCATCCTGCCCGATAACGGCCCCGGCACGCGCGCCGACTTCATGACGCGCCTGCAGAAGGAACACAATGTCGGCACCGGCTACCACTACGCGCCGATCCACCTGTTTACCATGTACCGCGAACGCGGCTTCAAGGAAGGCATGTTCCCCGTGTCGGAGAAGATCGGCCGCCTGACCGTGACCCTGCCGATGTTCTACGCCATGACGAAGGCCGATGTCGAACGCGCCGTCGCCGCCGTGAAAGCCGTGCTCGCAAAATGACCGTGATCCCGATGAAACCAGAACTCTCCGTCGTCATCCCCATCTACAATGAGGAAGCCGGCCTGGCCCACCTGTTCGAACGCCTCTACCCGGCGCTCGACGCGATGCACATCTCCTACGAGATCGTGTTCATCAACGATGGCAGCCGCGACAATTCCGTCTCCATCCTGGCCGAGCAGTTCCGCGCCCGCCCGGACGTCACGCGCGTGATCCTCTTTAACGGCAACTACGGCCAGCACATGGCCATCCTGGCCGGCTTCGAAGCGACCCGCGGCGACATCGTCGTCACGCTCGACGCCGACCTCCAGAACCCGCCGGAAGAAATCCACAAGCTCGTCGCCAAGATGCGCGAAGGGTACGACTACGTGGGCTCGATCCGGCGCAAGCGCCAGGATTCGGCGTGGCGCACCTACGCGTCCAAGGCCATGAACCAGCTGCGCGAGAAGATCACCAACATCAAGATCACGGACCAGGGCAATATGCTGCGCGCCTACGGGCGCAACGTGATCGACCTGGTCAACCAGTGCGGCGAGGTGAACACCTTCGTGCCCGCGCTGGCCTACAAGTTCGCGCGCAAACCCACCGAGATCATCGTCGAGCACGAAGAGCGCGCCGCCGGCGAATCGAAGTATTCGCTGTACTCGCTGATCCGCTTGAACTTCGACCTCGTGACCGGCTTCTCGCTGGTGCCACTGCAGATGTTCTCGATGCTGGGCATGGCCATGTCGATCCTCTCGGCCATGCTGGTCGCCCTGCTGGTGGTGCGCCGCCTGTTCCTCGGCGCGGAAGCCGAAGGCGTGTTCACGCTGTTTGCCATCACCTTCTTCTTCATGGGCGTGATCCTGTTCGGCATTGGCCTCTTGGGTGAATACGTGGGCCGCATCTTCCAGCAAGTGCGCGCCCGCCCGCGCTATGTGGTGCAGACCATCCTCCAGCACGCGCCCGGCCACGACCACGGCCAGCTTGAAACCGACGAAGTCGAAAAACGCCAGGTGGGACGTTGATGCACAAGCGCGCCGTCGTCTTCGCCTACCACGATGTGGGCGTGCGCTGCCTGAAGGTGCTGCTGGCCGGCGGCGTCGATGTCGCGCTGGTCGTCACCCATGAAGACAGCGCCACCGAGAACATCTGGTTCGAGTCCGTCGTCATGCTGTGCCAGGCCGAAGGTATCGCTTACCTGACGCCGCCGGACGCCAAATCGCCGCAGCTCATTGAGGCCGTGCGCGACGCCGCGCCCGACCTGATGTTCAGCTTTTACTACCGCCACATGCTGCCGGCCGCCCTGCTCGACATCGCCCCGGCCTTCAATATGCATGGCTCCCTGCTGCCCGAATTCCGTGGCCGCGCACCCGTCAACTGGGCCGTGCTGCACGGCGCCAGCGAGACCGGCGCTACCCTGCACGAGATGACGGTCAAGCCCGACGCCGGCGCCATCGTCGCCCAGACGGCCGTGCCGATCCTGCCCGACGACACCGCCTTTGAGGTGTTCGCCAAGGTCACTGTGGCGGCCGAGCAGACGCTGTGGCGCATCCTGCCGGCGCTCTTGATCGGCGCCGCGCCGCGCCAGCCCAATGACCTCACGCGTGGCGGCTACTTCGGCGGGCGCAAGCCCGAAGACGGCCGCATCGACTGGTCGCAGCCGGCCCAGGCCGTGTACAACCTGCACCGCGCCGTCGCGCCGCCCTACCCAGGCGCCTTCAGCGCGCACAAAGACCGCACATTTATTATCGAACGTGCAAGATTGTCAGCGAAAACGCTGCCAAGTTTGCATCCGGGCTTGGCAGTAGTGGATAATTGCATCTTTGGCGTCTGCGGCGATGGCCGCGCGCTGGCCATTTCGAGCCTGCTGGCCGACGGCCAGCCGATCACGCCGGCCCAGCTACAAGCTTGCCTGGCCTAACGAATTTTCTACAAGAGAGCACCCCATGAAAAAAGTCCTCATCCTCGGCGTCAACGGTTTCATTGGCCACCACCTGTCCAAGCGCATCCTGGAAACGACCGACTGGCACGTCTACGGCATGGACATGCAGTCCGACCGCATCAAGGACCTGCTTGACAATGAGGGCTACAAGTCGCGCATGCACTTCTTCGAAGGCGACATCACGATCAACAAGGAATGGGTCGAGTACCACATCAAGAAGTGCGACGTGATCCTGCCGCTGGTGGCCATCGCCACGCCATCGACCTACGTCAAGCCGCCGCTGCGCGTGTTCGAACTGGACTTCGAGGCCAACCTGCCTATCGTGCGCTCGGCCGCCAAGTACGGCAAGCACCTGGTGTTCCCGTCGACCTCGGAAGTGTATGGCATGTGCCACGACGACGAGTTCGATCCGGAGAACTCCGAGCTGGTCTGCGGCCCGATCAACAAGCCGCGCTGGATCTACTCCAACGCCAAGCAGCTGATGGACCGCGTGATCTGGGGCTACGGCATGGAAGGCCTGAACTTCACCCTGTTCCGCCCATTTAACTGGATCGGCGCCGGCCTCGATTCGATCCACACGCCGAAAGAAGGCTCGTCGCGCGTGGTGACGCAGTTCTTCGGCCACATCGTGCGCGGCGAGAACATCTCGCTGGTCGACGGCGGCGCCCAGAAGCGCGCCTTCACCTACATCGACGACGGCATCGACGCCCTGATGCGCATCATCGACAACAAGGATGGCGCGGCCACCGGCAAGATCTACAACATCGGCAACCCGACCAACAACTACTCGATCCGCGACCTGGCCGGCATGATGATCACGCTCGCCGCCGAATACCCTGAATACGCCGACGGCGCCAAGCAGGTCAAGATCGTCGAGACGACCTCGGGCGCCTACTACGGCACCGGCTACCAGGACGTGCAGAACCGCGTGCCGAAGATCACCAACACCTGCGAAGAGCTGGGCTGGGCACCGACGACGACCATGGCCGACGCCCTGCGCAATATCTTCGACGCCTACCGCGGCCAAGTCGCCGAAGCCAAAGCCCTGATGGATTAATGTGACCGACGACGCCCCGCTGCTGGTCCTGAAGATCGACGTCGACACCTACCGCGGTACGCGTGAAGGTGTCGGCAACCTTGTGCGCATGCTCAAGGGGCACGAGGCCAACGCCACCTTCCTGTTCTCGCTCGGGCCCGACCACACCGGCTGGGCCCTGCGGCGCGCCTTCCGTCCCGGCTTCTTCCAGAAAGTCTCGCGCACTTCCGTCGTCGAGCACTACGGCATCAAGACCCTGATGTACGGCACCTTGCTGCCGGCGCCCGACATCGGGCGCGACTGCGCGGCCGAGATGCACGAAGTGGCCAGCGCCGGTTTCGAATGCGGCATCCATACCTGGGACCACGTGCAGTGGCAGGACAATGTGCGCGCGCGCGACCCGGAATGGACGCAGCGCATGATGCGCAAGGCCGCGCACCGCTTCTCGAGCGTCTTTGGCGACGCGCCGCACACGCACGGTGCAGCCGGCTGGCAGATGAACCAGGCCGCCTTCGCCGAGCACGACGCGGCCGGCTACCAGTACGCTTCAGACGGGCGCGCCCTGCTCAACGAGAACGGCAGCCTGCGCGACCCGCAAGCCGGCCCCTACCGCATCACCGGCCTGCGCTGCATCCAGCTGCCGACGACCTTGCCAACGCTCGACGAAGTGCTGGGGCGCGAGATCGACGGCGTCACACTCACGAGCGGCAATATCGCCGCCTGGCTGCTCAAGCTGACGGCGGGCGCCAAGCGCGACCACGTGTACACCTTGCACGCCGAACTTGAAGGACAGAAACTTGCCCCCATCTTCGACGAATTGCTGGCCGGCTGGAAGGCCCAGGGTTACCGCCTGGCGTCGATGGCCGACCTGTACCAGAAAGTGAAAGACCAGGCCCTGCCCGACTACCCGGTGCAATGGGGCGAACTGCCCGGCCGATCCGGCGAGCTCATCGTCCTCAATACCTCGGGTGGATGATCCGGTGGGGTCAAACCCGGCAACTTGACAACCGGGGTCAGACCACGATTCGCAGGCAACTTT
>JAZJYP010000323.1:0-15863 GCA_040390345.1 Pseudomonadota bacterium | reverse complement strand
GGGTCTGCTTGACGCCGATGTCGATCAGGTCGCGGATGATGGTGTCGACGTCGCGGCCGACGTAGCCGACCTCGGTGAACTTGGTGGCTTCGATCTTGATGAAGGGCGCGTCGGCCAGCTTGGCCAGGCGGCGCGCGATCTCGGTCTTGCCGACGCCGGTCGGACCTATCATCAGGATGTTTTTCGGCGTGATCTCGTGGCGCAGCGGTTCCTCGACCTGCTGGCGGCGCCAGCGGTTGCGCAGCGCGATGGCCACGGCCTTCTTGGCGTTGCCCTGGCCGACCACATGTTTGTCGAGTTCGCCGACGATTTCCTTCGGTGTCATGTTCATGCTGGGTCCAGTGTCTCGATGATGTGGTTCATATTGGTGTAGATGCACAATTGGCCGGCGATGGTCAGTGACTTTTTGACGACTTCCGTCGGCGACAGTTCCGTATTTTCCACCAGCGCCTTGGCCGCCGATTGCGCATAGGTGCCGCCGGAGCCGATGGCGCCGATGCCGTCCTCGGGCTCGAGCACGTCGCCGTTGCCGGTGATCACCAAGGTCGATTCGCTGTCGGCCACCAGCAGCATTGCCTCCAGGCGGCGCAGCACGCGGTCGGTGCGCCAGTCCTTGGCCAGCTCGACCGAGGCGCGCAGCAGGTTGCCCTGGTGTTTTTCCAGCTTGCCTTCGAAGCGGTCGAGCAGGGTGAAGGCGTCGGCGGTGCCGCCGGCAAAGCCGACCAGGACCTTGCCCTGGTAGAGCTTGCGCACCTTGCGCGCCGTGCCCTTCATGACGACGTTGCCGAGCGTGACCTGGCCGTCGCCGCCCAGCGCGACCGAATTGCCGCGCCGCACGCACAAGATGGTGGTGCCGTGAAATTGTTCCATATCTGCCTCAAAAGCGTTTGACCCCCGGGAGATGGGGATGGGCCAGCCAATTGCAAGAGAATCAGTATTTGTGGGGGAACAGCCGGCTACTCTCAGCATAGCCGAGCAGTTTGAATAGTGCAGCAACCAGGTGGTTCATGTCGCGCAGTTCGATTTTTTTGCCGGCCGCCGCCAGTGGTCGCAGGATGGCCAGCAGCTTGCCGGCGGCGCCGTAGTCGGCCCGCGCCAGGCGCGAACAATCGAGCACCAGCAGCGCGTTCTGGGCCGCGTAGGCGTGGATGGCGTCGCCCAGGGGCTCGAGCGATCCTTCGAGCAGGGCCGGCAGCATGAAGCGGTCGGCCGACACCGGCGCGCGCGCCGGCGCCGCCGTGGCCACGTTGGTGGGGGCGCTGAACTGGGGCGGCGACACTTCGTAGGTGACGCAATAGTCCATCGCCGTTTCTTCGAAATCCTTTTCGCGATTGAGCAGCTGCAGCAGCTCGAGGCGCAGCAGCCACGGGCCTTCGCTGGCGTCGCGCGCGCCGATGGTCAGGGTGCCGCGTATCAGTTCGGCCAGCTCGGCCGCGCCCACCACGGTCAGCGCGCGCGCGCGCAGGCGGCGCAAGGCGGCCAGCAGCAGTTCGCAGCCCTCCGGCGTGACCTCGCGCACGCGCGAGAATTCGAGGCGGAACACCGCTGCGCTGGCAGCGAGTTGGGCCAGGCGCTCGAGTTGCGGCACGATCGCGGCGTCGAGCAGGCCGGCAAACGCTTCGGTCGGCTCCACGCCGGCGTAGCTCGCCTCATGCGCCGGTGGCGACAGCGGCGACCAGGTGGGCGGCGAAGTTTCGAAGCGGCTCGCGTAGTCGATGGCGATATTGTCGAAGTCGTCCTGGCGGCCGCTGATCTGGTACAGGTCGAACAGCATCCACCACAGGCTGCGCTCGGTCAGGCCGGCGTCGGCCAGGCTGTCGGTAAGCATGGCCTCGGCCACCTCCTGCTGGCCGTTGGCGTACATGATGGCGATCTCTTCGACCACGGGCGCGGTCTGGGCTTCGACGGCCGCTTCCGGCACCTCGTCGTCGGCCAGCAATTCGGTGGTGGCCAGTTCGAGCATCGGCAGGGTGGGGTGGGCGCCGGCGCCGCCGCCTTGGATCTGGGCGTTGGTGCGCGGGCGGCGCGGGCCGCTGCCCCAGGCCGGCTCGGGCGTGTTGAAGATGTCCTGGGTCATGGCCGACTCGATGGCGTCGATCTTCATCGCGGTGGCGCGCGCGATCTCGCGCTGGCGCGCCCGTTCGGCGTCGCTGCCTGCCATCCGGGTGGGCACATCGGCGAAGCCGTCGAGATCGTCGACTTGCCCGGTCTTTTTGCCCTTGAAGATGGAGAAGATGCCCACTGCCTGTCCCATGTTGGTATCGCACAGGGGTTAGTGTAGCCGAAGGGCAAGCTTTATGGCCGCACTGATGGTCAAGCACAGCGCAAAAAAAAGCATGCGGCTTGCGGCGCATGCTTTTTGGCGGGAGCCGGAGCGGCTTAGTCGCCGTACAGCTTCTGCTTCAGTTCGCGGCGCTGCTGCGCTTCGAGCGAGAGCGTGGCCGTGGGACGGGCGATCAGGCGCGGGATGCCGATCGGTTCGCCCGTTTCCTCGCACCAGCCGTAGTCGCCGCCATCGATGGCAGCGATCGACTGTTGCACTTTCTTGAGCAGCTTGCGCTCGCGGTCGCGCGTGCGCAGTTCCAGCGCATGTTCTTCCTCGATCGTGGCGCGGTCGGCCGGATCGGGCACGAGCACGGTTTCGCGCAGGTGCTCGGTGGTTTCGCCGGCATTCTTGAGCAGGTCTTTTTCCAGCTGCTGCAGGCGCGCTTTGAAGAAGGCCAGCTGCGCCGGATTCATATAATCCTTTTCGCCCATCGCCCGAATTTCGTCTTCGGTGAGGAGACGGCCATCGGTGTTCACGGCGGCGGTCGATTGTTTTGTTTTGGTCATGACTTCACTTACCTTGGCTACGACAGAGGTTTTCATTTTATCAGCTAACGCCGGTGCCGCCGGAGTAACTGATGCGGTGTCCGCTTTCGCTACAGCGGCCTTGACAGGTGCTGCAACTTTGCTGGCTGGCGCGGCCTTGACGGCTTTGGCGACAGGCGCCTTGACGGCGGCTTTCGGTGCGGCCTTGACGACGGCCGCCGGTTTCTTGGCGGCGGCCTTGGGTGCGGCCTTGGCCGCCGGCTTGGCGAGCACCTTGGACGCTGGTTTCGCTGCTGGTTTTGCGACGGTTTTTGCTGCTGGTTTCGCGGCCGCTTTGGCCACTGCCTTGGCGGGCGGTTTTGCTACTGTTTTCGGCGCCGGCTTGGCGGCCGCTTTTTTGGGTGCAGCCTTGCTCGCCGGCGCTGCCTTGGCGGGCGCGCGCGCTGCGCTCTTGGCCGGCGCCGCCGCCTTCGCTTTGGCGGGCGCCTTGCTGGCGCCGGTGATTTTCTTGGCCAGGGCCGAAGCCACGGTCTTGAGCACGCCGGCAGCCTTGCTGGTCGTTTTTTTCGCGGTCTTGGTCACGGTTTCCTTCATGTTCCCGATCTCTTCCTCTCGCCGGTTCGGCGCATGGGCATTGGTTAACAGCGGCACATTACAAAACCGGGATAGTTTATACCAAACATTGTTCCAAACCGCGGATAAAGACATCTTTCGGTAGATTTTTGCCAATAAAGACCATTTTGCTACCCCGTTCGTCGTTTTCCCCCCATTTTGCACCCAAATCGCTGCCCATCATCTGGTGCACGCCCTGGAAAACGACCTTGCGGTCGGCCCCTTGCATCAACAGTACACCCTTGTAGCGCAACATGCGCGGACCGTAGACCTGGACCAGGGAGCCGAGCAATTCGTCCAGGCGCTGGGGATCGAAGGGGCGCGCGCTCTTGAAGACGAAGGCGGCGATCTCGTCGGAATGGTGGCCATGGTGGTGGTCATGGTGGTCATGGTGGTCGTGGTCGTGCCGGCAGGCTTCGGTGTGCACGTGCGCGTGTTCATGCGCTTCCTCTTCGCTGAGGAAGTCGGGATCGAGTTCGAGCTTGTCGTTCAGGTTGAAGCCCTTGATGTCGAGCACTTCGGCCAGCGGGACCTGGCCGAAGTCCGAGGTGCTGATCGGCGCGCGCGGGTTGATGCGCTTGAGGCGCGCCTTCAGGGCGTCGAGGGCGGCAGCGTCGACCAGGTCGGTCTTGGACAGCAGCAGCTTGTCGGCGAAGCCCACCTGGCGCTGGGCTTCTTCGTGCTCGTCGAGCTGGGCCATCGCATGGCGCGCGTCAACCACGGTGATGACGGCGTCGAGCAGGTAGTGGGCGCCCACCTCTTCGTCGACGAAGAAAGTCTGGGCCACCGGGCCGGGATTGGCCAGGCCCGTCGTTTCGATGACGACCCGGTCAAAAGCGAGTTCGCCGGCCTCGCGCTTGCGCGCCAGGGTCGACAGGGCCACGATCAGGTCGCCGCGCACGGTGCAGCAGATGCAGCCATTGTTCATTTCGACGATCTGTTCGCCGCTGTCCTGGACCAGGATCTCGTTGTCGATGTTTTCCTGGCCGAATTCGTTCTCGATGACGGCGATGCGCAAGCCATGCTGCTCTTGCAGGATGCGGTTGAGCAAAGTCGTCTTGCCCGCGCCGAGGAAGCCGGTCAGGATGGTGCTGGGAATGAGTGCCATGGCGAAGTCCGTGTTGGGGGGTGAGCGATTATGCCGGATTTCGCGCTGGGCGGACATGCCGGCCCCTTGATGCGCATCATAAAACTTATTTGCGTTTGGCGCGCGGGTGGGCCTGGTCGTAGACCTTGGCCAGGTGCTGGAAATCGAGGGCCGTGTAGACCTGGGTCGAGGCGATCGAGGCGTGGCCCAGCATTTCCTGGACGGCGCGCAAATCGCCCGACGATTGCAGCAGGTGCGAGGCGAACGAGTGGCGCAGCACGTGCGGGTGCACGTGCTGGGCGCTGCCGCTGGCGATCGCGTGCGCCTTCAGGCGCAGTTGCACCAGGCGCGGCGTGATGCGGCGCGCGCGGCTCGACAGGAACAGGGCGGCGCCGCCGTCGCGCGCCGCCGGGCGCACTGCCAGCCAGGCCCGGATCGCCTCGAGCGCGTGGCGCCCGACGGGCACTTTGCGCATCTTGCCGCCCTTGCCGGTGACGAGCACCTCGCCCGCTTCCTGGTCGAGCCAGCCAAGCGAGGCGGACGTGCCGGGTTCGGCCTTGCAGTAGCGCAGGTCGAGCCCGGCCAGCTCGGACACCCGCAAGCCGCTCGAATAGAGCAGCTCGAACATGGCGCGGTTGCACAGATCGGCCGGTTCCGGATGGGCGTGCGGGTGGGCGTGGGTGGCCACCAGGTGGACGGCGTCGTCCACCGACAGGGCCTTGGGCAGGCTCTTGGGACGCTTGGGCGCGCGCACGGCGGCGACCGGGTTCTCGTTCAAGGCCGCGTGCTGGGCCAGCCAGGCGAAGAAGCCGCGCCAGCTCGAGAGCTTGCGCGCGATCGAGCGCGGGCCCGTCTCCTGGGCGTGCAGGCGCGAAGTGAGGCGGCGGATGTCGACGTGGCCGAGCGCTTCCCAATCGCTGCCTTCGGTCAGCGCGGCCAGTTGTTGCAGGTCGCGCCGGTAGGCGGTAATCGTGTGGGGCGAGAGCTGGCGCTGGGTGGCAAGCTGGGCCAGGTAGCGTTCCACCCAGTCCAGCTTGGCCGGCGCGTCCATGTTCAGGCGCGCAGGGCGGCGAGGGCGGCGCTGGCCGTCGCGCCGATGTGCTCGAGGAAGTCGGTGGCCATGGCCGCCGTGAAGCGCTCGGGGTCGGGCGAACCGAGGATCAGCAGGCCGAACACGCCTTCGGGCGCGCGCAGCGGCAGGATCACGGTCGACTGCACGGCGGCGGCCTCATCGAGCCAGCGCACGGCTTCAAAATCGTTATTGGTGCCGCAGTAGGGCGCGCGCAGGCCGGCCGCGAACAGGCGCGCGTCGTCCGACACGCCCTCGGTGAACCAGCTGCCGGCATAGTCCGGTGCCACGTCCCACAGGCGCAGGGTGACCTGGGGCACGGCGAAACCGTCGCGCAAGCCGTCCACCAGCACGCGCGGCAGGTCGGCGCCGATGCGCGCGCGCAGCAGGGCCGCGGTCCAGGCGTGGAACTTGTTGGCGATGGCGGCATTGTCCTGGGCCAGGCGGATCAGTTCGGCCATATGCAATTCCAGCGCCTTGTACTTGTCGCGCATCACTTCCATCTGGCGCTCCTGCAGCGACACGGCCTTGCCCGTCAGGGGGCTCGACAACTTGACCTGGCCCAGCAGGCCGGCATGCTCTTCAAAAAAATGCGGGTTGTCGGCCAAAAATTGGGCGACGGTGTGCGAGTCCAGGGTGGCGATCATTGAATAAGGGTCCGGTTGGCGATTGCTGCATTCTAACCGGTGGGGTCAAGTCTGTCATTTGGGCACGAAACTTCGGGGTCGCATCTGACATTCGGACACGGGCCCAGCCGTAGGACAAGCTACGGCTGGGCCCGTGTCCGAATGTCAGATGCGACCCCGAAGTTTCGTGCCCCAAAGAAAAAAGCCGCCCGGAGGCGGCTTGGTCGCAGGCAGGGGCCGCGCTTAGAAGCGGTGGCGGATGCCCAGCTGGATGGCCTGGCCGGAGTCGCCCGGCGTTTTCACGAAGCCGCCCGGCGCGCCGGCGGTGCTTGGCGAATACTGGCCGTCGTTGCTGTTCTTGATCACGCCAAACACGGTGAACAGGTCGGTGCGCTTGGACAGGTTGTGGTCGTAGCCGATCGCATACTGGGTCGCATCGCTGTTCGAGGCGGTACGGTCGTTCTGGTGCGCCACCGAGGCCATGATGCGGCCGGCGCCGGTGCGGTAGTGCATGCCGAACTGGATGCTGCTGGCGTCGACCTGGGTGTTCTTGGTGATGTTCGGCACGAACACGCCATTGCGCAGCGCGCCGGCGGTGGCGGCACCGGCCAGGGCCGTCAGGCTCGGGGCGATCGAGGCATCCCAGCCTGCAATGTATTCGTCGAGCAGGACCGAGTGCAGGTTTTTCTGGTCGTGGAAGCCGAGGAACCACTTGAAGTCGCCCATGGTGTAGGAGCCGCCCAGGGTGTAGGTGGTCAGGCTGACATTGTCGTGCTGGTCGTAGCCGCGGTTGAAGCCGAAGCCGACGTCGAGGCCGTTGGCCTTGTAGGTGACGGCGGTGCCGACGAACTTGTTGTAGCGGCCCAGGTAGCCCGAACCCTTGGCGCCGTACATGACGGAGGCGCCCACGCCTTGCGGGGTGGCGATGCGGTACTGGATCGATTTTTGCGAACGGATGTCGGCGCCCAGGGCCGTGAAGCCGGCGGTGCCGCCGGTGATGCCGCCCCAGGTGCCGGCGGTGCCGCTTTCGAACACGTCGGAGGCGGCGAACACTTCGTAGCCTGGCGTGTACATGCGGCCGATCAGCACGGCGCCGCCCGGGGTGATCAGGCCGACCATCGCGGTGCGGTCGAACAGCGCGCCTTCGAGGTTGACGGCGGGGCCGCCCTTGGGCTGGAAGGCGCTGCGCACGCCAGCCAGGATCGGTGCCGGCAGGGCGCCCATGCCACGGGTCAGGTACAGGCCCTGGTTGTCGTTGACCAGGCCCGGCTTCTGGGTGCCGGTGTCGAGTTCAATGCGCGACTCGAGGTTGAAGATGGCCTTGTATCCGCCGCCGATGTCTTCCGTGCCCTTGAAGCCCAGACGCGAGCCGTCGGCAATGCCGCTGGCGATCTTGGTCTGGCCATCTTTGTTGTGGATGATGCCGGCATCGAGGATGCCGTAGACCGTCACACTCGATTGGGCCAGCACTGGGGCTGCAAAACAGGTCGCGATGACGCCGGCGAGGAATTTTGTCTTCATTGTGTCTCCAGAAAATATCATTATTATAAAATCGCACGCGCGTACTAATTCGTGACAAGCCAATATGCCATTGATTGCAGGCCTTGTACAGAATGCCAGCTTGCCGCCAGTGCAACCGGTTGCGTAAATGACACACTTGGCCAATGAAAAAGGCGGGAATGGTTGCCCATTCCCGCCTTGTATCTTTCAGCTCAAGCAGGGCATGCCCTGCCCTGGCTTAGAAAGCGTGGTTGATGCCGACGTCAAACGAATTGATCGACGTTGCAGCTTTCTTGTTCGACGCATCGACGTACAGGTAGGTACGCTTGGACAGGGAGTACTCGTAGCCCAGCGACAGTTCCTTGGTCTTGATCACGCCGTCCGGCGACTTCTGGCCGTAACCGGCGAGGATCTTGCCGGCGCCCATGGTGTAGTTCGCGCCCACGACCCATGCCTTGGTCTTGGCATTGATGGCCTTGGTGTGGTCCTGGTCCTGGCGGCTGTAGTTGGCCATCAGTTTCATTTCCGGCGAAGCCATCACGTAGCCGCCGATGTCCCACAGCTTCGTTTCGATCGCATTGCGTTCGGTTGCGATGATCAGGCCAGCGCCGCCGTTCTTGTAGGTTGCCGATACCGAGTACGGGTTGGCCGTCGCTTCTGCGCCAGCGATGTACTGTGGCAGGGCAGCGGTGCCGCGGCCGACGACAGCGGCGCCGCCGTTGGCTTCCTTGGTGCCGATCGTGGTGTTGATCTGGAAACCGTTGATGTCTGGCGAGTTGTAGAAGATCGCGTTCGAGAAGCGGTTAGCCGAGTTGCCCGCTGCGCTCAGTGGATCGGACGAGTAGCCGCCGGCAACCATCAGGTCGGTCTTGAAACCGGTGATCGTTGGCAGGCCGTGCCATGGGTCGACCATGTCCAGCGATTCCATGTAGGCGGTCAGGCCACGGCCGATGCGCACCATACCGAAGTCACCTTGCAGGCCGACGCGGCTCTGGCCCTGGAACAGTGGGCGGGTGACGCTTTCGATCGTGCCGGTGTCCGGCTCGTAGCGAATTTCCAGTTGGAACAGTGCCTTCAGGCCGCCACCGATGTCTTCGGTGCCCTTGAAGCCCAGGGTGTTGTTGGCGCGCTTGCCGATGGCCAGGGTCTTGTCGGTGGTTTTGAGCATACCAGCATCGACGGTGCCGTAGATCTGAACTGCGGTATCTGCTTGTGCCACACCGGCGAATGCGCCCAGAAGTGCCAGAGCCAAGAGAGATTTTTTCATGTAGTAATCCTTAAAAAGTAAATCGTTCGAATCCGTAGAGCATTGAGTGATCAAGAGGAGCTGAATACTCGGATAGGTGAAACCATAAATGCTAGTTGCGTCAAGATTGCCGGATTGGTCAATTATGACGGTTCATCTTGGTCGAAAGCCAATAATTCAAAGCAGGCTGTTGTATTTTTGAAACGCGACATCTTCGTTGCGCACCCCAATTTGTGCTTAATTTCGGCGATTTCCAGCCTTCAGGATCCATCCCGGCTAGCGATCTTTCCTTGCGCCAGATCAAGCCTTTTTAAATGAAGCGAATTCATACTCAATGGCAGCGATTTTCGCCATCTGAGGCGACGGCAGCGCGCACTTTGTTGTATGGTAACAACCCGTCTTTTGCGTCTTTGCAATTGTAACAAAATGCGCAGATTGGCGTTTCCCCAACCAAACGATGATATTAAGTAGCGATGGCAAATCGTGAAGAACTAGGCGTGATCCGCGCCGCACGCGCGGGACAGGCCCGTGCCCAGCTGGAACTGGGAAAACTCTATCTGTTCGGCAGCACTGGCTTGCCCAAGAGCCTGCCGACGGCCCTGCACTGGCTTGACCGTGCCGCGCAGCAAGACTGCGCCGAAGCCTGGGAACTGATCGGCCTGCATGTCCCGCTGGGGCTGGCCCAGCAAAGTGGCCGCCCTCTTGCCCAATGGTATGAACGCGCCTTCGATGCCGGCCAAGTGCCGGCCGGCCTGGTCATGGCCCAGCTGGTGCTGGGCGACCCCCATGCCGGCCCGGCCCAGCGCGCCAAGGCACGCCTGGCGCTGGAGGCGGCCGCCCGCGCCGGCCTGGCCGACGCCCAATGGCTGCTGGCCCAGCAGCAGGAGGCGGCGCCCGCGGCCGATGCGCCGGCCCCGGCCCTGCATGCGGGCTGGACCCGGCGCGCCGCCGACAGCGGCGTCGTCGCCGCCCGCTTTGCACTGTCCGAACAGGCCTGGAGCACGCGCGACGGCGCCGCCTACCTGGTCCAGGCGCTGCCACTGGCGCGCGCCGTGCTCGCCTCGGGCCTGCGCCCCAGCGCCGACGAAGCCGTGCTGCTGTCGCGCTGCGCGCGCGCCCTGGCCGCCAGCGAGGGCGACGTCGACCAGGCGGAACTGAACAAGATGTGGGAACTGGCGGCGGCCGAACACGAGCGCCACGCCCAGATGGCCGTCGGCCTGGGCCTGGCACGCATGCGCGTGGACGGCCAGCGCATCCCGGGCGGACCCGGCTCGGCCAATTTCAAGAAGGCGATCCGCTGGCTGACCATGGCCGGCGAGCAGGGCCTGGCCGAAGCCTGGTACGCCCTGTCGCGTATTTACATCAAGCCGGAATTTTCCCAGCGCAACGTCAGCGATGCCCAGGCCTACCTCGAACGCGCCGCCGAGATGGGCTACCGCGATGCCCAGCTCGAATGCGGCAACCACGCCTGGCGCGCGCGCCGCGAACAAGCCTTCAATGATGTGCGCGCCGTATACTGGCTGCAAAAGGCGGCCGCCCAGGGCTGCCCGCAGGCCCGGGCCGCGCTCGACAAGATCGCCCCGGCCGGCAGCGCGGACGACGCTGGCACCTGGCGCAGCCTGCAGGGGAGCGCCCAGGCGGCCCACTACCCGCTGCTGGCGGCGCGCCTGGAATTGGGCGCGATCTTCCGCCTGACCCGCGCCGAAGCCTTGCTATTGGATGTGAAGGCGGCCGACCAGGGCCATTGCCTGGTAGTCGATATCCGCGCCAGCTATGGGCGCAGCAAGCGCCGCCTGGTGATGGTGGAAACGGCGGCCCAGCGCCAGGCGCTCGACCGCATCGTGCGCAGCTTCGAGCAGGTCGATGCCGGGCCGAACGGACCGGAAGGCAATTACCGCCAGCGCCTGTACCGCCTCAAGACGCTGGCGCCGGAGGTGCTGGAAGAGCAGTACGAACTGGCCGCCTGATCAGACCTCGAGCGTGCCTTCGAAGACATTGACGGCCGGGCCGGACAGGTAGACCGGTTCGCCCTCGCCGGCCCAGGCGACCGACAGCTGGCCGCCGCGCGCATCGACACGCACGGGCGAGTCGAGCAGGCCGCGCCGGATGCCGGCCACTACGGCCGCGCAGGAACCGGTGCCGCAGGCCAGGGTCTCGCCGGCACCCCGTTCGAACACGCGCAGCCGGATGTGCTGGCGGTTCACGATTTGCATGAAACCGGCGTTGACCCGTTTCGGAAAGCGCCGGTGGTGTTCGATCAGGGGCCCCGTTTCCAGGACCGGGGCGCTATCGACATCGTCGACCACCTGCACGGCGTGCGGGTTGCCCATCGACAGGGCCGAGACCCAGACCGTGGCGCCGGGCAGGTCCAGCGGCCACAAGGTGTCGCGTCCTTCCGCGCGTCCGGCGGCGCCGGCCGCGTCGAAGGGCACCTCGGCCGCCACCAGGCGCGGCGCGCCCATGTCGACGGTGATGCTGCCGTCCTCGTTCAGGCGCGGGGTAATGACACCCAACATGGTCTGCACGCGGATTTCACGCTTGCCCGTCAAACCCTTGTCGGTGACGAATTTGACGAAGGCGCGCGCGCCATTGCCGCACTGTTCGACTTCGCCGCCGTCATTGTTGAAGATGCGGTAGCGAAAGTCGCAGCCTTCCGGGCCCGGTTCGACCACCAGGACCTGGTCGGCGCCGATGCCGAAGCGGCGGTCGGCCAGCCTGGCCCATTGCTGCGGGCTCAGTTCGACCGGCGTGCGCGTGGCGTCGATGACGATGAAGTCATTGCCGGCGCCGTGCATTTTGGTGAAGTTCAATTTCATATCGCTGTGTACAGTGAAGCTTCGCCCTCGGGACGGGTCTTGAAGCGTTTATGGGTCCAGAAGTATTCGGCCGGCGCTTCGCGCACGCGCTCTTCGATGAAGGCGTTCATGCGCCGGGCCGACTCGACCATGTCGTCGCCGGGGTAATTCTCCCACGCCGGATAAAATTTCACACGCCAGCCCGCATAGCCGGGCAGGAAGGTGGCCACGACGGGGATGACGGCCGCGCCAGTGGCGGCGGCAATGCGGCCCGGCGCCGTCAGCGTGGCCGCCGGGATGCCGAAAAAGGGCACGAAGGCGGCATCCTTGTCGCCGAAATCCATGTCCGGGAGCATGAAGTAGGGCAGGCCGTCGCGCATGGCGCGGATGATGGGCTTGACCCCTTCCTTGCGCGAGAACAGCTGGACCGGGCGGAAACGCGAGCGGCCCTGGCGCAGCACGGCGTCGAAGGCGGCATTCTTTTGCGCCACATAGATCGAGCACAGCGATGATTCGAGCATGACGGCCACGCCGGCCACGTCGAGCGAGACGAAGTGCGGGCACAGCAAGATGGTGGGGCCGGCCGCGATGGCGCCCAGCGGGACGCCGCCATCGACCTGGATCAGGCGGCGCAGGCGCGCCGGGCTGGCCCACCACAGGATGGCGCGTTCCCACACGCTGCGCGAGTAGGCCTGGAAATGGGCGCGCGCCAGCCTGACGCGCTCCTGTTCGGACAATTCCGGCATGCAGGCGCGCAAATTGGCCAGGGCGATGCGGCGTCGCTTGCCCAGCACCATGAACAAGACGCTGCCAACGAGATCCCCGAAGCGCCCCAGCAGCGGCAGCGGCAGCCAGTGCAGCAGCCACATCAATCCAAGCAGCAGCCTCACGCGGCCACCTGCGCGGTGGGGGCGGCCACGCCATCGGGCTGCTTGTAGCGGTTATAGCTCCAGAAATACTGGGCCGGGCAGCGCGCGATCAGCTGCTCCATCGCGATATTGATGGTGCGGGCCTGCTCGGCCGGCGTGCCCGCCAGTTCACCCTCGAAGGGCACGAAGCGCACGATGAAGCCCTGGCCGCGCGGTCGGCGCTCGGCATAGACGAGGATGATGGCGGCCTCGCCCATCTGGGCCAGCTTGGCCGGCAGGGTCATGGTGTAGGCGCTGCGCCCAAAGAACTCGGCCCAGACGCCTTCGCCTTCCTGGGGCACCTGGTCGGGCAAGAGGCCGATCGGCTGGCCTTTTTTCAGGGTCTTGGCCAGGATGCGCACGCCCGACAGGTTGGCCGGGGCCAGGTGCAGGTTGTGGCGCGCACGCGCCCCTTCGATCAGCGGCTTGAGCGCGGCCTTGCGCGGCGGGCGGTACATCACCGTGAGCGGCGTGCGCAGGGCGATCTGCTGGGCGGTGATTTCGAAGCAGCCCAGGTGGGGCGTCAGGAACACGATGCCGCGCCCGCTGTCGAGCACGCCCTGGACATAGTCCCAGTTTTCGTCAAGCGCATGGCGCGCCACGCGCTCGGGCGGCGCGCACCAGACGAAGGGCAGTTCGACGATGGCTTTGCCGGACTCGGCGATGGCCTGGCGCAGCGCGGCGCCGAAGCCGGCATTCTGGACATTGCTGCGCAGGCGGCGCCGGTAGGAAGGCGAGGCCAGGTAGACCAGCCAGCCCAGCGCGGCCCCTAAAAAGTGCAATACTGACAAGGGCAGGGTGGACAGCAGACGGAAAAGTTGAACTAACATTGATGTGGATCGGCGTGTGCGCCTAGGCAAATATTTCTCAAGAGGCGTAAAATACCACGTATGTAGGGACCGCTGAGTTAATAGACAACTTGCGATGCGGTATATAAATCTCGCTAAAGCGTCGCAGGCCCCCTCTGGTTGCTGCGACATTATTGTTGAAACAGTATCAGGAGCTTGCGATGTCTAATGACTACCTCTTCACTTCCGAGTCCGTCTCGGAAGGCCACCCCGACAAGGTCGCGGACCAGATTTCCGACGCCATTCTCGACGCCATCCTGGCCCAGGACCCGAAGGCGCGCGTCGCCGCCGAGACCTTGTGCAACACGGGCCTGGTCGTGCTGGCCGGTGAAATCACCACCCACGCCAACGTCGATTATATTCAAGTCGCGCGCGAGACGATCAAGCGCATCGGCTACGACAACACCGACTACGGCATCGATTATCGTGGCTGCGCCGTGCTCGTCGCCTACGACAAGCAGTCGCCCGACATCGCCCAGGGCGTCGACGAAGGCGCCGGCATCGACCTCGACCAGGGCGCCGGCGACCAGGGCCTGATGTTCGGCTACGCCTGCGATGAGACGGCCGAGCTGATGCCCGCCGCCATCCATTATGCGCACCGCCTCGTCGAGCGCCAGTCCCAGCTGCGCAAGGATGGCCGCCTGCCATGGCTGCGCCCGGACGCCAAGTCCCAGGTGACCTTGCGCTATGTCGATGGGCGCCCGGTGGGCGTCGACACGGTGGTGCTGTCGACCCAGCACGCACCCGAGATTTCGCACAAGCATATTGAAGAAGCGGTGATCGAAGACATCATCAAGCAAGTGCTGCCGCGCGAATGGCTGGTCAATACGCGCTACCTGGTCAACCCGACCGGGCGTTTCGTCATCGGCGGCCCGCAGGGCGACTGCGGCCTGACCGGGCGCAAGATCATCGTCGACACCTACGGCGGCGCGGCCCCGCACGGCGGCGGCGCGTTCTCCGGCAAGGACCCGTCCAAGGTCGACCGTTCGGCAGCGTATGCCGCGCGCTACGTGGCCAAGAACGTGGTGGCGGCCGGCCTGGCGCGCCAGTGCCAGGTGCAGGTCAGCTACGCAATCGGCGTGGCCAAGCCGATCAACATCACGGTCTACACGGAAGGCACGGGCGTGATCTCCGACGAAAAGATCGCCGCGCTGGTGATGGAGCACTTCGACCTGCGTCCGAAGGGCATCGTCCTGATGCTCGACCTGCTGCGCCCGATCTACCAGAAGAGCGCCGCCTACGGCCACTTCGGCCGCGAAGAGCCGGAATTCACCTGGGAGCGCACCGACAAGGTGGCCCTGCTGCGCGCCGAAGCCGGCCTGTCCTGATCGCCTGATTAACCCGGGACAGATTTCCGGGTTTTTTTAAGTTGACAAATTGCACCCAAAAACCGGGGTCAGAACACGTTTTTTTCGAAAAACGTGTTCTGACCCCGGTTTTTTTAGCGTGATTTGACTGGCGAAAACGGCGTTAAGCGACTACACTACGCAGTCCGAGGAGCGTTGCGACGAATCTACTTTCGCCAGGCTCGGATATCCACCGCAACCGCGCTCACGTTACTTTTTTCTAACTGAAAGGAGGGCGTGATGAACGCCGTACTCAAATCTTCGCAAGACTTCCACATCGCCGACATCTCCCTGGCCGCCTGGGGCGACAAGGAAATCAAGATCGCTGAAACCGAAATGCCGGGCCTGATGGCCATCCGCGAGGAATACGCGGCCTCGCAGCCCCTGAAGGGCGCGCGCATCACCGGTTCCCTGCACATGACGATCCAGACCGCCGTGCTGATCCAGACGCTCGAGGCGCTCGGCGCCCAGGTGCGCTGGGCTTCCTGCAATATCTACTCGACCCAGGACCACGCCGCCGCCGCCATCGCCGCCGCCGGCACGCCGGTGTTCGCCGTCAAGGGCGAAACGCTCGACGAATACTGGGACTACACCCACCGCATCTTCGAGTGGCCAGGCGAAGCCGTCTACTCGAACATGATCCTCGACGATGGCGGCGACGCCACCTTGCTGCTGCACCTCGGTGTGCGCGCCGAAGAAGATATCAGCGTACTCAATAACCCGGGCTCGGAAGAAGAAACCTGCCTGTTCAATTCCATCAAGACCCACCTGGCCAAGGACCCCAACTGGTATTCCAAGCGCCTGCCGCACATCAAGGGCGTGACCGAAGAGACCACCACGGGCGTGCACCGCCTGTACCAGATGCACAAGGAATTGAAACTGGCCTTCCCGGCCATTAACGTCAACGACTCGGTCACCAAGTCCAAGTTCGACAACCTGTATGGCTGCCGCGAGTCGCTCGTCGACGGCATCAAGCGCGCCACCGACGTCATGATCGCCGGCAAGGTCGCCGTCA
>JAZJYP010000322.1:0-15291 GCA_040390345.1 Pseudomonadota bacterium | reverse complement strand
ATTTCAATCCGGCCCTTCACGGGACTTGACGACATTAACAGTATCTACGCCACTTTCGACGTCCCATGCCGGGGCGTAGGGTGGGTAAGCGCAGCGCCACCCACCATTTCACCATGACCGATAAGCCCCTGCCATCCCGCCGCCTGTCCGTCGCTCCGATGATGGACTGGACCGACCGCCATTGCCGCGTGTTCCACCGCCAAATCACGCGCCACACCTGGCTCTACACCGAAATGGTGACCACCGGGGCGCTCGTGTATGGCGACGTCGAACGCCACTTGCGCTTTAACGAGGAAGAGCATCCCGTCGCCCTGCAGCTGGGCGGCAGCGAGCCGTCTGACCTGGCCAAGTCGGCCAAACTGGGCCAGGACTGGGGTTACGACGAGATCAACCTCAATTGCGGCTGCCCGTCCGAGCGCGTGCAGAAGGGGGCCTTCGGCGCTTGCCTGATGAGCGAGCCGGAGCTGGTGGCCGATTGCGTCAAGGCCATGCGCGACGTGGTCGACATCGACGTCACCGTCAAGCACCGCATCGGCATCGACAAGAACGAGGCCTATGGCTTTGTGCTCGATTTTGTCGGCACCGTGGCCGAGGCGGGTTGCAAGACGTTCATCGTGCACGCCCGCAATGCGATCTTGAAGGGTCTGTCCCCGAAAGAGAACCGCGAAATCCCGCCGCTCAAGTACGAAGTGGCCTATCAGTTGAAGCGCGATTTCCCGGACCTGGAAATCCTCATCAATGGCGGCATCAAGACCGCCGACGAGATCGCCACCCACCTCGAGCACGTCGACGGCGTCATGCTGGGGCGCGAGGCTTACCATAATCCCTACTTCATGGCCGAATTCGACGCCCGCTTCTATGGCGATGCATCGGCAGTCAAAACGCGCGACGAAGTGCTGGCGGCGATGCTACCTTATATACAGGCGCAACTGACCGAACACGCCGGGCGTGGCTTGAAGCTCAACAGCATCACCCGCCACATGCTCGGCCTGATGGCCGGCTTGCCGGGGGCGCGCGCCTTCCGCCAGCTGATGTCGGACCCGAAGCGCCTGGCCGAGGCCGATCCGGCCCTGTTGCTCGAAGCGGCGGCAAGGATGCGCGCCTGACGTCGTTTTCTTGCCTCATCCCTTGACTTCGGCGCCAATCTGGATCTGTGTCGAAATTCCCACATGGAAACAAAATGCCGTGCGGAAACAACGAATTTGCTTGCTCTCGGGCAAATTTTCAACCTATAATTCGCGATCGGCTTTTCAGTTTTCTCTTCGCAAACGGTCTGCGCAAGATGTGCTAGCGAATTTGACGGAAAGGCTGCCATTATTTTTGCATCCGCAGTCATATTTGATTTATCCTGACGGAAATTACGCGGAAACTCACCCCCGCGTGGTGGCCCGAATTCGATCAATTAATGCCATAGATAAAGAGACGAAATGAATTTAGCAAATATGAAAGTCGGAACGCGCTTGGGTCTCGGTTTTGCACTGGTGCTCGTGCTGCTGGTCGCCGTGACCATTCTTGGCATTACCCGCATGGCACAAATCCAGGACCGCCTGGACCGCGTGGTCGGCGTCAACAACGTCGTCACCCGCCTGGTGATCGATATGCGCTCGAACGTGAACGCGCGCGTGACCTCGCTCAAGACGCTCACCCTGATGACCGATCCCGATTCGATGGAACCGGAGATGAAGCGTTTCAAGGACCAGACCGCTGACTACGACGCGCTGGAAAAGAAACTGACGGATAAATTCGCCGCCGAAGGCACGCCGGAAGAAAAGACCATGCTCGCCACCGTCAAGGACATGGAAGCGGTCGCCATGCCCGCCATCGGCAAGGCGTCGGAACTGTGGCTTGGCAATAAGGCCGAAGAGGCGACCCGTGTCTTCATCAAGGAAATCAAGCCGGCCCAGAAGAAGTGGCTCGAATCGCTCGACCAATTGGCCGGCCTGGAAGACAAGGTCAATGCCCAGGTCCAGGGCGAAGCGGAAAAAGCCTTCAACAACGCCCGCAACTTCATGCTCATCCTCGGCCTGGTGGCTGTCGGCCTGGGCGTCGCTGCGGCCGTCATCATCACCCGCGGCCTGATCAAGCAGCTCGGCGGCGAGCCTGACTACACGGCGCAAATCGCCAGCAGCATCGCCCACGGCGACCTGTCGGTGTCGATCGACACGAGCAGCGCCTCGCAGGGCAGCTTGCTGATGGAAGTGCGCGAAATGCGCAATAGCCTCAAAGACATCGTCGGCCAGGTGCGCGGCGGCACGGAAACGATCGGTACGGCCTCGCGTGAAATCGCCGCCGGCAATATCGACCTGTCTTCGCGTACGGAAATGCAGGCCAGCGCCCTGGAAAAAACCGCCTCGGCGATGGAAGAACTGACCTCGACCGTGAAGCAGAACGCCGACAATGCCCGCGAAGCGAACCTGCTCGCCGCCAGCGCCTCGGACGTGGCCCGCAAGGGTGGCGAAGTGGTCTCGCAAGTGGTCGACACGATGGGCTCGATCAACGCCTCGGCCAACAAGATTGTCGACATCATCGGCGTCATCGATGGCATCGCCTTCCAGACCAATATCCTGGCGCTGAACGCCGCCGTCGAGGCAGCGCGCGCCGGTGAGCAGGGCCGCGGCTTCGCCGTGGTGGCCTCTGAAGTGCGCAACCTGGCCCAGCGCTCGGCTGCGGCAGCGAAAGAAATCAAGACCCTGATCGGCGATTCGGTCGAGAAGGTCGAGCGCGGCAGCAAACTGGTCGGCCAGGCCGGCGTGACGATGGATGAAGTGGTCGCTTCGGTCAAGCGCGTGACCGACATCATGGGCGAGATCGCCAATGCCTCGCAAGAACAGAGCGCCGGCATCGAACAAGTCAATATGTCGATCATCGAGATGGACAGCATGACCCAGCAGAACGCGGCCCTGGTCGAAGAAGCCGCCGCCGCCGCGCAAAGCCTGCAAGACCAGGCCAGCGAGCTGGCCCATGTGGTGTCGATCTTCAAGCTGGTGGAAGGCGAAGTGACGCAGACGGCAGCGGCACCGGCGATGGCGGCAGCGCCCGTCAAGGCCCTGGCCGTTCGCAGTGGCGCCAAGCCTGTCCTGAAAAAACCGGCGCCTGCTGCTGCGGCGCCCAAGAAAGTCGTTGCTTCCGCCGCCGCGGGCAATGACGAGTGGGAAGAATTTTAAGCCCGCACGGGCCTGTGGCCGCCACGGCGGCCTGTTCGACGATTTTTTAATACGAAGTGGAATTTGAATATGAACAAGCGTAACAGCATCATTGCAGCACTGTCCCTGTCCTTTGCCTGCGCAGCCGCCTTTGCCAATGAAGTCCCGGCAAGCTTCGACGCCAAGAACTGCAAGGCCGAATACCCGAAGACCTCGCTGATGAACGAAGAGCAGGGCGCGGTCACGATGTCCTTCCTGGTGTCGACCGACGGCAGCGTCGTCGATTCCAAAGTGGACAAGACCTCGGGCTACAAGACCCTGGACAAGGCCGCCGTGAAAGCCATCAGCGCTTGCAAATTCAAGCCGGGCATGAAAGACGGTGCCGTGGCCCAGACCTGGACCAAGGTGGACTACGTCTGGAAGCTGTAATCGTTTCACTCGCAACTTTTCTTGGGAAGAAGGACTGTCTTATGCGTTATATGAAAGTTGTCGCAGCATTGGTGTTGACCGGCCTGGCCGGTGCAGTTACCGCGGCGGAAACGCCAGCATCGTTCGACCCGAAGACTTGCAAGGCCGAGTACCCAAAAGCGTCGCTGATGAATGAAGAGCAGGGCACCGTATCGATGTCCTTCCTGGTGGCGCCGGACGGCAGCGTGGTCGATTCGAAGCTGGAAAAGACCAGTGGTTTCAAGAACCTGGACAAGGCTGCCCTGAAGGCCCTGGCTGCCTGCAAGTTCAAGCCCGGTACCAAGGACGGCGCACCGCACCAGTCCTGGACCAAGGTCGACTACGCCTGGAAGCTCGACTAAGTACCCAAGACGGCCCGCCACAGGCCGATGGCAGGGAAGGGCGCGCCCCTTCCCGCCGCCCTCCCACACAGTGAGGCGATGAAAGCTTCCGCCCCCCTCCTGATCACCGCTGCCTGCCTGCTGGGACTGTTGTCCACGGTCGGCATGTCCTTGCCCTATCCGATCCTGCCGCCGCTGTTCGCAGCCGAAACCGTCAACCCCTTCAACCATTACCTCGGTTTGCCGCCCAAGCTGCTGTTTGGCCTGGCGCTGACGATCAACCCGGTCGGCTTGTTGATCGGCTCGGCGCTGCTGGGCCCGCTGTCGGACCGCTATGGCCGCCGTCCCGTGCTGCTGGTGACGGCACTCGGCGCGGCGCTCGGCCATGCCTTGACGGCCTGGGCCCTGGTGCTGCAATCGTACCCCCTGTTCATGCTGGCGCGTTTCGTCACCGGCCTGTTGGAAGGCAATGGCTCGGTCGCGCGCGCCCTGCTGGCCGAGCGCCTGGAAGGACAGGCCCGCCTGCACGCCATGTCCTGGCTCAACGGCGCCTACTACCTGGGCTGGCTGGCCGGACCCCTGCTGGCCGGCGTCACCCTGGCCTGGGGCTTGACGATGCCGTTCTGGGTCGCGACGGTCGCGCTGCTGCTCACGGCCCTGCTGGTGGCCCTGGCCTTGCCGCGCGAAGCACCAAATGGCGCCACCAGTTCATGGTGGCATGTGGCGCGCCGCCAGCACGCGATGAATTTGCTCCAGCATGGCGAACTGCGCACGCTGTTCATTGTCCAGCTGGCCTATACCTGCGGCATTGCCGCCTTCTACGAGTTCTATCCGCTGTGGCTGGTGGAAGTGCTGGGCTATGACGCGCGCGCCATTGCCTCGATGACGGCGCTGCTGTGCGGCTTGATGACCCTGACTTCGCTGGTGGCGGGGCGCGCCAGCCGCTTCGATGCGCTGCGCCGCGCCGCCTGGTTTGCCTTCGGCGTGGCGGTGGCGGTGGCCGCCGTGGGCTTGGGCAATGGCCCGCTTGGCCTGGCCGCGATCGTCCTGTGCGGCATCCCGAACGCGCTGTATAACGCCGTCGTGCCAAGCTGGTGCGCCGAGCGCTTCGGCGCCCACGGGCAGGGCGCAGTGATGGGCCTGATTTCGACCACCTTTTGCCTGGCGAATATCCTGATGGCGCTGGCCGGTTCCGTGCTGACCCTGGTCGACACGCGCCTGGTGCTGCTGCTCGGCGCCGCGCTGACCGCGTGGGCAGGCTGGCGCATCCAGGGCTGGCGCGCCGAGCTCGGCCACGCCCCCGTTTGATCTGGCACAAACGCCAGTCGGTCGCCAAGCGTGCGCCATTGACAGGGTAGGGAGAGGGGCGGAATATCGTCAATTATGGAACCGAATATCTCAGCCCACGAAGCGACGCTCCATGCCCATTCGAGGGCCTTGGAGACGATGCAGTCGCGCATGGATCAAGGCTTTCGCGATGTCGATTCCAAGTTCAGGGATGTCGAAGTCAAGATGCGTGAAGTGCGCGACGAAATCAAAGAGCTGCGGGCCGATAATGTGCGTTTGCAGTTCGAGATGCAGGCCAATTTCCGCTGGCTGGTGGCCGGCCAGATCAGCACGCTGATGGTGTTGATCGGTATACTCGCGCGCGGTGCTCATCTCTTCTGACTGAACGGCGTTCATATGGATCGCATCGCCAAACTGGAAGCGGACTCGGAGGCACATGCCAAGGCGATTGAGCGGCTGACCATTCACATGGACCAGGGCTTCGCGTCGCTGCGTGCAGAAATGCGGGCGGGCGACGCCGAATTGCGGGACGAATTGCGGGCTAGTAATGCCGAACAGAACAAGCGCGTCGATGCCCTTAGAACTGAACTGAACGAAAAGATCGACCGCGTCCATGTCGAGCTCGACCGGAAGATCGATGTCCACCTGCGCTGGACAGTCGGCCTGTATGCAAGCAATATGCTGGCGATCCTGGGCTTGTACTTCCGATAAGAGCGGCTATACTCGGCGTTCCGCCAACTCCTGGGTCTCGCCTCCATGAACAAGCTTGTCACCTCTTGCGGCGCCATCGCCATCGCGCTGCTGGGCGCATCGTTGCACGCGCAAACGACGCCGGCCGCGCCAAGCGCGCCACCGCCGGCGCCGCAATCGAATATCTTCCTCGCCGATCTGGACCTTGCCGCCGGCACGGCGCGCCAGGTGCGCAATATCACGCCGCACGCCGGCTACAACAACCAGCCCGCCTTCCACAACGGCACCGTGCTGTTCGTGTCCGACCGCAGCGGCTCGACCGATATCTACCGCTACGACGTCGCCAGCGCCACCACCACCCAGGTAACGGCCACAGAGGCGGCCGAATTCTCGCCCACGCCGCTGGCCGACGGCAGCGGCTTCACGGTCACGCGCGTGGCCGATCCCGCGCTCAAGGGCGAGGCCTACACCGAGAGCCAGCAGCTGTGGCGCTACACCGTTGACGGCAAGCCCGCGGCAGCCGTGCTGCCGACCGGCCGGGTCGGCTACCATGCCTGGCTCGACGCTGGCCATGTGGCCCTGTTCCTGGTCGGGAACGATGAGCGCAAGCAGCCACATACCCTGGTACTGGCCGACCTGGCCAAGGGCAGTGCGGCCTTGCTGTCGTCGGCGCCTGGACGCTCGCTTGGCCGCACGCCCGACGGCCAACGTGTGTCCTTTGTCGACAAGAGCGATCCGGCGCACTGGGTCATCAAAGCCATGACGGCCGGCGACCGCCTGCCCACGGTGCTGGTGGCCACGCCCGCGGCCGAGAAGGAAGCCGATCGCAGCGAAGACTATTGCTGGCTGCCCGATGGCTCGTTAATGATGGGCAAGGGCGGCGTGCTGTGGCGCTGGGATGGCAAGGCCGGCAACCCGATGCGCGTGTTTGCCGACCTGGGCGACGTGGGCGGCGATATCAAGCGCCTGGCCGCCAGCGCGGACGGCAAGCGCCTCGCCTTCGTCGTCCAGATGCGTTCAAAGTGATTCCGGCTTGACAAGCCTTCGGCGCTGCGCCAGAGTCGGTTCTTGACCAACAGCGCCGTTCGCCTGCCATGCCCGGTCCCAGCGCATTCCATTTGCCGCAGCCAGCCGCATGGCGCTGGCTGGCTGCCAGCCTTGTCCTGCTGGCGCTGCTGCTGCATGGCCAGTTCGCGCACGCCGCGGCGACCTCCCCGATGCGTTTCCAACGCGTCGACGCGCTCGGCCCGGACCAGGCGTCGACCCTGTCGCTGCTGCAAGACCGGCAAGGCTTCATCTGGATCGGCACCAATAACAACGGCCTGTACCGCTTCGACGGCTACCACCTGACGGCCTACCGCAACCGCCCCAATTCCGCCAACAGTCTGCCCAACGACCGCGTCTCGGCCCTGTTCGAAGACGCCGCAGGCACGATCTGGGCCGGTACCCAGAATGGCCTGGCGCGCTTCAACCCGGGCAGCGGGGACTTCACCCGCTTCGCGCCGGCCTCGCGCCTGGCCACCAGCAAGATCATCAAGTCCATCGTCGCCGACGGGGCCGGCGGCCTGTGGCTGGCCACCTGGGGCGGCCTGCAGCACTTCGACCCGCGCAGCGCGACCTTCACCGGCTACGAGCACAGCGCCGCCGATCCGGCCAGCATCGCCAGCGACGACATCAACGCCGTCGCGCGCGACCGCCAGGGCGGGGTGTGGGTGGCCACCTGGCCGGGCGGCCTCGATTACCTCGCGCCCGGCGCCAAGGCGTTCACCCACTATCGCATCGACCGCGCCGACCAGCCCGATGCCAAGCTCAATATTGCCCGTTCGTTGCATATCGACGCGCAGCAGGCGCTGTGGGTCGGCACCGAAAACGGCGTCGTGCGCTGGCAGGCCGGGACCGATTGGGAGCGCCGCGAGCGCCTCGCCTCGCCCGCCTCGCGCGTGACCTACCTGTATTCCGACCGCGAAGGCAGCGTGTGGGCCGCCACGCTGTCGGCTGGCCTGTTGCGCTGGGCGCCTGGCGCACGCGAGCCGCAGGCCTTCCGCCATCGCGGCAACGACCCCTTCAGCCTGCCGTCGAACGATATCCGCGCCGTCCTGCACGACCGCGCCGGCATGTTGTGGGCGGCGTCCTATACCGATGGCATCGCCCTGGGTAATTTGAACAGCCGCGGCTTCACGCGCTTCATTCCCTTTGACGCGGAAACGGTCGAGAGCGAACCGGACAATTCGCTGCAAAGCATTGCCGGCGCAGCGAAAGGCTTGCTCTGGTTGAGCGGCAATACCGGCGTGAGCCTGTTCGACCCGGCCAGCGGCAGGGTGCTGCAGCATTACCGCGGCGGCAGTGGCAAGGGCGCGTTGAGCAGCGATATCGCCTACAGCCTGTACGCCCAGCCTGGCGGGCCGCTGTGGGTAGGCACCTCGCTGGGCCTGAACCGGCTCGACCCGGCCACGGGCGCGATCAGCGTCGTCCATTTTGGCTCGGTCGCCAACGACTACATCAACACCATCACGCCGGGCCGCGATGGCCTGCTGTGGCTCGGCACGGGCAACAGCATGATCCGCTACCAGCCGGCCAGCGGCGCCTACCGCGTGTATGTCCACGATGCGGCCGTGGCGGGCAGCCGCAACGCCAAGTCGACCAACGCCATCCTGCAGGACCGGCGCGGCCGCGTGTGGGCCGGTTCGGCCTGGACCGGCGGCGGCCTTGACCTGCTCGACGCCGATGGCGAGCATTTCCGCCATTTCCTCCACAGCAGCACCGACTCCGCCACGCTCAGCGACGACAACATCGCCGTCTTGTTCGAAGATGAGGGCGGCCGCCTGTGGGCCGGCACCGGCAAGGGCCTCGACGAGCTGGTGACGGCCGCCGACGGCAGCATCACGGTGCGGCGCGTGCCGGGCCTGAGCGGCGCCGGTGGCGTGCGTATCGAGGCGATCCGCAGCGACGCCAGGGGCATGCTGTGGCTGGCCACGGCCAACGGCTTGATCCGCTTCGACAGCGCCAGCGGCGCCACCGAACGCTTCCTGCCGCCCGATGGCCTGACCGAAGGCTTTGCCGGCGCCAGCTACCGCGCGCCCGACGGGGTGCTGTACTTCGGCGGCAGCAAGGGCATGACGGCGGTGCACCCGGAGCAGGTGCAGCGGCGCAGCGTCGCGCCGCTGGTGGCGCTGACCGACATCTCGATTTTCAACCGCAGCATCCTGGCTGGCGCCTTGCCGCCGCAGGTGCAGCTCAGTGGTCCGGCCGGCATGCCCGAAGCGCTGACGCTGCCGCCGGCCGCCTCGGTGTTCTCGATCGAGTTTGCCGCCCTCGATTTTGCCGCACCGGCGGCCAACCGCTATGCCTATCGCCTGCAAGGCTTCGACCAGGACTGGGTCCCCACCGACGCGGCACACCGCCACGCGACCTACACCAACCTCGATCCCGGCACCTACCGCTTCGAGGTCAAGGCCAGCAATGAGCGTGCGCAGTGGAGCGAAAAAACCGTCGGCATGGACATCACCATCCTGCCGCCATTCTGGAAGGCCGCCTGGTTCCGCGCGCTGGCGGCCTTGAGCGCGGCCGCGCTGCTGTTTCTCGCCTATCGCTGGCGCGTGGGCAGCCTGACGCGCCAGACCGTGCGCCTGGAAGCCCTGGTGGCGACCCGCTTCAACCAGCTGCTCGAACAGCAGCAGGTGAACCGCGATGCGACGGTGCGCCTGAAGGCGATCCTGCAAAACGCGGCGGACGCCATCATCACCACCGACGACCAGGGCCGCATCGAATCGTGCAACCGCGCCGGTGAGCGCATCTACGGCTGGAGCGACGGCCAGATGGCGGGCATGTCCTTCCTCACGCTCACTGACGGCGACGGCGCCACCGTGCAGGCCGTGGCGCGGGCGCGCACAGCACTGGATAGCGAAGAGCAGGTTGACCTGGAAATGCAGCACCGCCATGCCGACGGCAGCGCCTTCACCGCCGAACTGTCGATGCGCCGCTTCCCCGACGCCGGGCAGCAAAAGTACATCATCGTGGTGCGCGACATCACAGCGCGCAAGCGCACCGAAAGGCTCAAGACCGAATTCATCTCCACCGTCAGCCACGAACTGCGCACGCCATTGACCGCCATCCGCGGCGGCCTCTCGCTGGTGGCCAATGGCGTGGTGGGCGCGATTCCTCCCGGCGTGGCGCAGCTGGTGCACATTGCCCTGGCCAGCGCCGAACGGCTGACGCGCCTGATCAACGACCTGCTGGACGTGCAAAAGATCGAAGCGGGCATGCTCAGCCTGACGCTGCGCCAGCTGCCACTGCGCGCGCTGGTGGAAACGGCGATCGCTTCGCACCAGGACTATGCCCGGCGCCACGACGTGCGCTTGCTGCTCGACGGTGCCGTGCCCGACTGGCAGGTGCGGGTCGACGTTGACCGCTTTGCCCAGGTGCTAGACAACCTGTTTTCAAATGCCTGCAAGTACTCACCCAAGCAGGAAGCCGTGCGCGTGCGTATCAATCTCGCCGGTGATGACCAGGTGCGCATTGAAGTGGCCGACCACGGCCCCGGTATCCCCACGGTTTTCCGCGAGCGGATCTTCCAGAAGTTCAGCCAGGCCGACGCCTCGGACACTCGGGCAAAGGAAGGCTCCGGCCTGGGCCTGTCGATTGCCAAGGAGCTGGTGGAGCAAATGGGTGGCGGCATCGGCTACGTGTGCCCGCCCGAAGGAGGAACGGTTTTCTGGATCGTGCTGCCGGTCGTTATAATGGCTGCCGAAGAAACGATTTACTGAGGAAGAACGCATGGCAGCGCTGAGCAAGATCCTGTATGTCGAAGACGAACCGAGCATCCGCATGATCGCCCAGATCGCGCTGGAAACGGTGGGCGGCTTCACGCTGCGCACATGCTCCTCGGGGCGTGAAGCGATGACGCCCGAGAGCATCGCCTTCGCCCCCGACATCATCGTGCTCGACGTGATGCTGCCCGAAATGGATGGCCCGACCATCCTGCTGCACATGCGCCAGATCGAAGCTTTCGCCAACACGCCCGTGGTATTCATGACAGCCAAGGTACAGGCCAACGAAGTGGGCGAGTACCTCGACCTGGGCGCCATCGGTGTGATCCCCAAGCCCTTCGACCCGATGACGCTGTCGTCCCAGCTGCAAGAAATCTGGGACGCGCGCCACTTGCCCTAGGATGGCAAATATGGATGATGATAATTTTGATTTGGTGTTCTCGCCCCTGACGCAAACATTGACGCGTGACGGACACACCATCGACGTTGAAATATACGAAGACGGCGAAGGCGGCTGGCTGCTCGAGGTGGTCGATGCCTACGGAACTTCCACCGTGTGGGACGAGTCGTTTGCGACGGACAGTGCGGCCCTCAATGAAGTTCTCAAAACAATCGAGGAAGAGGGAATCGCGGTCCTGGCCGGCTCGCCACCCGAACTTCAGCTTCCGCTTGGCGATGTTGACGCCCTTTCCGTGGAAGAGCTGGACGAGCTTGACGACCTGCTCGCCGGCATCGCCGGCGGCCTGGCGATGGACGTCGCCACGCTCGATGGCTTTCTGACCTGTCTTGCCATTGGTCCTTGCCAGGTGTCGCCCGCTGATTGGCTACCTTGGGTGTTTGACATGGATGAGGGCAAAGCCGCTGCCCCAACGGACGATATGGTTCAGGCGAGCGTCCTCATTGGCCTGCTCATGCGCCATTACAATGCGCTTATCGACACTTTCGAGTCAGACGAGGCTGTCATCGTCCCGGTATTCTGGCGCGGCACGCAATGGGACGTGGCGCAATGGTGCGATGGATTTGTGCTCGGATTCATATTCGATGAAGCAGCCTGGCGTATGGTATTCGATGCGCATCCAGGCTGGATAGAACCGTTCTTGCGTTTGGCCGCCGACGGTGAATTTGCCGAGGGCGACAGCGAAGCCGATGCCCAGCGCTGGAGTAAGAAGATCGCCCCAACATTGCTGCATATCGACGCGTACTGGAAAGATCGGCGAGAGTTCGGCCCGTCCTATCCAGGTGGCATGGCTGGCATGACTTTGGTACGCGACAGTCCCAAGGTCGGGCGCAACGACCCCTGTCCCTGCGGCAGCGGCAAGAAATACAAGAAGTGCTGCGTTCAATAGCGGCATTACCCTACGGCTGCACGAGATCAGGGAGCGGCGCTGGAAAACAAAAAAGCCGCACTATGGCGGCTTCGTTGCTTTGTTGGGTATGCAGTTTCAGTAAATGGGGTGGCTGATGGGGCTCGAACCCACGACAACAGGAATCACAATCCACAAAAAATCGTCTTGCGAATCATGATCTTGGCGAATTTTCAGAGAAGATTGAAAATTGTCGTGCCCCGAGGATTTTGGTCGAAAACGCGGATCTTCTGAAAAAATTCGTTCCACATTGCAGCAAAAGCGTGTGTGGACAGCATCTATTTGACGATGCCGTTTTGCCCTCGCAAGCGTTGCTGTTCAATCGCCGTCAGGCGTTGTCTGTATGGGGTCTTTCTGACCCGTTCTCAGCGCTGGCGTGCTCCCAGCCAGGGACGTTGATGAAGTATTTTGTCGCCCGGCCAGTATCGCGTGCGAACAGGGCCTGCTTTTGCAGCAGGTCTGCGAGGTCGCGTGTGGCGGTCGCTTTCGACGTGCCCGTGATCTTGCAGTATTTTTCAGCCGTCAAGCCACCGAGAAATCCACTGTCACCGGCATCGAGCAGCTTCTTGAGGGTCTTGCGTTGACATTCATTGAACGCGTCGCCGGCATGGGCGTACCAGTAGCGCGCTTTCTCAAGCGCTTGGTCAACCACTTTCTCCGATTTGATGCACGCGGCGGCGAACTGGGTCACCATTCAGTGCAGCCAGGCTGTGATATCGCCGTCGCCTTTTTGGGCCGCGTTCAAGGCATCGTAGTAAGCCGCCCGGTTCTCCTGCAGCTGACGCGCCATGCTGTAAAGGCGAATCGGTGAGCCAGTGTCGCGCGCAATGGCCATGTCGAGGATGGCACGACCCAAACGGCCATTGCCGTCTTCGAAGGGATGGATGGTTTCGAACCACAGATGCGCGATCGCGGCGCGCACAATGCCATCGTCTTTGGACGGGCCATTGAACCAGCCAAGGAAGCGTGCCATCTCGGACGGCACGACATTGGAATCCGGTGCGCGATAGTGGACCACTTCGTGGCCCGGTCGGCCGCTGACAATTTGCATGGGGTCGTCGAAGCTGCGGTAGCGGCCCACTTTGATTCGCCCGATGCCCGAGGTCCCGCCGGGGAAGAGAGCGGACTGCCATCGGCACAGGCGATCATCATCCAGGGGGGGGCGAAATTGAGCAAGGCGTCTTGCATCACGTCGACCAGGCCATCGACGTGGCGCGGCGACGCACCCGTGTCGGCTAGGCCCAGCATGCGCATAACGGAGGAACGAACCTGATCGTAGTCGAGCCTCTGGCCTTCGATGGCTGCCGTAGCGATCACTTCCCCGACCCAGATCTCATTGACCACGTTGGCGAATGCTTCTCCATCCGGACCAATTGCCTGCGCTTTGCCAAGCACGCTGCCTTGGTGCAGGCGCGCCTGAGCCAGGGCGCCGACAATGGCGTGGCTGTCATAGGTCCATGCTGGCCAGTTGGAGCGCTGCCAGACATATTGGGGGGCGTGAGCCGTATTCATGGTCTTTTCAAATCAAATTGTGAGCCGTAAATCCGTTATATACGGCTCATTACATGATTTGGTATTTTTCGTGGCCGACTGTGCCGCCCAGTTGGCATGGGGGCTACTTGCAAGGTTTGCGCAGAGTGTCGGTCTGTCACATATTGCAGTGTTGCCGTCGACCTCGACCTTTTTGCTACAGGATCAGTTTCTATCGTAATATCTGCTTCCCACCGAGTTGCTCTCTGTGTGGGCGATCCCACGCTCTCTAAAGCGGCACAATTTCAAAGGAGATGGTTGCATGTTATTAGCGATAGACGAGGTCATAAATACGACGGCAGACTCGACCATTGTCGTTTTTGGTAGCAATGCCAACGTATTTGATCTGCCGGCAAATTTGCAAGGGATGGATGATGCGCGGGACGCATTCTACGGTAATCAGCAAAATCCCGACCCTTTTTACATCGCTCAGGGCGCATGGCTCATTGCGCCGTGCGTAAATACTTCGACCGCGCCTGCGCCGCTATCTGTCCTCGCCGCTGAGCAGATTTTCGGCCCGCCGGACCCGACCCCGCCAAGCCGGGAGGTGGTCGCAAAATGCATGGCGTACTGGCCGGTAGATACGACCATGGGAAACAACGTCAGCGTCCCGGCATATAAACAGGCCTTGGTCGCGACACCGCCGATCCCAGGAGCTCCAAGGTCGCTACCAACCGCAATTTGGGTATTTGTGATCGCCGCCGATGGCAGCATGATGGTGCAAATGATTCAGCTGCTTTGCTACGAAGGTGTCTCACATACTGCCGGGCAACTTAAGGTTGGATCGTCAACGTATCTCTTTGGCATTGACACGCCGTCTGAGTCCCCAGGTTCTAATCAACAGCCCCCCGCCACCAACCACGCCCTGAACTTTGTAACTTGGCGCTTACCTGCAGGTGTATTCAAATGGCAGGATTTACCAGGTGATAACGAGGCCCCTTATTTCGCTGGACAATTTCCTGCCGCTTGGGGCCAAGGAGTATCGCAAACGACATTGCTCTCCACCAAATCTACGCCTTTTGACATTCAATGGCAGGACAGTGGGGAGGGGCAAGCCCAGGATATTGGACACATGCCATCATCTCCTATCATGCACATGAGTCTGCTCGTCGGACGGTCGATCTCCATCAAACGCCCATGGCTACAGGACTTCTCAGCAAACCTGATTGCCTATACCGCTGGGGCCCAGTCTACGTGGGGAACGATAATGGCATGCATGCTTTTTGTTTGCCAACTCTTGCTGGATATGGAAGGAGAGTTGGATTGGCCATTCGGTGGCATTGCCGATTACTGCTTTGATGAACTTGAACAAATTATCGATCCGGGGTTCAAGCCGCCTGTCCCGCCCTGGCTGGTATAAATGTGTTGACGCGGCTGCCGATACTTCTCGAAAAGGTGCAAGCAATAATTCTAAATCGCCGGCCGACTCCGCTTTGTCTGGCGGAGTGGCATTCACTATGGCCCTGCAGTTCGGCGGCACAAATGCGTTTAACATCGCCTGCTTTTCATGGCAGCTGGCAATGATTTTCGCTTCGGCTGAGCTTGACCATCTTCTGAAAAAACCGTTTTCAAATTCTGAAAAAACGTTTTTCGTTGCCGCAAAACAAAAAGCCCAATCCGAGGACTGGGCTAAGTGCTTGATCTTGTTGGGTATGCAGTTTCAGTAAATGGGGTGGCTGATGGGGCTCGAACCCACGACAACAGGAATCACAATCCTGGACTC
>JAZJYP010000321.1:0-6827 GCA_040390345.1 Pseudomonadota bacterium | reverse complement strand
GCGGCATTGCGCGCTATAATTGTCGGCTTTTTCCGCCCAGCACAACTTTTTGGAATTATTATGGTCGTTATTCGTTTAGCTCGTGGAGGCGCCAAGAAGCGCCCATTCTTCAACATCGTTGCAACGGACTCGCGCAATCGCCGCGACGGCCGCTTCATCGAACGCATCGGTTTCTACAACCCGATGGCATCGGGCGCTGAAGAAGGCTTCCGCATCACTGCAGACCGTCTGGCCTACTGGCAAGGCGTTGGCGCACAACTGTCGCCAACCGTCCAGCGCCTGGTCAAGACCGGCAAGCCAGCGTAATTGTTGGTCCAGGTTTGAGCGAATCAGCAGCTCCCGCCGACCTCACCCAGGTCGGTTATGTGTCCGGCGCCTATGGCGTCGCTGGGGCGATCCGGGTCAGCCCGTTTTCGTCCGACGCCGATGCGCTGCTGTCCGTGAAAACCTGGTGGCTCGATAAACCGGGCCTGCGCAGCGTCAGCGTACGCGGCGCGAAACTGCACGGCGGCGACGTCGTGGCGACGCTGGTGGAAGTGGTGGGGCGCGATGCCTCGGAGGCACTCAAGGGTGCCGCCGTGTTCATTGCGCGCAGCCAGTTCCCGCAGCTCGATGATGGCGAGTTCTACTGGTCCGACCTGATTGGCCTGGACGTGGTGAATGAGCAAGGTGAAGCCCTCGGGACGGTCACCGACATGATGCACAATGGCGCGCAATCGATTTTGCGGATCACGCCGGTCGCGACCAGCGATCCAGAAAACAAGGCGCCTGAGCGCCTGATTCCGTTTGTGGACCAGTTTGTCAAAACCGTCGACGTGGCAGCCAGGAAGATTACCGTCGACTGGGGCCTGGATTATTAAGCCCCTTCGCATGGAGACAGGGACCGATGCAATTTGACGTCGTGAGCTTGTTTCCCGAAATGTTTGCCGCATTGACGCAGTCGGGCGTGACCCGCCGCGCTTTCGAGCAAGAACGCTGGGGCTTGACGCTGTGGAATCCCCGTGATTTCACCACCGACCGCCACCGCACCGTGGACGACCGCCCGTATGGCGGGGGACCCGGGATGGTGATGCTGGCCAAGCCGCTGGCGGCGACGATCGCTGCGGCAAAACAGCGCCAGGTCGATGCCGGCTTGCCGGCGCCGCGCGTGGTGTTCATGTCGCCGCAAGGCAAGCAGCTGACCCACGCACGCGTGATGCAGCTGAAAGAAGAACCAGGCTTGGTGCTGCTGTGTGGCCGCTACGAAGCGGTGGACCAGCGCCTGCTCGACAGCGTGATCGACGAGGAAATCAGCCTTGGCGACTTCGTGCTCTCGGGTGGCGAATTGCCGGCGATGGCCCTGATGGATGCAGTAGTGCGGCAGTTGCCCGGCGTGCTAGGCGACGATGCTTCCGCAGTCGAAGACAGTTTCGTCAACGGCTTGCTGGACGCGCCCCATTACACGCGCCCGGAAGTGTATGAAGGCGAGAGCGTGCCCCCGGTGCTCATGGGTGGCAACCACGCCGAGATCATGAAGTGGCGCCGCCAGCGCATGCTGGAGGCGACATTGAACAAGCGGCCCGATTTGCTGGAGCAGGCGCGTGCCGCCGGCCAGCTCGACAAGGCCGATGAGAAGTTTTTGGCGGGTTTAGTAAAACCCGTGTAGTCCCCCCTCGCAGGCATGTTGCTTGTGAGCGTTTTTACCCCATCCTCTACCAGGCGCAGGCGCAGGCGCTGGCACGATGGTTATTGGAGTTATAAAAATGAACCTGATTCAACAACTTGAGCAAGAAGAGATTGCCCGTCTGGGTAAATCGATTCCTGACTTCGCTCCTGGCGATACCGTCATCGTCAACGTCAACGTGGTCGAAGGTACGCGCAAGCGCGCCCAGGCTTACGAAGGCGTCGTCATCTCCCGTCGCAACCGTGGCCTGAACTCGAACTTCATCGTTCGCAAGATCTCGTCCGGCGAAGGCGTCGAGCGTACGTTCCAGCTGTATTCCCCGCTGATCGCATCGATCGAAGTCAAGCGTCGCGGCGATGTCCGTCGCGCCAAGCTGTACTACCTGCGTGAGCGTTCGGGTAAATCGGCACGTATCAAAGAGAAACTGCCAAACCGTCGCGCTGCTTCGGCTGCTGCTCAGTAATCGAGCATCGCTGTTGCAGAAAAGAGGGGCACCTGCGGGTGTCCCTTTTTTTATCTGCGTACAATGGTGGTTTGCATGAGGACGTGCCTTGGCCAAATTTACCTTTGACCCCCAGCTGTTGCCCGTCGACGCCCTTGGCGACGAAGGCGAACTCGCGCCCGAGCGCCTCGGCGCGCCCTGGCTGCGCCGCCACTTCGACGCGCCGCCGCACTGGCGTCCGGAAGTGTCGGACGAGGCCCTCTCGCGCCGCCCGCAGCCCACGCCGGCCTCGGTGCTGATTGCCCTGGTCGAGCGGCCCGAAGGCTTGACCGTGCTGCTGACCCAGCGCACCGACCACTTGACCGACCACGCCGGCCAGATCAGCTTTCCCGGCGGGCGCGCCGAAGACTTCGACGCCTCGCCCGTGGCCACGGCCCTGCGCGAGACGGAAGAGGAAATCGGCCTGCATCCGCGCCATGTCGATGTGATCGGCACCTTGCCCGACTATTTCACCGGCACCGGCTACCGCGTCACGCCGGTGGTGGCGCTCGTCGCGCCGCCCTTCGAGTTGTCCGCCGACGAGCGCGAAGTGGCGGCCATCTTCGAAGTGCCGCTCGCTTTCCTGATGAACGGCGCCCACCACCGGCGCCTGTCGGTCGAGCTGCCCGAGGGGCAGGGCCGGCGCAGCTTCTACGCCATGCCCTATGAAGGCCACTTCATCTGGGGCGCCACCGCCGGCATGCTGCGCAACCTGTTCCACTTCCTGCGCGCCTGACAATTTGCAGGCATTACGCGTGGGCACTTGTGCCCACCCTACCTCTGCGCTATCGTAGCGGGCATTGTGCTTTAAGGACGTTTAATGACATTTCTTTCAATTCTTTGCGCGCTGCTGATCGAGCAACTCAAACCACTGCGCGCAGATAATCTGATCTATGCCGAAATCAAGGCCTTTGCGATGCGCATGGAAGGCTGGTTCAATGCCGGCCACCCGCGCCACGGCCGCATGGGCTGGATGCTGATGATGGCGGCGCTGATGCTGCCCACGGCCCTGATCTACTGGGTGCTGCGCCATTATGCATGGACCTTCGCCGCCTTCGCCTGGAATGTGCTGATCGTCTACCTGACGCTGGGCTTTCGCCACTACAGCCACTATTTCACCTCGATCCAGATTGCCCTGAACGCCGGCGACGAAGCGGCCGCGCGCACCCTGCTCAAGGAGTGGACCAAGCTCGACACTGTCGGCATGGACACCACCGAGATCGCCCGCGTCGCCGTCGAAAAGTCGCTGGTGACGACGCACCGCAATGTCTTCGGCGTGTTCTTCTGGTTCCTCATGCCGCTCGGCCCCGCCTGCGCGGTGATGTACCGCGTGGCCGAATACCTGGCGCGCGCCTGGAACGAGCCTGAGCACATGCGCAACGAAGCCTTCGGCGAATTCGCCGCGCGCGCCTTCTACTGGATCGACTGGATTCCCGTGCGCCTGACGGCGGTCGCTTTCGCCGTGGTCGGCAATTTCGAGGACGCGATCTACGCCTGGCGCAATTTCGCCCAGCGCTGGCAGGACAAGGCCATCGGCATCATCCTTACCGCCGGTGGCGGGGCCATGGGTGTACGCCTGGGCACGCCGCAGGAGAATGCGGCGCGCCTGCCGGTCGACGCCGGCACCGTCGACACGAGCGACACGGAAGCCGATGTGCTGCCGGGGGAAGAGCCGAATGTGCGTGCACTGCAAAGCACCGTGGGCCTGGTATGGCGCGCCCTGCTATTATGGATGATGCTGCTGCTTCTGCTCTCCGGCGCGGTCTGGCTGGGCGGGTAAGGCGAACGGGGCGGCCAGGTGGCCGCCTTTTTTCTGTCCGCCGCGCGCGTGGGCACAGGTGCCCACCAACTGAACTCTTCTATAAGATATAATACTGGCTGTACCCGATCCACGCCGTCTTCCAGGTCTGTCCCGCCCCATGGCAAGCGAATTTTTCATTCTTGGCCTCACCAGCAATGGCAAGCAGTTCCGTCCCAGCGACTGGGCCGAACGCCTGTGCGGGGTGATGTCCTGCTTCCGCCCGGAAGGCAGCGGCGGCCCGAATGCCCACCTGCAGTTCTCGCCCTATGTGCGCCCGACCGTGCTCAACGGTACCAAGGCCGTCGTGGTCAACACGGCGCTGAAGGATTTTGAACCGCTGGCCTACCATTTCGTTGTCGATTTTGCCAAGGACAACGATTTGCAGACCGTCGATGCCTGCTTCCTGCCTTTGCCGGGCGAATCCACGCTGTAATCATTTCGGGCAAGCAAGGCCGCGCCATGCGGCGCCGCTTCGCGCTAGGCTGTGCGCGTAAACAAGAACCGTAGGGGGCGGCCATGCGCATCGGCGATATCTGTACCATGCAAACCATTTACTGCACGCGCAGCGAAACCGTGCAAGGCGCGGCGCTGCTCATGCGCAAGCACCATGTGGGCGACATCGTTGTCGTCGACCAGCCGGGCGCCGAGGTGGTCCCGGTGGGCATTGTCACCGACCGCGACATCGTCGTCTCGGTGATCGCACTCGGGCTCGACCCGGCCAGCCTGGAAGTGTCGGACGTGATGAGCGCCGACTTGCTCACCACGGCCGAGGAAGACGATGTGTACGAGACCATCGAGCGCATGCGCCAGCGCGGGATCCGGCGCGTGCCCGTGGTCGACGCGGCCGGCACCTTGCGCGGCATCGTCAGCGTCGACGACTTGCTCGAATTCCTGGCCCAGGAAATGGGCGAACTCTCGCGCATCAGCGCGCACCAGCAGGCGCACGAAAAAACCGCGCGTCAATAGGCTTCGCTGGGCGGGAAAGCTTGCAGCACCTGGCTGCGCAGCCAGCGGTTGGCCGGGTCGTGGTCGACGCTGGCGTGCCAGTAGAGGTGGATATCCATCGGCGGCATGTCGAACGGCACCGGATAGACGGCGTTGCCGAACTGCTGGTTGGCCAGGTCGGCATAGCGCTTGGGCATGGTGAGAAGCAAGTCGGTCTCGCGCGCGACCTTGCAGGCAGCAAAGTAGTGCTGGCAGCGCAGGCGGATGCGGCGCGTGTGGCCCAGGCGGCTCAATTCAAAGTCTTCCAGCCCCTTGCCGGCGCGGCGCGAGCTCACCAGCACGTGTTGCTGGGCCAGGTAAATCTCGAGGGTCAGGATGCCGCCCGCCAGGGCTGGATGGCCGGGGCGCGCCAGCACCACGGTCGGCTCGCGCGTCAGGCGCGTGTGCAGGACATCGGCGGGGAAGGGGAGCAGAATGTCGATGGCGGCGTCGATACTGCCGGCCGCCAGTTCGGCCACCAGTTCGCGCCGCGCGATCTTGGCCGTGCCGATATCGATGTGCGGCGCCTCGCGTTCGAGCTTGCGCAGCAGGGCCGGCAGCACGGCCGACTCGTTCACGTCGCGCAGGGCCAGCGCGAACTGGCGCGTGCTGGTGGCCGGGTCGAAGTCGCCACGCTGGGTCACCGTCACTTCCAGCGCGCGCAGGGCCGCGCGCACCGGTTCAATCAGGCCGCGCGCCACCGCGGTCGATACCATGCCGTGGCCGTGGCGCTCGAACAGGGGATCATCCATCAGCACGCGCAGGCGGCCAAGGGCATGGCTGACGGCCGGCTGCGACAGGTTCAACTTGCGCGCGGCGGCGCTCACGCTGCCTTCGGTATAGATGGCATCGAAGACGGTGAACAAGTTCAGGTCGATTTTCGATATATGCATGGCATCTATAGTACAGTATTCAAACTATTCATTTGATTCATTATCTGGGCGGTTGTATCCTGATCGCAAGAATTTAAGAAAGCAATTTCCATGAACGCCAAAACAAAATTTGACGGCATCTCCTACGAAGGCAAGGTGGTCCTGGTGACCGGCGCTGCCGGCGGGATCGGCCGCGCCGCCGCCCTGGCCTTTGGCCGTGCCGGTGCCAGCGTGGTGGTGGCCGACCTGTCGATGGATGGCGGGCATGCGACGGCGGCGATGATTGTCGAACAGGGCGGCAAGGCCCTGTTCGTGCAGGCGAACGTGACGCGCGCGGCGGAAGTCGAAGCGCTGGTCGACAAGTGCGTGTCGTATTACGGCCGCCTCGATTGCGCCTTCAATAATGCCGGCATCGAAGAAGAGCATTTGCCGCTGGCCGACGCCGACGAAGCGCTGTTCGACCGCATCATGAGCGTCAACGTCAAGGGTGTGTGGCTGTGCATGAAATACCAGATCCGCCAGATGCTCAAGCAGGGCGGCGGCGCCATCGTCAACACCGCCTCGGTGGCCGGCCTGGTGGGCGCGCCGACGCAGCCGATCTACGCCGCCAGCAAGCACGCGGTGGTGGGCATGACCAAGACGGCGGCCGCCGAATACGGACGCGCCGGGATCCGCATCAACAGCGTCTGCCCTGGCGTGATCAACACCCCGATGCTCACGCGCGCGCTCGAGCGCGAACCGCAGCGCGAGAAAAAGCTGCGCAATGTGCACCCGATCGGCCGTTTCGGCGAAGCCAACGAAGTGGCCAACGCGGCCCTGTGGCTGTGTTCCGAGCAGGCCTCCTTCGTGACGGGCCACCAGCTGGCCGTCGACGGGGGCCTCACCGCGATTTGATTTGAAGTAAACAGTTTCCGTTGATGTTCGGGCGCCCTGGTTTCCACCGGGCGCCCTTTTTTTTAACGTCGGGGTCACATCTGACATTTGGACACGGGTGTAATCGGGGACAGACCCCGATCGTGCTTCTGG
>JAZJYP010000320.1:0-12395 GCA_040390345.1 Pseudomonadota bacterium | reverse complement strand
CTTCAGCGTAATCCGCGTTGCTTGAGGTTGGTAGGTCAATACATTCTGTCTACTTTTTCTTTTTTGGCGCCGGCAGGGCGCGCGTGGTCAGGCGCACCAGTTCGGCCAGCCAGGCCTGGTCGTCCCACTGTCCACCATCGATGAGAAAGCAGGGCTTGGCGCCGGGGTAGGGCGAGGCCTCGACCGGCGTGCCGATGTAGGCGCGGCCAGGCTCGCTGGGCTTGACGAACAGCTGGTCGTCGCACACCAGGGCCACCATCTTGCCGTCGCAATAGATGCCGTATTCGCCGAACATTTTCTTGCCCGATACAGCGCCGGCGGCACCCATCTGGTCGACCAGGAAATCAACCGTACTCTGCTGCGAAGCCATGCGTGCTCTCCTTGAAGGGGTCAGGGGCCGATGATAGCATTGGCTTTGGAGGGGGAACTGCGATGGACAAGGACGAGCAACGCTTGCAACTGGCACTCAGCAGCGCCAAGGTCGCGATCTGGGACGCTTCCGTCCCGGGCGGCAAAGTCATCGACGGCATCATCGACTGGTCGGCCGCCGGCGCCGCCTTGCTCGGCTTGCCCCGGCGCGCCCGCCACCAGCAATACCGCTCCTTCCTCGACTTTGTCCACCCCGCCGACCGCCAGCACGTGCTGCGCACCATGCAGCAAGAGGTCGACCGCGACGGCGGCTACGAACTCGAATACCGGGTGCAGCGCAGCGATGGCACCTTGCGCTGGCTGGCCGCGCGCGCCAAGGTGGTGGGCAATAACGGCGCCACCCACACCCTGGGCATCATCTGGGACATCACGGCGCACAAGGAAGAACAGCTGGCCGTGCTGCGCGACAAAGACCTGGCCCAACTGACCCTCGCTTCGATCGGCGACGCCGTCATCACCACCGACGCCGTCGGCCAGGTGCAGTTCATGAACCGCGCCGCCGAGCGCATTTGCGGCTGGCCAGGCGAACGCGCCGGCGGCACCATGGTCGACACACTGCTGCCGCTGGCGCCCGAACCCGATGGCGCGGCGCGCGAAGGCATCGCGCTCACTTGCCTGCGCCTGCGCCAGGGCGTGGGCAGCCGCCACAGCCAGCTGCTCACGCGCGAAGGACGCCGCGTCGCCATCGAGGAATCGGCCGCGCCGATCTGGTCGCGCGAGGGCCAGCTGCTGGGCGCCGTGATGGTATTTCGCGACGTCAGCCACGAGCGTGCGCTGACCCAGCAACTGTCCTGGCAAGCCTCACATGATGCACTCACCAGCCTGGCCAACCGGCGCGAATTCGAGACCAACCTGGCCGCCGCGCTGGCCTCGGCCAAGGCCGAAGGCCACCACCATGCGCTGCTGTTCCTCAACCTCGACCGCTTCAAGCTCATAAACGACACCTGCGGCCATAGCGCTGGCGACTTGCTGCTGCAACTGCTCGCGCGCATGCTGCAGACGCATTTGCGCGAGAGCGACGTGCTGGCCCGCCTGGGCGGCGACGAGCTGGGCGCCTTGCTCAACGCATGCCCGCCCGAGCGCGCCATCGGCATCGCCAACGCCATGCGCGAGGCGATCAAGCAATTCCGCTTCAACTGGGAAAACCGCAGCTTTGAACTGGGCGTGTCGATCGGCCTGGCGCCCATCGACCAGCACAGCAAGTCCGTCAGCGACCTGCTCTCCTGCGCCGACCAGGCCTGCCACCTGGCCAAGGAACAGGGGCGCAACCGCGTGCACGTCTACCACGAAGCGGACCAGGCGCTCACGCGCCGCCATGGCGAAATGCTGTGGGTCAGCCGCCTGGCGGACGCCTTCGCGCGCGACAGTTTCCGCCTCTACGCCCAGCCGATCGTGCCGCTGAAAGAAGGCGCGGCCAGCCACGATGAAGTCTTGATCCGCATCGCCACCAAGCACCACCTGATCGCGCCGGGCGACTTCATCCCCGCCGCCGAACGCTACGACCTGATGCCCGCCATCGACCGCTGGGTCATCGAGCATATGTGCCGCTACCTGCAACGCCACGATGGCGCCAGCGCCTACTCGATCAACCTGTCGGGCGCATCCCTGGTCGACGCCGCGCTGTATGACTTCATCGTCGCCCAGTTCGACCGCTACGGCGTAGCCCCGGCGCGCATCTGCTTCGAGATCACCGAAACGGCGATGATCGCCAACCTGCCCACGGCCCAGGAGTTGATGCGCCGCCTGCGCTTGCTCGGTTGCCGCTTTTCGCTCGACGATTTTGGCAGCGGCCTGTCCTCCTTCGCCTACCTGCGCACGCTGCCGGTCGACTACCTGAAAATCGACGGCATCTTCATCCGCGACATTGCGCGTAATGACGTCAACCGCGCCCTGGTCAAGGCCATCAACGAAGTGGGCCATGTGATGGGCTTGCAGACGGTGGCCGAATTCGTCGAGGACGAGCCCATCCTCGACATCGTGCGCAGCCTCGGCGTCGATTTCGCCCAGGGTTACGCCGTCGGCGCCCTGCGCCCGTTGACGCTGCAATAAGCCTCAACTGTTGTTATCACGCCGACAAATTGCATGTCTGCGTTGACTCCGGGCCAGCTTGGTAAGAGTATGGCATGGCATTGCTTCCACCTTTACAGGGAATACACCATGCCTAGAAAATACCTTCCGAGACCACACCTGCTTGCCCTCAGTATCGCCACCCTCGCCGCTTCCGGCGCCTACGCCCAAACCCCACCCGCTTCCGACGACGCTCCCACCACCGTGGTGGTGACCGGCACGCGCGTGCCGAACCGCTCGGCACTCGATACGACGGCACCGGTCGACATCATTTCGGCCGAGTCGCTCAAGAACACGGGCACGACCGAGATCAACCAGGCCCTGTCGATCGCGCTGCCCTCGCTGAATTTCCCGCGCCCGGGCCTGGCCGATGGCACCGACACGATCCGCCCGGCCACCTTGCGCGGCATGGCCCCGGACCAGACCCTGGTACTGGTCAACTCCAAGCGCCGCCACGCCTCCTCGCTGGTCAATGTGAACGGCACCATCGGGCGCGGCTCGGCCTCGGTCGACCTGAACACGATTCCGACGGCGATCGTCAAGAATATCGAGGTGCTGCGTGACGGCTCGGCCGCCCAATACGGCTCGGACGCCATTTCCGGCGTGGTCAACCTGCGCCTGCGCACCGACCGCAGCGGCGGCGAAGTGACGGTCAATTTCGGCGAACGCATGACCGATTACGACTTCCTGGCCGACAAGCCGCCGGCCGGCGGCACCTGGACGGCGCCGACCCACCGCTCGCGCACCGACGGCGAAACCGGCACCATCAGCCTGTGGAAGGGCATCGCCCTGGGCGAGACGGGCTTCCTGACCATCGCCGCCGAATACAAGGACCAGCAGCACACCGAGCGCAGCGGCTACGACATGCGCCAGCAGTACCCGCTCGTCTCGGGTGCCTTTGACCCACGCGAATTGACGTACAACCGCTACAACGCCTGGTATGGCGAGCCGGAACTGAAGCAAAGCACGGTGTTCGCCAATGCCGGCTTCCCGCTGGCGGGCGGCGCCAAGCTCTATGGCTGGGCCAGCTACCAGAATCGCGCGGCCCGTTCGGCCGGCTTCGTGCGCCCGGCCCAGGATGCGCGCAATATCATCTCGATCTACCCGGACGGCTTCCTGCCAATCATCGCGCCGACGGTCGACGACTACAGTGCCGCCGGCGGTATCACCTGGACGGCCGGCGAATGGGATATGGACGCTTCCCTGGTCTGGGGCCGCAACCGCATGCAATTCGAGATCGAAAACACCCTGAACCGGTCGATCGGCCCGTCCAGCAAGACGCGCTTCGATGCCGGCGGCTTCTACTACGACCAGACCGTATTCAACGTCTCGGCCGTGCGCCAGTTCCCGATGGCCAGCCTGGCCTCGCCGCTCAACGTGGCAGTCGGTGCTGAAGCACGGCGCGAAGAATACCTGCTCTTCGCCGGCGAGCCAGACTCCTACCGCTTCGGCGGCGTGCTGCTGCCCAACGGCACTCCGGCCGCGCCGGGCGCCCAGGTCTTCCCCGGCTTCCGCCCTGCCAACGCCTCGGACACCTCGCGCACCGCCATGGGCGCTTTCGCCGACTTCGAAGCGAACCTGTCGCCAGCCTTCCTGGCCTCCTTCGCCGTGCGCGGCGAACACTACTCCGACTTTGGCAACAGCCTGGCCGGCAAGCTGTCGGGACGGCTCGACTTTTCCAAGGAATTCGCGCTGCGCGGCTCGGTGCAGAACGGCTTCCGCGCACCGTCGCCGCAGCAGCAGAATTTCACGACGACGTCGACCAACTTCATCAATGGCGTGCCGTTTGAAATCACCACCTTCAAGCCCAGCGACCCGGTCGCCGTGGCCCTCGGTGCCAAGCCGCTCGACGCCGAGAAGTCGCTCAACTTCTCGCTCGGTGCGGTGGCGCGCATGGGCAAGGCCAGCCTGACGGTCGATGCCTACCAGATCAAGATCCGCGACCGCATCATCCTGTCCGAGAACCTGACCCAGGCCAATGTGCGCGCCTTCCTGACCGCCCAGGGCTTCATCGGCGTGGGCGGTGGACGCTTCTTCATCAACGGGGTCGACACCAAGACCCATGGCGTCGATGTGGTGTTCAATATGCCGATTCCGACCGCAGCGGCCGGCAAGTTCGACCTGACCCTGGCGGCCAATGTGACCAAGACCGAAGTGACCAAGGTGCCGGTGACGGCGGCCCTGGCGGCCCTGACTCCGGCACCGTCCCTGTTCGACCGCATCAACGTGCTGTCGCTCGAGAAGGGCCAGCCGAAGAACAAGCTCAGTGCCAACCTGAACTGGAAGCAGGGCGACTACGGCGCCACCTTGCGTGCCACCCGCTACGGCGAAGTGCTCTCGCCCGGTACCACGGCGGCGCTCGACTTCATGATCGGTGCCAAGACCGTGACCGATCTCGAAGGGCGCTATAACTGGTCGAAGAACCTGACCTTGGCCGTGGGCGCGGAGAACCTGTTCGACGTCTATCCGGACGCCTTGCCGCCGGCGCTCAATACTACAGGCAACGCACCGTTCTCGAACTATGCACCGTTCGGGCGCGGCGGGCGCTACCTGTACGCCCGCGCCACTTACGCCTTCTGAGGCTATGTCCGCGTGGGCCCATGGGCCCACCCTACCAGGACGTAGGGTGGGCGCATGCGCCCACGCGCCACGCCCGCATCATGCAGGCAAAGTCACCCGGAAGCAGCAGCCCGCTGGTTCGTTTTGCACGCAACGCACGTCACCCCCGTGGTGGAGTGCGATCTGGCGCACCAGGGCCAGGCCCAGTCCCACCCCGCCGGCTGCCTCGCTGGCGCCGGGCACGCGGTAGAAGGGCGTGAAAATCTGTTCACGCTGCTCCGGCGCCACGCCCGGCCCACCATCGCACACTTCCAGCACGGCCTTGCCATCCATCCTGGCCAGGCGCACCTCGACGGCGCTGCCGGCCCCGTAGCGCTGGGCGTTTTCGAGCAGGTTGCGCACCAGCCGGCGCAGCAGGCGCGCGTCGCCCGGCACGGTCAACTGGGCCGCGTCGAGATGGGCCGCCACACGCGCGCATTCCTCGGCCGCGATGGCCGTCAAGTCCACCACTTCCTGTGCCGGCGGCACCCCGCTGGCGGCATCGAGCCGGCTGGCCAGCAACAGCTCGTCGATCAACTGGTCGAGCTCACCGATATTGCGTTTCAACTCGCCGCCGAAGGCACCGCCCGCCGCTTCCGGCATCAGTTCTACGGCCATGCGGATGCGCGCCAGGGGCGAACGCAATTCATGCGAGGCGTTGGCCAGCAAATTCCTTTGCGCCGCGACCAGCGCCTCGATGCGCGCGGCCGAATCGTTGAAGCTTGACGCCAGCTGGGCCACTTCGTCGCGCCCTTCGACGGCCACGCGCGCCGACAATTCTCCCGTGCCCCAGGCCTGCACGCTCGCCTGCAGGCGCTCGAGCCGCCCGGTCAGGCGCCGCACTACCGGATAGGCACCCACGGCCACCACGACGGCGATGAAGACCATCAGCATCAGCAGGCCCATCGAAGCGCGATGGAGCTCATTGCGGCGCGACAGCAGCCAGCGCCCGTCAGGCAGCTTGACCACGAAGACGGCCGGGTGGCCATCCATCCAGCCGCTGTCCATCTGGGCCGGATCGAGCGCCGGCATCGGCCGCCCGCTGCTGGCCACGTAACGGCGCGCCGCGTCGTACAGCGCCAGGTCGGCCTGGACCTTCGAGCGCAGCTTCCACAGCGCGCGCTGCTGCTGCTCCTGCGCCACCTCGGGCGGCGGCAGCACCTGGGCCACGACTTCGCCCATCGTCTCGAGGCCGGCGGCGCGCTGCATCGGGCTGTAGCCGAAATGCAGGATCACGAACAAGATCGCGGCAACGACCACGCTCACCAGCAGCGTCGCGTAGATGCGCACATACAGGCGCGAAAACAGGGGCCTAGACATCCTGGACCTTGGCAAACACATAGCCGGCGCCGCGCACGGTGATGATGCGCTTGGGCTGCTTGGGATCGTCTTCAAGGGCGGCGCGCAGGCGGCCGATGTGCACATCGATGGAACGGTCGAACGGTTCAAGCGACTCGCCCTTGACGGCGTCGATCAGCTGTTCGCGCGAGAGCACGCGTCCAGCCCGCTCGGCCAGGGCCAGCAGCAAGTCAAACTGGTAGGCCGTGAGGCTGCGTTCCTGGCCGCCCACGCGCACGGCGCGCGCACCGGGGTCGATTTCGAGGCGCCCGAAACGCAGGGCCGCCACCGCACTTTCCTGCGCCAGCTGCGGGCGGCGCAGCACGGCGCGCAGGCGCGCCAGCAGTTCGCGCGGCTCGAACGGTTTGGGCAGGTAGTCGTCGGCACCGAGTTCCAGGCCCACCACGCGGTCGAATGGATCGCCCTTGGCCGTCAACATGACGACGGGGATATTCGAGCGCGGCACAGCCTGGGCGCGAATGCGGCGGCACACTTCGAGGCCGTCGGCGTCGGGTAGCATCAGGTCGAGCAGCACCAGCGCATAGTGCTCGGGCGCGGCGCGCGCCAGCAGGGACAGGCCGGCGCCGGCGCTGGCGGCGTGCTCCACCTCGTAGCCGTTTTGCGCGAGATAGGTACTGACCATGCCGGCGAGGCGTTCGTCATCCTCGATCATCAAGATCCGCTGAACCATGCGCATACCGCCCTGTAGTGGAAAGCCGCCAGCATACCTGAATCAGTGGTGCATGCGCTTCATCAGGTGGTCGGCAAACTTCTGGCGCTGCTCCGGCGTGAGCACCTCGGCGGCGTCTTCAACGGCCGTCAGGATGCGCTTGCTCGCCGCGTCGAGCTGGGTCATCTGGGCCGCGCGCAGGGTTTCCAGTGCGCCGCGGTCGACCGTCGGCGCCATCAGGAGCTTGGCCGCCTGGGCATGGGCTTCGCGCATTTGCAGGTGCACGGGCTTGAGGTCGGCCAGGGCGGCGCTGGCAATGGCGTTCAGGCGCGCCTTCTGGTCGGCCGTGCCGTCGGGCAGGACCTTGTCGACCATCGCATTGATGTGCTTTTCCATCGCCGCCGGGTCCATCGGCCCATGCTGGCCATGCATGCCGCCGATGGCTTCGCGCGCCGAGACGCCCCCGGTGACGGCGGCCGCGCCAACGGCGATGGCCAGCAAACCGGCGACGATCCAGCGGCGGCCGGTGGGGGAGGTGGAGTGCTTGTTCATGGTCTTGCCTTTCAGTGGGGTTGGTGCAGGTCGCATTGCCTGCACGCTTCCCACTGTAGGCGGGGCGCTTTGCTGTTCGATGTGCGCCCGGTAAAGAATTGTAAAGCGCCTACTTGCCCTTGTAGATGCCCGACTCGAGGATCACATCGCCACTCTTGACAATATAGGTGGACTTTTTTTCAATCTCTTTCGACACCGGGTTGTTATAGCGGTAATCGACCCAGCCCTTGCCTTTGCTCTTGGCCAGTTCGAGGATCTCGCGGCGGAAGTATTTGCCGTCGGCGTCGGGCAAGTCCGTCATGTTCTTGCCAACGAGCTTGGCATTGGTCGGGTGGGCCAGCACGGTGCCATCGATACCGCGCACCATCAAGTAGCTATCGTCATGCACGAATTCCGGATTCTTCGCATTGATTTCGCGGATCAGGGAGTCTTTGCCGTTCTTTTGCATGTAGGCCAGGCCCTTGTCGACCATCGCGATCGCATCGGCCGGGGTATCGGCGAAGGCCGGGGCCAGCAGGGCGCCGGCCAGGACCACGGGGAGCAGTTTCAGCATTTTCATGAGTCACCTCCGTGAAATGAGAAAGGCCATCATGACACAAAGGCATGGCCATGGCACCTGTAGTTTACGCATAGTCCATGTCCCTGTAACTTTCAAGGTCACACAGAAAGAAACTTGATCCATGTTGTTTTGTGGGATTTGGTGAATCTCGTGGCCGGAATCTTCTGGCATAGTCGTTTCGTGGAAGACACATTCATTCCACAAAAATTGCCCCGCCGAAGGCCCCAAAAAACGCTCGCTCGGCCCCTTGCCATTTCTTTTGATGGGCCGATCCCATGAGCGTTTTCACGCCTGAACTGCAACAACTGTATGTCGTCTTCTTTGGCCGCCCGGCCGACAGCGGCGGCATCGCTTTTTTCGATCAGCAGCGTGAAAACGGAATAAGCCTCACGGCCATCGCCCAGGCTTTCAGTAACGCGCCGGAAACCCAGCTGCGCTATGCCGGCGCCAGCCATGCCGATGTGGTGGGCGCCTTTTACCAGAATGCCTTTGGCCATGCCCCCACAGCCGAACGCCTGGCTTACTGGAGCGCCCAGCTCGACAACCATACCCTTGACAGCGGCCGCGTCGCGCTCGGCATCCTGGCCGAAGCCCAGGGCAGCGACCTGGTCGCCCTGGCCAACAAGGGCGCCGCCGCCCAGTCATTCACGGCGGCCCTGCTCACGCCGGACCAGAGCCAGTCCTATTCGGGCGACGCGGCCAATGCGCAGGCCCGCCCCTGGCTGGCCGCAGTTGGCAGCAACGCCGCCTCGCTGGCGACCGCCCACGCCACCCTGGACACGACACTCACCCTGGCCGTCAACGCGGGCAAGGGCATCTTTACCCTCAGCGGCACCGTCGTCGATGGCTATGTCAGCGGCGCCACCGTGTTCGCCGACGCCAACGGCAACGGCCGCTGGGACGCCGGCGAGGCGCGCACCGTCACCGACACCCTGGGCCATTACGCGCTCGAACGCGCCATCGGCCCCATCGTCGCCACCGGCGGTATCGACGTGTCAACCGGCGCCCAGGTGGCCGGTACCCTGTCGGCGCCAGCCGGCTACAGCCAGGTCAGCCCGATCACCACCCTGGTCCATGCCATCGCCACCAGCGAAGCCATCAGCCCCGCCGCGGCCGAAGTGCTGTTCAAGGCCAAGCTGGGCATCGCCCCCGGCGTCGACCTGTCCCACTACGACCCCATCGTCGAAGCCACGCGCGACGGTGCCAGCGGCGCCGCCATCGGCACGGCGATCAAGGTCATGGCCGTCGCGACCCAGGTCAATACCCTGATCGGCCAGGTCGGCGCCGTCCTGAGCGGCGTGGGCGTGAGCGACGACAAACTGGCCGGCGCCAATGCCGCCAACGTCGCCTTGGCCAAGCTGATCGTCGATTCCGACGCGGGCCTCGACCTGGCCCATAGCAGCGTCGCCGCCACGGTCCTGCAATCGGCCGCCGCCGACGAGGGCGCGAGCGTTGCACAGGCGAGCGTCGTGCAGGCGCTGGCCAGCGATGCCGGCCAGGCCATCGCCAACCTGAACCAGGCGATCGGCCAGGTAAGCGCCGACTCGGGCAGGGATGCCCTGATCGATATCGCCAAGATCCAGTTTGTCGCCGAAAGCGTCAAAACCGCCACGGAAATCGGCGCCGCCACCTCGAACCTGTCTGCGGCAACCCAATCGACGATGCCGACGGAATTGGCCAGCGCGACCGATGATGCCGCCTTCCATATTGGTGACGTCGACGGCGACACCACGTCCGATGCCGTCGAGCCGCCCGACCTGACTGCGCCCCAAGTGAGCAGCGTGGCGACGAGCACAGACAATGGCCATTACAAGGCCGGCGCCAGCATTGCCATCGCCGTGCACTTCGACGAAGCGGTCGTCGTGTCAACCACCAATGGCACGCCTTCGCTGTTGCTCGAAACCGGAACGGTTGACCACAGCGCAGTCTATGCCAGCGGTTCGGGCACTGATACCCTGGTCTTCAACTACCTCGTCCAGGCCGGCGACAACAGCGGCGACCTCGATGTCGCATCGGCCGCGGCGCTGGTCCTCAACGGCGGCAGCATTACGGACCAGGCCGACAATGCGGCCAGCCTTGCCGTTGCAGCACCGGCCGCTTCCGGGTCGCTGGGCGCCAACGCGAATATTGATATCGATACGCTGGCGCCGACGGTGACGGCCGTCAGCGCGTCCACCAGCGATGGCGCCTACAAGGCTGGCGACACGGTCAGCATTCAGGTCAGTTTCAGCGAGACAGTCAACGTCGCCACCGGCACGCCGACCCTGCTGCTTGACACCGGCAGCACTGACCACAATGCCAGCTACGCCAGCGGCTCCGGCACCAATACGCTCACCTTCAGTTATGTCGTGCAGGCCGGCGACACGGCGGGCGACCTCGATTACCAGTCCACGGCCGCACTGGCCCTGGGCGGCGCGACCCTGCGCGATGCGGCGGGCAACGACGCCACGCTGGCGCTGGCGACGCCGGGCGCAGCTGGCTCGCTGGCCAACGGCAAGGCGATCGTCATTGATACGACGGCGCCCACGGTCACCAGTGTTGGCGCGTCCACCGCCAACGCCACCTACAAGGCGGGCGACACGGTCAGCATCGACGTCGGCTTCAGCGAAGCCGTTACCGTGGCCGGGGGCACTCCGACCTTGCTGCTCGAAACCGGCGGCAGCGACCATAGCGCGACCTATGCCAGCGGCTCGGGGACCAATACGCTCACGTTCAACTACATCGTGCAGGCCGGCGACAATACCACCGACCTTGACTACCAGTCCACGGCAGCGCTGGCACTGAACGGGGCAACGCTGCGCGATGCGGTCGGCAACGAAGGAACGTTGACGCTGGCCACGCCAGGTGCGGTCAATTCCCTGGCCAACAACAAGGCCATCGTCATCGACACGGTGGCGCCGACGGTCAGCGGTGTCAATGCATCGACGTCGAACGGCAGCTACAAGGCCGGCGACACAGTCAGCATCCAGGTCAATTTCAGCGAAGCCGTCAATGTGGCCGGTGGCGCCCCGACGCTGCTGCTTGAAACGGGCGGCATCGACCGCAACGCCAGTTATGCCAGCGGCTCCGGATCGAACACACTCACCTTCAATTATGTCGTGCAGGCAGGTGACACGGCCAGCGACCTTGACTACCAGTCCACGGCGGCGCTAGCCCTCGGTGGCGCCACGCTGCGCGATGGCGTTGGCAACGACGCCACACTGGCCCTGGCGACGCCTGGCGCAGCCACTTCACTGGCCAGCAACAAGGCCATCGTCATCGATACGGCCGCACCAACCGTTACCGGTGTGGATGCCTCGACCTCAAATGGCAGCTACAAGGCCGGCGTCACCGTGAGCATCCAGGTCAGCTTCAGCGAGGCGGTCAATGTGGCAGGAGGTACGCCGACCCTGCAGCTGGAAACCGGCAGTACCGACAGAAACGCCAATTACACCGGAGGGTCCGGCACCAATACCCTCACTTTCAACTATGTCATTCAGGCCGGCGACACCGCTGCCGACCTCGATTACCAGTCGGCTACGGCCTTGGTCCTGAACGGTGCGACCCTTCGCGATGCTGTCGGTAACGACGGCACGCTGACACTGCCCACTCCGGGCGGGGCTGCGTCCCTGGCCAACAATAAAGCCATCATCGTCGACACGACGGCGCCAATCGTGGAGGGCGTTACCTCGTCGACCTCGGACGGCAGTTACAAGACCGGTGACACGGCCAGTATCCAGGTCAGCTTCAGCGAAGCGGTTACCGTGGCTGGCGGCACGCCGACCCTGCTGCTCGAAACGGGCAGCACCGACCATAGTGCGACGTATGCCAGTGGCTCCGGCACCAGCACGCTCACCTTCAGCTACGTCGTGCAGGCCGGCGACAATGCGAGCGACCTCGACTACCAGTCCACGGCGGCACTGGCACTGGCGGGCAGCACCATTCGCGACGCCGCTGGCAATGACGGCACGCTGACCCTGGCCACGCCGGGCGCGGCCAATTCGCTCGCCAACAGCAAAGCCATCGTCATCGACACCACGGCACCAACCGTCACCGGCGTCGATTCCACGACCTCGAACGGCGGTTACAAGGCTGGCGATACGGTCAGCATCCAGGTCAGCTTCAGCGAGGCTGTCACTGTCAACGGTGGCACGCCGACCCTGCTGCTCGAAACGGGCAGCATCGACCACAATGCCACCTACG
>JAZJYP010000319.1:0-6335 GCA_040390345.1 Pseudomonadota bacterium | reverse complement strand
GTGACGCCGAAGTTCTTGTACAGCATGTCGCCGGGGAAGATGTTGGCCGCCACCAGTTCCTTGATGGCCTGGCCGTATTCGAGGATGCCATGGTCGACCAGCTCGTCGCGGCCGTCGCGCTCGGCATTGGTCAGGAAGATGTTCAGCGGCACCATGCGCCGTTCGATGTAGAGGTGGCGGATGATGATCTGCTCGCCCTCTTCCTCGACCAGGGACGGCGCGAAATGCTTCAGTTCCTCGATCAGCGCTTCGGCGAAGCGTTCGCGCGGAAAGGCCACGTTCGAGTATTCGAGCGTGTCGGCCATGCGGCCGACGCGGTCGTGGTTCTTCACCAGCAGGTATTTTTCCTTGATCTGGGCGCGCGTCGTTTCCTTCGGCGCCGGGAAGAAATCCTTGATCACCTTGAACACATAAGGGAAGGACGGCAGCGCGAACACCAGCATCACCAGGCCGCGGATGCCGGGGGCGATCTCGAAGCGGTCCGAAGTGTGCTTGAGGTGCTGCAGGTAGTCGCGGTAGAACAGGGTCTTGCCCTGCTTTTGCAGGCCCAGGATCGTGTAAATCTCGCTGCGCGGCTTGCGCGGCATCAGGCTGCGCAGGAATTGCACATAGGCTGAAGGCACTTCCATGTCGACCAGGAAGTAGGCGCGCGTAAACGAGAACAGGATCGTGATCTGTTCGTGGTCGAAGATGACGGTGTCGAGCAGCAATTCGCCGTTGCGGTTGTGCAGGATCGGCACGATGAAGGGATACTCGCGCGCGCCGTTGATGCCCTTGCCGACGATATACGCGCCCTTGTTGCGGAAGAACAGGCTCGACAGCACCTGGATCTGGTGGTTCGGCTCAAGCGTTTCCGGCCCGAAGATTTGGCGCAGGCGCTGCTCGACCTGCTCGACGTCGCGGTCGAGGTTGGCAAACTTGGTGTTGAGCTGGAAATTGGTGACGATGCGTTTCAGGGTGAAGCGCAAGCCGTCCTTGGCGGGGTAGTAGACCCGGTAGGTCGGCAGCACTTCATCGGTTTCGATGTACTCGGTGGAGACCACCGGGCGCACGAAGATGAAGTCGTTGTGGAAATAGGTGCGGTGCAGGATATTGCAGCAGACCGAATTGAAGAAAGTTTCGGCCAGTTCCGGCTGCTTGTGGCCGGACAGCATGCCGATATAGTGCAGCTTCAGTTCGCGCCAGACTTCGTCGGTCAATTCGCCGTTAGTGTATTCATCTTCGAGGATCTGCACGCATTCGCCCACGCGCTTGTCGTAAAAGCCGATGCGCTCGCGGGCCGCCTGCTGGGCCGTGGCCCAGGCGCCCTGCTCGAAATGGCGCTTGGCCACCTTGCTCGTTTCCCGGAACAGGCGGTAGTGCTTGTCGAAGCCGTCGAGGATCGTGCGCGCGATGTCGAACGCGATCTGGGATGACAGCAGTTTGGGAAACGCTTGGGTCATTGCATTAGCCGAGCTAATCAAAAGCCTATTCTATAAGAAGCGCTAATGGCGTGCCGTGGTGGGTAGCGGCTACGCCTCACCCACCCTACGCCTGTGCCTGGGACTTGGGCCGTGGCGTAGGGTGGGTGAGCGCAATGCGCGCTACCCACCACCTTGCGCCACTTACTTGGTCTCGGCAAACAATTCGCGGCCGATCAGCATGCGGCGGATCTCGCTGGTGCCGGCGCCGATTTCATACAGCTTGGCATCGCGCCACAGGCGCCCGACCGGATACTCGTTGATGTAGCCGTTGCCGCCCAGGGTCTGGATCGCTTCGCCTGCCATCCAGGTGGCTTTTTCGGCCGAGTACAGGATGGCGCCGGCGGCGTCCTTGCGCAGGTTGCGCACCATTTCCGGCGAAGTCGCACGGTCGCAAGCCTGGCCCACGGCGTAGACGTAGGCCTTGCAGGCCATCATGGTCGAATACATGTCCGCGACCTTGCCCTGCATCAGCTGGAATTCGCCGATCGGCTGGCCGAACTGCTTGCGGTCGTGGATATACGGCACCACGGCGTCCATGCAGGCGCTCATGATGCCCAGCGGGCCGCCGGAGAGCACGGTGCGCTCGAAGTCCAGGCCCGACATCAAGACATTGACGCCCTTGCCCAGGCCGCCCAGCACGTTCTCGGCCGGCACTTCGCAATCCTGGAACACCAATTCGCCGGTGTGCGAGCCGCGCATGCCCAGCTTGTCGAGCTTTTGCGCGATCGAGAAGCCCTTGAAGCCTTTTTCAATCAGGAAGGCGGTCATGCCGCGTGGACCGGCTTCGAGGTCGTTCTTGGCGTAGACGACCAGGGTGTCGGCGTCGGGGCCGTTGGTGATCCACATCTTGGTGCCGTTCAAGACCCAGCGGTCGCCCTTCCAGTCGGCGCGCAGCTTCATGCTGACCACGTCGGAACCGGCATTCGGCTCGGACATGGCGAGCGCGCCGACGTGTTCGCCCGAGAGCAGCTTGGGCAGGTATTTGCGTTTCTGTTCTTCAGTGCCGTTGCGCTTGATCTGGTTCACGCACAGGTTCGAGTGGGCGCCGTAGGACAGGCCGACCGACGCCGAGGCGCGCGAAATCTCTTCCATCGCGACGATGTGGGCCAGGTAGCCCATGTTGGCGCCGCCGTATTCCTCGCCCACGGTAATGCCCAGCAAGCCCAGCTCGCCCATCTTGCGCCACAGGTCCATGGGGAACTGGTCGGTGCGGTCGATTTCGGCCGCGCGCGGGGCGATTTCGGTGGCGGCAAATTGTTGGACTGCTTCGCGCAGTGCGGCGATGTCGTCGCCGTGGTCAAAGGTCAAGCCTGGAAGATGCAACATATCGTCCTCGCGGGAATAGATGGGAAAGCGTCGATGATACGCTCAAGTGACGTTTACGTAAACGTAAAGCAGTTCAGGCCTTGTCCAGCAGGCGGCGGCATTCTTCCTCGTGCTCGGCCAGCTCGGCCAGGGCCACTTCGATGTCTTCGCGCTGCTGCTCCAGGGTCTGGCGCTGGTGCGCCAGCACCGACAGGAAACGGTTGACCTGGGCCGTCGTATCCTTGGGCGATTCGTACATGTCCACAATACTCTTGATTTCCGACAAAGTCAGGCCCAGGCGCTTGCCGCGCAGGGTTAATTTGAGGCGGGTGCGGTCGCGCGGCGTGTAGACCCGGCTGCGCCCGCCCGCGCCTTCGCGCGAGGGCGCCAGCAGGCCCTGGTCTTCGTAGAAGCGGATGGCGCGCGCCGTGATGTCGAATTCGCGGGCCAGTTCGGTGATGGTATAGGTGGACATGGGCTTCAAGGGGTAGAATAAGACTTCCGTTTACGTCAACGTCAACTCCATTGTAGCGCGAAAGAAGCCATGAACTTGCTCGAATCCCAGCTCGATTACGCCTTTGGCGATGTCATCCCCGCCGCCGGCACCGTGCATGAGGTCGGCCCCGGGGTTGGCTGGCTGCGCCTGGGCCTGCCTTTTGCCCTCGACCACATCAACCTGTGGCTGCTGCGCGACGGCGCCGGCTGGACGGCGGTTGACTGTGGCGTGGCCCTGGATGCTTCGCGCGATGGCTGGGAGCAGGTGTTTGCCGGGCCGATGGCCGGCCAGCCCCTGCTGCGCGTGATTGCCACCCATTGCCATCCCGACCACGTGGGCCTGGCCGACTGGCTGTGCCAGCGCTTCGCCGCGCCGCTGTGGATGACGATGGGGGAATATGCTTTCGCGCGCATGCTCGGCGGCGCCCTGCCGGGCGTGGACGGGCCCTCGGCGATTCCCCATTTCGAGCGCCACGGCCTGCTTGACCCGGTCATGCTCGCGCAGATGCGCTCGCGCCGCAATTACTACCCCTCGCTGGTGCCCTCGGTGCCGGCCAGCTACACGCGCCTGCAGGACGGCCAACTGGTCACCATCGGCAGCGCGCAATGGCGCGTCATCACCGGCTTTGGCCACTCGCCCGAGCATGCCGCCCTGTATTGTGCCGAGCTGAACCTGCTGATCTCGGGGGATATGGTGCTGCCGCGCATTTCCACCAATGTCTCGGTGTTTGCGGTCGAACCGGACGGCAATCCCCTGCAACAATACCTCGATTCCCTGGGCAAGTTCGCCGGGCTGCCGGCCGACGTGCTGGTGCTGCCCTCGCACGGCAAGCCCTTCCGCGGCCTGCACACGCGCATCACCCAGCTGCGCGAGCACCATGTGGCGCGCCTGGCCGAGGTGATGGCCGCTTGCGTGGCGCCGCAGTCGGCGGTCGACATCGTGCCCCTGATGTTCAAGCGCGCCCTCGACGCCCACCAGCTCAGTTTCGCCCTGGGCGAGGCGCTGGCCCATTTGCATGCACTTTGGCACGATGGCCAGTTGCAGCGCACGCGCGACGACGACGGGATTTATCGATTCGTCATCGCTAACCAGAAGTGTGAATAATCGCCGAATTGTCACATGGAATTGTGTCAATTGTCACATTTGGTCTGTGCATAGCTGATACTGACATTCATGGCGCGGCATGAAATAGTGCCAAACATGAATTCATCCACTGAACGCGAAAGTTTTAGCGAGCGCTTGCAACAGGCACTGAAAAACGCGCATTACTCGCCTGACAGCCCGACCCGCCTGGCGCGGGAATTTAACATTCGCTTCGACGGACGGCCAATTACCGTGCATGCAGCACGTAAATGGCTGGTTGGCGAGGCCATTCCGACGCAGGAGAAACTGCGCATGCTGGCCCAGTGGCTGGGTGTGCCGGCGGAGTGGCTGCGCTTTGGCGGTCCGGAAAGCATTCCCGCCAACGGCGAGAATGTCTCGGCTGCGTCCCGCTTCGAATCCGCAGATGTGAAATTAATTGCCGATTTACAGCGCCTCGATGAGCATCACCGCCAAATTGCGCGCGAATTTATTCGCATGCTAGTCCGTATTAACTACCAAAAGTAACAAATTCCTGTGGGCCAGTCCGGCCCCTCAACCCACCTTGATTGTGTCTTTGCGTGACTATTCGCTCTTCACAGTCGGGGTGCGGCACGCGCCAATCGCAACCGATTTGAATAAATGTCATTGCAAGCTCCTAAATTTGATGCACAATACCGTTGGCTCGCACGGCTCTGATTAGTTTTTAGGAATGATTGGTTTTCAGGCAGCATGCGGGCGCCACGTTACGCAACAAGTCGAGGATTTAGCCGTCTTATGAAAAGTAACTACAGCAATATCGCGCAACTCAAAGAATTGATGACAGCCCCTCCGATGACCGCCGCACAGCACGCTGAAGTGATGCGCAAGCGGATCGCCCACCGGCGGGCCGTTGAAGAAGCGAAGGAACTGAAGAAGGCAAACGGCTGGCAGTTCGACAAACGCTAGTCGCTTCAACGGTGTTCCCGCCACGCCGGCACGCTGCCGGCGGAGCCCCCGTCACCCCCAAAAATCCGTGAATCAGGCCGTCGCGCCGGGCATGCCGTCCCAGCGCGGCGCCAGTGCGTGCTCGACCGCGAACAGGTCGAGCACCCGCGCGACCGTGTGGTCGACCATCTCGGCGATGCTGGCCGGACGGTGGTAGAAACTGGGCAGGGGAGGAAAGATGATGCCGCCCATCTCGGTGACGGCCGTCATATTGCGCAGGTGCGCCAGGTTGAAGGGCGTCTCGCGCACCATCAGCACCAGGCGGCGGCGCTCCTTGAGCACCACATCGGCCGCGCGCGCGACCAGGTTGTCCGACAGGCCGTGGGCCACGGCGGCGAGCGTCTTCATCGAGCAGGGAGCGACGATCATGCCGTCGCTCTGGAAGGAACCGCTGGCGATGGCCGCGCCGACGTCGCGGTTCTTGTGCACCACGTGGGCCAGGGCCTCGACGTCGCGGCGCGCCATGCCCACTTCCTGGTGCAGGGTCAGGCTGGCGGCGTCGGAGATGACGAGATGGGTTTCAATGCCGGGGGTGGCGTGCAGGACTTGCAGCAGGCGCACGCCATACACGGCGCCGGTGGCGCCCGTGATGGCAATGACGAGCCTGCGGGGATCAGGCATCGAGCAGGGCTTTGAGTTCACCCGATTCGAACATTTCGTTCATGATGTCCGAGCCGCCGATGAATTCGCCCTTGACGTAGAGCTGGGGGATGGTGGGCCAGTTCGAGTAGTCCTTGATGCCCTGGCGCACTTCCGGGTCTTCCAGCACGTTGACGGTGGCGATGTTTTCGACGCCGCAAGCTTTCAGGATCTGGATCGCGCGCCCGGAAAAGCCGCATTGCGGGAATTGGGCGGTGCCCTTCATGAACAGCACCACGGGGGTGGAGGTCACGGTGTCTCTGATCCAGGTTTGTACGTCGCTCATGGCTGCCTCAATAAATTGGTGATAGATACCCGCATTTTATAAGAAAACCGGCAGGGGCGCCGGTTGGGGTCAGGGCAAA
>JAZJYP010000318.1:0-1889 GCA_040390345.1 Pseudomonadota bacterium | reverse complement strand
GTCAGGTTGCCGGGTTTGACCCCACGGTGCATGGCGCAATTGAACAATCGCTGTCGCCTTTGCACAAGACCGCGCGCCCTGCCTTTGGCTAAGCTTGCCCCACCTATTTTGGAGGCAGCCCATGGATCGTCGCAGGTTTTTACGCAGCAGTATGTATTTCACGGTCGCCAGCGCGACGCTGGCCCTGTCCGCCTGCGGCGGCGGCGACGAATCGGTCCCCAAGGACACTTACAGCTTCCCGCTCGGCGTGGCCAGCGGCGACCCGAAAGAGTCGAGCGTGGTGTTCTGGACGCGTTGCCTCTCGTCCGGCCCCTTCGATTCGGTGCCGTTGCGCCTCGATGTCTCGACCAGCGCCAATTTCGACACCGTCGTCGCCACCGTGAGCCTGTCGGCCACGCGCCAGTACGACTACACGGTGCGCGCCAAGGTCACCAGCCTCTCGCCGAACACGCGCTACTTCTACCGCTTCATGGCCGGCCAGGACGTGAGCACGACGGGCCAGTGCAAGACGGCGCCGGCCGCCGCGTCGAGCCCGGCCCAGATGCGCTTTGCCTGGCTCACCTGCCAGGACTGGAGCGTGAACCACTGGGCCGCGATGGAGCTGATCGGCAATGAAGAGCTGGACTTCCTGGTCCACCTGGGCGACTACATCTATGAATCGGTGGGCGCTTCCTTCCAGGCCGGCGCGGCCGAACCGGCCCATACGAAAATCACCCTGCCCACCGGCGCGGCCCAGCCAGGCGGCGGCGTCTATGCGACTGGCCTGGAAGACTACCGCACCCTGTACCGCACCTACCGCAGCGACGCGCGCCTGCAGGCCCTGCACGCGAAATTCCCGATGATCGCCATCTGGGACGACCATGAATTCTCCGACGACTGCTGGCAGGACCACCAGACTTACACCAACGCCAACACCCAGGAGACGGGCCGGCGCCGCAACGCCACCCAGGCCTGGGCCGAATACATGCCGATCGACTTTGGCGACCTCTCTTTCGACCTGGGCAACGCGGCCTATGACAATATCCGCATCTACCGCGACTTCAAGTTCGGCACCCTGATGCACCTGGTGATGACGGACCAGCGCCTCTACCGCGATGACCACACGATCCCCGAGTCCGGCCTGGCCTTCCTGCTCGGCCACGACCAGGCCGCGGGCAACGACGCCATCGGCGCGCGCTACTTCGTGCCCCAGACCCTGCTGGCCCAGTTCGAAGGCCTGGACCGCGTGGCCCAGAAAAAAGTGCCGAGCATCCTCGGCGCGACCCAAACCCAGTGGTGGAAGGACACGCTCAAGGGCTCGACGGCGGCGTGGAAGGTGTGGGGCAATGAAGTGACGCTCAACCGCATGTGGATCGACCTGCGCGCGGCCGCCCCGGCGCCGTACAAACAGCAATACATCGTCAATGCCGACGCCTGGGATGGCTACCCCTCGCACCGCGCCGAGCTGATGGGCTACCTGAAGGCGCAATCGATCAAGAACGTCGTCGCCATCACGGGCGACCTGCACGCCTTCCAGTGCGGCACCATCCGCGACAATCCCGATCCGGCCGTGGGCACGCCGGTGGCGGTCGATTTCGTTGCGGCCGGCATTTCCAGCAGCTCCTTCTACCAGTACCTCAAGGCCGGCGCGGCCGGCACGCCGCTCACGCCGCTGGTGGCCACGCCGCAAACCTTTGACGCCGTCATCCGCGGCAACAACCCCGACTTTGCCTACGTCGACCATGACGCCCAGGGCTTTGCCGTGGCGACCGTGACGCCGACCGCGTTCACGGTCCTGTTCAACAAGGTCAAGCCCCTCAACGCCGACGGCAGCAAGCCGGCCAGCCCGCTGTTGAAGCGTACGCGCATCACGCTGGCGCTGGGCTCGACCACCCCGCAGGTGGAAGACA
>JAZJYP010000317.1:0-9592 GCA_040390345.1 Pseudomonadota bacterium | reverse complement strand
CGGCGCCGATCGACGACACCGTCACCAGGGTGCCCAGCACGGCGCCGCACAGCACGGTGGCAATGACCAGGGCGCGGCCTTGCAGCTGGCGTTCGGGATGGGCATTGATCCAGGCCAGCATGCGTGCCTTGAACAACAGCGCGATCACCGTCAGCAAGACCGAGCCGGCGATCGAATAGCGAATGATGAGGCCAATTTCCTTATCCAATGCACCAAATTGGTGCAAAAAATAAGTGGCGACCAAGGCGGAAGGCAAGGCGCCCGCACACAGGCGGCCGACGATATCCCAGCGCACAGTGCCGCGCAGGCGATGGGTGAAGGTGCCGGCGCCCTTGGTAATGGACGCGAAGGCCAGGTCGGTGCCCACGGCCACCGAGGGGGAAACGCCAAACATCAGGGTCAGCAAGGGCGTCATCAGGGAACCGCCCCCGACACCCGTCATGCCGACCAGCAGGCCGACCGCAAAACCCGAAATTACATACGTAAGCGTCATACATTCCCCCTAAAGTAAGCGTAAGGGTAATGAAGACACCGGCAAAACCAAACAACTGTGTGCTTATTTGCTTATGCGTCGAATGCAGGGTGGCCCGCGCCACCCTGCCAGGGCGAACCTTATTTGTTCGGTTGTGGGGTCACGCGCAGGTAGGGGCGCGCGGCCGTGTAGCCTTTCGGGTACTTCTGCTTGATCACTTCGGGGTCCTGCACTGTCAGCGGGATGATGACGTCGTCGCCATCTTTCCAGTTGCCCGGCGTGGCCACCGAATAGCCGTCGGTCAGCTGCAGCGCATCGATCACGCGCAGCACTTCGTCGAAGTTGCGGCCCGTGCTCATTGGATAAGTGATCATCAGGCGCACCTTCTTGTTCGGGTCGATCACGAACAGCGAGCGCACGGTGGCGGTGACGGACTGCTCGGGATGGATCATGTCGTAGAGCACGGCGACCTTCTTGTCGGCGTCGGCCACGATGGGGAAGGTCACGCGCGTGTCCTGGGTCTGTTCGATATCGGCAATCCAGGTCTTGTGCGATTCGGCCGGGTCGACCGACAGCGCCAGCGCCTTGACATTGCGCTTGTCGAACTCGGGTTTGAGCTTGGCCGTCAGGCCCAGCTCGGTCGTGCAGACGGGCGTGAAATCGGCCGGGTGGGAAAACAGCACCACCCAGGAATTGCCCGCCCACTCGTGAAACTTGATCTTGCCAATCGACGAGTCTTGTTCAAAATCGGGAGCGGTATCGCCCAAACGAATTGTCATGCTGGCCTCCTGTGGGGAAAAAATGACGATGGTGGCATGGCAAGCATGCCGAAAAATACAGTCCTCAATTGTGCGCCCGTTCCGCCACCCTGCCAAGGACTGCTTGCGCTAAAATCGACAACATTGGCGAACACACAGGGAGCGCAGCATGACGGTCCATTGCCTGTCCGAGACGCGGCAACTCCTGCTCGGTTTGCGCCTGTTCCGCGGCCTAGTCGAGAAGGACCTCGCTACCCTGCTCTACCACGCCGAACTGGTCGAATGCGCCACGCGCGACTACGTGATCCGCGAAGGCGAGCAGGAGCACCACCTGTTCGTCCTCATCAACGGCAAGGTCGATATCAGCAAGCGTGCCTTCGGCATCCAGAAAACCATCCAGACCCTGGGCCCGGGCGAATGCTTCGGCGAAATGTCGCTGATCGAATGCCGCAGCCGTTCGGCCTCGGTGCGCGCGGCCATGCCGTGCAAGCTCTTGCGCATCAATGGCGAAGAGATCGACCGCCTGCCCGAAGTGGCGGCCAAACTCTATCGCAATATCGCCATCATGCTGTCGCAGCGCCTGCGCTCGGCCAACGAAATGCTCGCGCTCGGCTCCTGATCAGCGCCCCGGCTGGTACAACTGGTCGAACAGCGCCCCATCGGCAAAGTGCGCCTGCTGCGCGCTGGCCCAGTTGCCCGCCACATCGGCCAGCGTGAACAGCTTCAGCGCCGGGAACTGCTTCTCGTAGCGGCGCGCCACGGCTGGCACGGTGGGCCGGTAGTAATTCTTCGCGATCAGGTCCTGGGCCGCATCGGTGTACAGGAACGCCAGGTAGGCTTCGGCCAGCTTGCGCGTGCCGCGCTGGTCCACCACCTTGTCGACCACGGCCACGGGCGGTTCGGCCAGGATGCTTTGGGACGGCGCCACCAGTTCCACCTTGTCCGGCCCCAGCTCCTTGATCGACAGCAGGGCCTCGTTTTCCCAGGCGATCAACACGTCGCCGATGCCGCGCTCGACGAAGGTGGTCGTCGCGCCGCGCGCGCCGGCATCGAGCACGGGCACGTTCGCGTAGAGTTTTTTCAGGAAGGCGCGCGCACTGGCCGCATTGCCGCCCGGCTGGCGCAGCGCATAGCCGTAGGCGGCCAGGTAGTTCCAGCGCGCTCCGCCCGAGGTTTTCGGATTCGGCGTGATGACGGCCACGCCCGGGCGCACCAGGTCGGCCCAGTCGTGGATGCCTTTCGGGTTGCCCTTGCGGACCAGGAAGACGATGGTCGAACTGTACGGCGTCGCATTGTGCGGCAGGCGCTGCTGCCATCTCGGGTCGAGCAGGCCGTGGGCGGCGATGGCGTCGATATCGTAGGCCAGCGCCAGCGTGACGACGTCGGCGGCCAGGCCATCGATGACGGCGCGCCCCTGCTTGCCCGAGCCGCCGTGCGACTGGCGCAGCACGACCGTGTCGCCGCTGCGCGCCTTCCAGTCCTTGGCGAAGGCGGCGTTGATGTCCTTGTACAGTTCACGCGTGGGATCGTAGGAGGCGTTGAGCAGGGTCTGCTCGGCCGCGTGAACCGGCAAGGCAAGGGCAAGGAGGAAGGCTAGGACTAATCGCATCGGGAAGCTCCGTCAAAAATGGAGCTACCAGCTTAGCGCGCGGCGTGCCGCGCGCGAACGAATCGTTTGTACGCTGGATAGTCGGAAAACGATTAAGGCTTGATGGCCGTGATGGTGGGCACTTGTGCCCACCCTACCCTAATAAAAGCGGTTGAACAGCACCACCGCCCAGGCCGCGATCGCGATGCCGAAGGCCAGCATCACGGCCGCGCTGCCCAGGTCCTTGGCGTTTTTCGACAGCGGATGGCGCTCGAGCGAGATGCGGTCGACCACCGCTTCGAGGGCCGAGTTGATCAGCTCGACGATCAGCACCAGCACCAGCACGGCGATCAGCATCAGTTTTTCGAAGGCCGAAATTTTCAGCAGCAGCGCCGCGATGGTGCCGACGACAACGACGATCAGCTCCTGGCGGAAAGCATGCTCATTTTTCCACGCCGCCTTGAAGCCATCGATCGAATAGAACATCGCCGAAAAAATGCGGCGCAGGCCGCTCTTGCTCTTGAACTCGCTAACCGGTTGGGTCATGGGTGGTATGGCCTGAATGTGATCGCAGTGCCACATTATGCCCGCAGCGGCGAATTGCCGCCATTGCCATTTTTTTTCACATTGTGGTATAAAGGAAGGAACGATACTGCACCGCACCAACCACATCATGAAAATTGAAACGCTCGAACCGGCCAAGACCTCGATCCAGGTGATCGAACGCATGGTTGCCCTGCTCGATGCCCTGGCCACCTACACGGACCCGGTCAGCCTGAAGGAGTTGTCCAGGGTCTCGGGCCTGCACCCGTCAACGGCGCACCGTATTCTGAATGATATGGTGATCACGCGCTTCGTCGACCGGGTCGAACCGGGTACTTACCGCCTTGGCATGCGCCTGCTGGAACTGGGCAATGTGGTCAAGAGCCGCCTGTCCGTGCGGGAAGCCGCGCTCGACTTCATGCGCGCGCTGCACAAAAAAACCCAGCAGACGATCAACCTGTCGGTGCGCCAGGGCGACGAGATCGTCTACATCGACCGCGCCTTTTCCGAGCGCTCCGGCATGCAGGTGGTGCGCGCCATTGGCGGGCGCGGTCCGCTGCACCTGACCTCGACGGGCAAGCTGTTCCTGTCTGTGGACGACCCGAAAGCGATCCGTGCCTATGCCACGCGCACGGGCCTGGCCGGGCACAACAAGAATTCGATCACCGACCTGGGCAAGCTCGAGCGCGAGCTGTCGCTGGTGCGCGCGCGCGGCTATGCGCGCGACAATGAAGAACTGGAACTGGGGGTGCGCTGCATGGCCGCCGGCATTTATGACGACAGCAGCAAGCTCGTCGCCGGCCTGTCGATCTCGGCCCCGGCCGACCGGCTGCAGGAAGAATGGCTGGACGACCTGGTCAGCACGGCGCAGCAGATTTCAGCCACGCTCGGTTTCACCCCGACCAAGATTTAAGACGCCGACGGTACTTGGTGGGTAGCGCTGCGCTCACCCACCCTACCCACGTCACGGGACCCGGGCAGAGGCGTAGGGTGGGCGAGCGCAGCGATACCCACCATAGCGCAGCGCGTCACCCACCAAAAGTGGCCTGCGGCTTGAGCGCCTCGAGCCACTTGCGCATCCGCCCCGCATCCGCGGTACGCGACTGCTTGCCCTTCGAATCGAGGAACACCATGATCACGTTGCGCCCGGCCACCATGGCCTGCATGACGAGGCAGCGCCCCGCTTCGTTGATGAAGCCCGTCTTCTGCAAGCCGATATCCCATTCCGGCGAACCGACCAGGTAGTTGGTGGTGCCAAACTGCATCGGGCGCCCGCTGGCCTGGATCACATACTTGGTGTCGGTCGAATACTGGCGCAGCAGCGGCTCCTGGTGGGCCACCATGGCCAGCTTGGCCAGGTCGCGTGCGCTGGCCACGTTCTGGCTCGACAGGCCGCTCGCGTCCACGTAGTGCGTGTCCGTCATGCCCAGTTCGCCCGCCTTGGCATTCATCGCCTCGACAAACGCGGACAAGCCACCCGGATAATTGCGGCCCAGCGCGGCGGCGGCGCGGTTTTCCGAACTCATCAGGGCAATATGCAGCAGGTTGGCGCGCGTCATCTTGGTGCCGACCTTCAGGCGCGAACCGGTGTGTTTTTCGTGGTCGACGTCGTCTTCGGTGATCGTCAACATTTCATCCATGTCCTGGCGGGCCTGCACCACGACCAGGCCCGTCATCAGCTTGGTGATCGAGGCGATCGGCAAGGCCACGCCGGCATTTTTTTCAAACAGGACTTCGGAATTGGCCTGGTCGAGCACCAGGGCCACGGACGATTTCAGGTCGAGCGGGTCGCGCGTGAGGTTCAGGCCGGCCTTGTCGCCCATCGACGCCACGGCAGGCGCGGCCACCGACAGGCGCTGGTAGACGACCTTGCGCTTGCCCTTGACCACGATCACGCGGCGCACCAGGCGGTCGCCCGTATCGACGACGGCGGCGTGGGTCGCATCCTTGCGTTTGACACGGGTTTTCTTGATGGCCTTCTTGGCCGGCGGGGCCGCCAGCGCGCCCTCGTCGGGCGTCGCCGCACTGGCTGGCATGAGGCCAACCATCAGCGCTATCACTGCGCCTAACGCAAACTTGAACATCGTTCTTCCTTTTCGACGCAGTGCCGCACCATAGTTGCAGTGTAGCAAAACACTGACGTACTGCAAGAAACTTTGACATGCAGCAGAACAAATTCCCACAAGCGCGAGTATACGCACTTATTCGACAAATTTCACGAATCCGGCCACCGGTTCGCGCTCCGTGATGAGCGAATTTTCAATCTTGCCGTGGTCGGCGAAGCCCAGCGACATACCACATACAACGGTCTCATTTTCCGGTAACTTGAGCTGCTCCGCAATGATGCGATGGTATTGTGTGAAGGCCGCCTGCGGGCAAGTGTCGAGCCCGCGCCCGCGCGCGGCCACCATGATGTTCTCGAGGAACATGCCGTAGTCGAGCCAGCTGCCCTGCTCGAGGATGCGGTCGATCGTGAAGATGAAGCCGACCGGCGCGTCAAAGAAGCGGAAATTGCGGCTGTGCTGGGCCGCCATGCCGGCCTTGTTCTCGCGCGTCAGGCCCAAGAGCGCATACAGGTCCCAGCCGACCTTGCGGCGGCGGTCGATGAAGGGGGAGACCCATTCGCGCGGATAATAGTTGTACTCCTCGGTATGCAGGCGGTTGATGGCCGGGTCGCGGTAGGCGGCCAGGATGGCGTCTTCCAGTGCCGTCTTGGACGCGCCGGTGAGCACATACACTTTCCACGGCTGGGTGTTGGTGCCCGAGGGCGCGCGCGCGCTCACTTCGAGGATTTTTTCGATGTCTTCACGCGCGACCGCGTCGGGCAAGAAGGCGCGGATCGAGCGGCGCGAGGTGATGGCCGCGTCAACGGTTTGCTGTTGTTCGTTCGAAATCATTGCTTCCCTTATTTTTTAACGACAAAGACCACGCCGGTCACGGCCAGCGCCATGCCGGCCAGGCCAAGCACGCTGAACGCTTCACCGAAAACCAGCCAGGCCATCAGGGCGGTGGTCGGTGGCGTCAGGTACAGCAAGCTGGTCACTTCGGTGGCGTCGCTGCGCCGGATCAGCTTGAACAACAGGAAGATCGCGCCGATCGACAGCACGAACACCGACCACAGCAAGGCTCCGACGAAGCTCGGCGTCCATTGTACGTTTGACAGCGCCAAATTGGCACCCTCAAGCCACACGGCCAGCGGCAGCAACACCACCACGGTGGCGGAAAACTGCACGATGGTGCCGGTGCGCAGGTCAAAGCGCGGGCAGTACCTTTTTTGGTACAGGGTGCCGGCGGTGATCGACAGCAGGGCCAGCACGCACCAGGCAATCGCCGCGCCCGACAAGCCCACCAGGCTGATCTTGGCATACACCACCAGCGCCACGCCGGACAGGCCGAAGGCCAGGCCCAGCCACTGGCGCGGACGCACGCGTTCGCCGATCAAGGGCGCCGCAGCGGCGGTCAGGATCGGCTGCATGCCGACGATGAGCGCCGACAGGCCGGCCGGCATGCCCAGCTTGATCGCGCTCCACACGCCGGCCAGGTAGCCCGCCTGCAGCAGCAAGCCGGCCACGGCGATGTGGCGGATCTGCCCCACCGGCCAGGGCGCGCGCCACACCAGCACCAGCGGCACCAGGAACAGCAGCACGCCCGAGCAGCGCAGCACCAGGAAGGTCAAAGGCGGCGCATACGGCAAGCCGAACTTGGCCACGATGAAGCCGGTACTCCACAGCAGGACGAAGAAGAGCGGCAGCGGCGCCAGCCAGCGTGCGCCTTGCGGCATTGCAACATTCTGGTCACCGGGCATAGGTAGGGGGCGGTGCAGCAAAACCGCTTTGACGAGGAAGCGTAAAGTCTACCATTGGGCAACACATTGCGCTGGATCAAGGCCTGTTGCATAATTTTGTGCACCGCACAAATTCCGCTTGACTTGGCTCAGAAAGTCATTAGAATAGGGTTTGTTGCGCTGCACAATTCAATGTGTCCAGCCAGAGATCACCAGATTTATCTGCTTCACCGGTACATACGCAACATCAATCACATTTTTTAATATTTGGAGAATTATATGTTTGCAATCCCTGAGCAGTTTTCGAACGCCACCAAAGCCAATTTCGAAGCCCAATTCGCCATGTTCTCCTCGCTGACCTCGAAAGCCTTCGAAGGCGTGGAAAAGCTGGTTGACCTGAACATCACCGCTGCCAAGGCATCGCTGGAAGAGTCCCAGGCTGCTGCACGCCAGCTGCTGTCGGCCAAAGATCCACAAGAATTCTTCTCGCTGTCGGCTGCACAAGCCCAGCCAACGGCCGAGAAAGCCATCTCCTACGGCCGCCAGCTGGCATCGATCGCCGCCGGCACCCAGGCAGAATTCTCGAAAGCGGCCGAGTCGCAAATCGCTGAAACCAACCGTAAAGTTGTTGCCCTGGTTGACGAAGTGACCAAGAACGCCCCAGCCGGTTCGGAAAACGTCGTCGCCGCCATCAAGGCATCGATCGGCAACGCCAACGCCGCCTACGAGCAAGTGACCAAGACGACCAAGCAAGCCGTCGAAGCGATGGAAAACAACGTCAATTCGGCTGTCAGCCAGTTCACCCAGGCAGCCCAGAAGGCCGCCCCGAAAGCGTCGAAGAAGTAATTCTTCCCTGCCTCAAGAAAGCCGCGACCTGTCGCGGCTTTTTTTTCGCTTTGGCGCTGCGCGCGCGCCAGCCATTCACTGGCGTCCGATACACTGGGGTCGTCAATGTACCCGAGGCCCGCCATGAACGACAACATCCGTCGCCTGCTGACGCAGATCAGCGCGCTCGAAGAGGAATTGGCTGACGCCCTGCACGCCCAGGAACACAAGATGTTTTTCACCATCAAAGGGCGGCGCGTCGAATTCGAGCGCAGCGTGCGCGATGCGCACCGCAAGCTCAAGACCAGCTTCTTCCACTGGCTGGTGACCGACCGTCCGCAAAACCTGATCACTGGCCCCATCATCTACGGCATGGCGCTGCCGCTGCTGCTGTTCGACCTGTGCATCACCATTTACCAGGCCACCTGTTTCCCCATTTACGGCGTGCGCAAGGTGCGCCGGCGCGACTACATCATATTCGACCGCCAGCAACTGGACTACCTGAACTTCATCGAGAAATTCCATTGCACCTACTGCGCCTATGGCGCCGGCCTGTTGGCCTATGCAGGGGAAATCGTGGCGCGCACCGAACACTACTTCTGCCCGATCAAGCACGCCCACAAGGTGCTGGGCACGCACGCGCATTACGCCAAATTCCTCGACTACGGCGACGCGCTTGATTTTGAAGTGCGCCTGGAAGCGATGCGCAAGGAACTGGGAAAAGAGGAGGAGCATGAACCGTAGGGTGGGCACGCGTGCCCACACGTGAATACAGCATCCATGTACGCGTGGGCACATGTGCCCACCCTACGGCTGCCGATCATCGAATTTATTCGCCGAGGTAGGCGGCCTTGACGCGCGGGTCGTGCAGCATGTCGTCGGCATTGCCGGTCATGATGACCGAGCCCGAATCCATCACATAGCCGCGGTGCGCCGCTTCCAGCGCCAGCTTGGCGTTCTGTTCGACCAGCAGGATCGTGATGCCCTGCTTCGACACGTCGCGGATCACTTCGAAGATCTTCTCGACCATGATCGGCGACAGGCCCATCGACGGTTCATCGAGCAATAACAAATTCGGATGGCTCATCAAGGCGCGTGCCATCGCCAGCATCTGCTGTTCGCCGCCGGACAGGGTGCCCGCCATCTGCGCCGCGCGCTCTTTCAAGCGCGGGAACACGGTGAACCACTTCTCGACGTCGGCCTCGATGCCGGCCTTGTCGTCGCGCGTGTAGGCGCCCATCAGCAGGTTTTCCTGGATCGACATGCGGGTGAATACGCCGCGCCCTTCCGGCACCATCGCCAGCTTCTTCTCCACCATCTGGTGCGATTTCACGCCCTGCAGCGAGGCCCCCATATAGGTGATCACGCCTTCGACGCTGCATGGCGGCAGCGTGCCAGTGATGGCCTTGAGCGTGGTCGTCTTGCCCGCGCCGTTGGCGCCGATCAGGGTGACCAGCTCGCCCTTGTTCACTTCCAGGTCGATGCCCTTGACGGCCTTGATGCCGCCGTATGCGACCTTCAGGCCCGCGATCTTGAGAATGTTCTCGCTCATTAGTGGGCCCCTCCCAGGTAGGCTTCAATCACAGCCGGGTTTTTCTGTATATCGGCTGGCAAGCCTTCGG
>JAZJYP010000316.1:0-9701 GCA_040390345.1 Pseudomonadota bacterium | reverse complement strand
GTACGTGGCATCGGGCAGGGTCGACGTCACCACGAACCAGACCCTCTACGCACCCTCGGCGGAGCGGAACGTTCCCGGCCTCGCCCACGTGACCTGGAACGCTCCGGCCGCCCCCGGCGTGACCCGCACTTCCACCGCATTCGTCCCCACGCTCAAATGCCCCAGCTTGCCCTGCCAGGTAATGGCCGGCTCGCCCGCGCTGGCGGCACTGTCGACCAGCAGCACCTTCCCCGAAAACTTCTGCGCGATCGTCGCGATCTGCTTGCGCGGCTCGGCAAAGCCGTCACGCTTGCCACCGACGCTATTCACGTCGCCATCGGAAAACAGCACAATGGCATCGAATTTCTTGCGCTGGGCCAGCGCCCACAGGCGGTGCAGCCATGAGCGGTTGGCCACGAGCCGGTCTTCGTACTCGCTGTTGCGGCCGGCCTCCACGCGATAGTCGTTATTATTCGACGGCAGGTTGATCGTGGCATACAGTACATTGCCCATCTCCCAGTGCGCATTCTCGGCATAGCTGCGGAACTTGGCCGTTGACGACAGGCGCGTGACGGCCAGCTTGTGCTGCCCCAGCGAATTGGCGTCGCCAAAATACAGTTCGCGGATGCGGTTCAGGCGCTCGATTGCAGCGAGCCGTCCTGCCGAATTGCGGCACTCGGCCCAGTCGCCGGCGGCGAGCGAGACGATGACGGGGCGCGGCGCATCGTCGAACATCTCGCGCCGGCTTTTGTAGAGGGCATCGCTGCACGGCTCCTTGTGGCCCTTGATGCCGGTGGCGACAACGAAGCCGAGGTTCGCGTCGCTGGTGTCGGCAATAGCCTGGCGCAGCGGCGCTTCGTCGCCGGCCGCAACAGTATTACCGATCACGCCAAACTGGTGCGGCTTGGGCGCGGCCCCCGCGTGCGCTGCCGCCAGCGCCGCCAAGGCGAAGAAGGCAAGGCGCCGCATCAGGCGGCCAGCCGCTTGAGCTGGTACAGGTGCTCGAGCGCTTCGCGCGGGGTCAGCGCATCGGGGTCGATGCCGGCCAGGGCGTCTTGTAGCGGCGACGATCCGGCCGGCGCTACGGTCCCCTCGTCGTCGTCGGCCACCTGCGGGGCAAACAGGTCCAGCTGCGGCGTCGCGTCGAGCGCCTGCGATTCCAGGCGCGCCAGGTGCTTGCGCGCGGCCTTGATCACGGCCGGCGGCACACCGGCCAATTGCGCCACTTGCAAGCCGTAGCTTTGCGAAGCAGGTCCCGCCTGCACCGCATGCAGGAACACGATCGTATCCTTGTGCTCCACCGCCGACAGGTGTACATTGGCCGCCGTCGGATGGCTCTCGGGCAGCTGCGTCAGCTCGAAGTAGTGGGTCGCAAACAGGGTGAAGCTGCGGCTCACGTCGATCAGGTGGCGCGCAATCGCCCAGGCCAGGGCCAGGCCGTCGAAGGTCGAAGTGCCGCGGCCCACTTCGTCCATCAGCACCAGCGAGTGTTCGGTGGCGGCATTGAGGATGGCGGCCGATTCGGTCATTTCGACCATGAAGGTGGAGCGCCCGCCGGCCAGGTCGTCGGTCGCGCCGATGCGGGTGAAGATGCGGTCGATCGGGCCGATCCTGGCCGACGCCGCCGGCACATAGCTGCCAATGTAGGCGAGCAGCGTGATCAGGGCCACCTGGCGCATGAAGGTCGATTTACCGCCCATGTTCGGGCCGGTGATCAGCAGCAGGCGCTTGTCGTCCTGCAGGCAGCAGTCGTTGGCGATGAAACGCTCGATCTGGTTTTCCACCACCGGGTGGCGGCCTTCGCGGATATCCAGGCAAGGCTCGTCCACCAGTTGCGGCTCGCACCAGTTGTTGTGCGTGGCGTGGTGGGTGAGGGCGGTGAGCGTGTCGAGCTGGGCCAGCGCGCGCGCGATGGTCTGCAAGGTGGCGATGTGCGGCGCCAGCTCGCCCAGCAACTGGTCGTAGAGCAGCTTCTCGCGCACCAGCGCGCGGTCTTGCGCCGACAAGGCCTTGTCTTCGAAGACCTTCAGTTCCGGCGTGATGTAGCGCTCCGCGTTCTTGAGCGTCTGGCGGCGGCGGTAGTCTTCCGGTACCTTGGTGGCCTGGCCGTTGGTCACTTCGATATAGAAGCCGTGCACCTTGTTGTATTCAACGCGCAGGTTGGCAATGCCGGTGCGGGCGCGCTCGCGCGTCTCCAGGTCGACCAGGAACTGGCCGGCATTTTCCGACAGCGCACGCAGTTCGTCGAGCTCAGCGTCGAAGCCGCGTGCGAACACGCCGCCGTCGCGCACCATCGCCGCCGGTTCCGGCGCCACGGCGCGCACCAGCAGGTCCAGGCACGCTTCCGGCGTGGCCAGGTCGGCGTGGATGGCCGCCAGCAGGCCTTCATCGTTGTGGCATTGGGCCACGACATGGCGCAGCGCCGGCAGTTGCTGCAAGCCGTCGCGCAGGCTGGCCAGGTCGCGCGGGCGCGCCGACAGCAGCGCGATGCGCGTGGTGATGCGTTCGATGTCCGGCACCTGGGCCAGCGTCACGGCCAGTGCGCCGGCGGCGTCGCTGCGCGCCAGCGAGGCAATGGCCGCATGGCGCGAGCGCGCCACCTGCTGGTCGCGCCGCGCATGGTGCAGCCAGTGGCGCAGCATGCGCGAACCCATCGCCGTGCGGCAGTGGTCCAGCAGCGAGAACAGGGTAGGCGACTCCTGGCCACGGATCGTCTCCGTCAGTTCCAGGTTGCGGCGCGTGGCGGCATCAAGGCCGATGAATTCGTTTTCCGTCTCCGTGGTCAGGGTGCGCACATGCTGCAAGCCGCGCCCCTGGGTCGACTGGGCGTAGCGCAGCAGGGCACCGGCCGCGCCAAACGCCGCACCGAGGCCTTCGGCGCCAAAGCCGGTCAGCGTGGCCACGCCCAATTGGTCGAGCAGGGCCTTGTGGCCGCCGACGACATCGAAATGCCAGTCTGGCACATGGTTGACGTTGCCGATGGCCGCGTCGGTGAACAGGTCCGCGTTATCGCCGCGCAGCACCTCGGCCGGCGCGATGCGCTCGAGTTCTTGCAGCAGGCGCGTGCCGACCGTGTGGGCGTCGCCCGAAAACTCCATCAATTTGAGCGCGCCGGACGCGAGCGACAGCCAGGCCAGGCCGGTCGTGACGACCTTGCGCTGGCTCACCGTACACACGGCCAGCAGCGGGCGTTCGGCCTTTTCCGGCAGCAGGTCCGCGTCCGTCAGGGTACCCGGCGTGACCACCCGCATGACCTTGCGTTCGACCGGCCCCTTGCTTGTGGCCGGGTCGCCGATCTGTTCACAGATGGCGACCGACTCGCCCAGCTTGACCAGCTTGGCCAGGTAGCCGTCGAGCGAGTGGAAAGGCACGCCGCACATCTTGATCGGCGCGCCGCCGGAGGTGCCGCGCGCCGTGAGCGTGATGCCGAGGATGCGCGCCGCTTTTTCCGCGTCCTCGTGGAACAGCTCGTAAAAGTCGCCCATGCGGTAAAACACCAGCATGGTCGGGTAATCGTTCTTGATGCGCAGGTACTGCTGCATCATCGGCGTGACTTTTTCGGCGGGCGCGGCCTTGATGGCGGCCGGGTTGATTTCTTGCGGAATATTCGTCATTTGTACTTTTTGGTCTATTGCACGCCTGCCCGGGGCGCGACGGCGCCGGCCCGGCCGGCCAGATCCGCCATTTTACTAGTTTGTCAGGCGACAGCGCCATTTGCTGCCGCGGAAGTTTGAGATCACAAGTTGTGATCTCAAACGCTGCACCTCGTGTGCGCGCTCACGAAGAGGTATCGTCGGGCGCGACGAAGCCAATGGGATGTTTCTTGGCGGTCTCTGTCGGTGCTATCAAGACGCGCATGGCTGCTGGACGACGCCGCTTCGCGGATTCTGACGAAAGTGCGCATGATGTCAATGTTGATGGCTATTGCCTGTGCGCTGCCCAAAACCGAGGAAAGCATCGCAACGCCGTGTTCGGTAAATGCATAGGGCGGATAACGGCGCCCGCCTCTGCCGTTGTTTGAGGTCACAAACTGTGACCTCAAAGCCGCCCATTCGTCGTTGTCTAGCTGAAACATGAAATCAACTGGAAAACGATCGACGTTTCGTTTGACTGTTTGGCCGCATCAAGGTGGTTTGATCGGTCGCAAGAAAACCTGTACTCGTCCGCGTTTGAGGTCACAACTTGTGACCTCAAAGTCGCCGCAATGGGGGCGCCGAATTCAGGCCAACGTGAAACCGGCCCTGGAGAGGGGCAGGTCGCGGATGCGCTTGCCGGTGGCGGCGAACAGGGCGTTGGCAATGGCCGGGGCGACCGGGCCGACCGCTTCTTCGCCGGCGCCGCCCGGTGCGGCGCTGCTCTCGACGAGCACGATCTCGAGCGGCGGTAGATCGGCCAGGCTCAGGAGCCGGTAGTCGTGGAAGTTCGACTGTTCGACGGCGCCGTCCTTGAGCGTGATTTCGCCGTAAAAGGTGGCCGACAGCGCGAAGGCGATGCCGCCTTCCATCTGGGCGCGCACGCTGCCCGGGTTGATCACGGTGCCGCAGTCGATCGCGCAGCTGATCCGGTGCAGCTTGACGGCCGTGCCCTTGACCGACAGGTCGGCGACAATCGCCACCACGCTGCCGTTGGCGGCGACCAGGGCCACGCCGCGCTGCTGCCCCGCGCCAGGCTGGCCGGCGCACGCGACGGCCGCGTCGAGCACCTTGCGTTCGCGCCCGCCTTCGCCGAGCATGCTGCGCCGGTAGGCCAGCGGGTCAACGCCCGCCGCCAGTGCCAGTTCGTCGACGAACGATTCGAGCGCGAAGCCATTGTGCGAACTGGCCACCGAGCGCCAGTAACCCACCGGCACGCCAGCGTCGACGATGTTCACGCGCGCGAGCACGGCGGGGATGTTGTAGTAGGCGGGAGGGCGCGACAGGGCCGAGGAATCAACCGGCCTGGCATATTCGTAATCGGCGCCCATGCGCGAATACTGCAGCAGCGACTCGCCCGCCGAGTCGATGCACAGTGCGGCCGGCAAGCCGCGCGCGTCGACATTGGCGCGCAGGCGCATGGCCACGGCAGGGCGGAAGAAGTCGTGCTTCATGTCCTCTTCGCGGCTCCACACCAGCTTGACGGTAGCCTTGCAGGCGCGGGCGATCTGCGCGGCCTGCAGCGCAAAATCGAATTCGATGCGCCGGCCAAAGCCGCCGCCCGACAGCGTCGTGTGGATCGTCACCGCTTCGGGCTTCATTCCCAGCAGCTTGGCCACGTGGTCCTGGGTGTTCGATTGCGACTGCGTCGGCAGCCACAGTTCGGCGGAGTCCGCATCCACGCGCGCGGTGGCGTTCATCGGCTCCATCGGCGCGTGGCACAGGAAGGGCGCACTGTAGACCTGTTCGACGACCTTCGCGCCCTTGGCCGCGGCGCTGTCATAGGCTTGCTGGCGTTCGGCGGCGCTCGGCCCCGTTTTGCCGTAGTAGACGGTGCCGCCTTTTTCCACCGCCGCGCGCAGGGTCGCGTTGTAGCTGTCCGAATTGTGTTTGCTGGCGCGCTCCAGGTTCCACTGCGGGCGCAGCGCTGCCAGCGCCTTCTTCGCTTGCCAATAGCTGGTGGCGACCACCGCGACAGCGTCGTCCAGCTGGACCACCTGCCTGACGCCACGTAGTGCCAGCGCCGGTGCGTGGTCAACGCTGGCAAGCTTGCCGCCGAAATGCGGACACTGCAAAATCGTCGCCACCAGCATGCCGGGAATGACGGTGTCGATGCCATAGACCGCGCTGCCGTCGACCTTGGGCGGCAGGTCCAGGCGCGCGGTCTCCTTGCCGATATGGCGCCAGCGCTCGCGTGGCATCGGCTTGGCGTCAAGCGGCACGCTCTGCGCCGCCGCGCTGGCTGCCAGCGCACCATAGGCGAGCTTGCGCTTGCTGGCCGCGTGCACGACGGCGCCGGCGCTGGTGTCGCAACTGGCCGGATCGACCTGCCATTGCCTGGCGGCCGCGCCGATCAGCATGGCGCGGGCCTGGGCGCCGGCCTTGCGCAGGGCGTCGAACTGGCGCGCGATGCCGCCGCTGCCATAGGTGGCGTACTCGCCCCAGCCTTCGTTGAAATACTTCTTCTCGATCGGTGCAAGCTCGATGCGCACGTTGCGCCAGTCCAGGTCCAGTTCATCGGCCATGATCTGGGCGATGGCCGTGCCCGTGCCCTGGCCGATCTCGCTCGTATTCGACAGCACCGTGGCGCTGCCGTCGGCGCCGATGCGCACCCAGCCCACGACGCTTGCCGCCAGCGCGGCCTGCGCGCCAAGCGGGCCGATGGCCACCACCAGGCCGCCGGCGCCCAGGGTCTTGAGGAAGTCGCGGCGCGCGCTCATGCGGCTTCTCCCGGCGCCATGCCGGCCGCGCGCTTGATGGCGCGCCGCACGCGGGCATAGGTGCCGCAGCGGCACAGGTTGGTCATGGCCGTGTCGATCTGGGCGTCGCTCGGTTTCGGGTGCGCCTTGAGCAGGGCGGCGGCGGCCATCAGCATGCCGGACTGGCAGTAGCCGCATTGGGGCACCTGTTCCGCAATCCAGGCCTGCTGCAGGCGGTGGCTGCGCGTGGGCGAGAGCGCTTCGATGGTCGTCACCTTGGCCTTGCCGACGGCGCTCACGGGCACGATGCAGCTGCGCGCCGGCTGGCCGTCCACGTGCACGGTGCAGGCGCCACACAGGCCGGCGCCGCAGCCGAACTTGGTCCCGTTCATGTGCAGGCTGTCGCGCAGCACCCAGAGCAGAGGTGTGTCGTCGTCAACGTCGACGCTGTGCTGCTTGCCGTTGATAGTCAGTGTGTAGGCCATGCGTCACGTTAGTGCACTTGTGCTCGCAAATCAATCAAAAACGGATATGCATGGGAGGGGCGAATATTCAAGAGCCCTTTGATGTGGATCAAAAAGCAGGGGTGACGCCACAGATGGCGCCCGATACAGTGGAGCCGTCATGTCAACGATCGAAAAGGTGCACCCATTATGTCATTTAGCCACGTCGTCGCATGGATCGACCATGCCGAAGCCCACATCATTCATTTCAGCCGCGACGAAGCCGAGGCGCAAGTGATCAAGACCCACGCCAGGCACTCCCACCAGCACGTGCGCGCCGGTGCGCACGGCTCCGGCCACGCGCCTGAAAACGCGGCCTACTTCAACGACATCGCCCAAGCCGTGCGCGATGCCCTGGTCGTGCTGGTGGTCGGTCCCGGCCTCGAGAAGCTGGCCCTGATGAAGCACTGGCTGCAGCACCAGCCCGGCGTGGCCGAGAAGGTCATCAGCGTCGAAACGCTCGACCATCCAAGCGACGGCCAGCTGCTCAAATACGCACGCAAATACTTCGTCAAGGCCGACCTGTTCCGCTAAACCCGGGGGCAGCCTTCCGGCATGGCGTGGCAAACCGCTATACTGCGGAAACCACCATCGACGAAGGCTGCCATGAGGCGACGTTCCCACCTGCTGGTCATCGACCCGCAAAACGATTTCTGTGACCTGCCCGCACGCAGCTTGCCGGGCGATGGCAACGGCCCGGCCTTGCCGGTGCCTGGCGCCCACGCCGACATGCTGCGCGTGGCGCGCATCATCGACGTGGCCGGCGCCGCGCTCGGTGCCATCAGCATCACCCTCGACTCGCACCATCGCATCGACATCGCCCATCCCGCCTTCTGGCAGGACGGCCAGGGCGCTGCCGTCAAACCGTTCACGCCCATCACCGCCGACGACGTCCGGGGCGGGCGCTTCGCCCCGCGCGATCCGCACGACATGGCGCGCGCGCTGGCCTACGTTGAAGCGCTGGAAGCGGCTGGCCGCTACACGCTCATGGTCTGGCCCACCCACTGCGAAATCGGCAGCTGGGGCCACAACGTCCACGCCGAGGTGCGCCGCGCCTACAACGGCTGGGAAGAGGCGAACCAGCGCAGCGTTTTCAAGCTCCTCAAGGGCAGCAATCCCTGGACCGAACACTATTCCGCCGTCGAAGCCGAAGTGCCCGACCCCGCCGATCCCGCCACCGCGCGCAACGACGCCTTCATCGCGCGCCTGGCCGACAGCGACTGCGTCTACATCACCGGTGAGGCGGGCAGCCACTGCGTCAGGGCCACCACCGAACACCTGGTCGCGCACTGGGACCCGCAGCGCATCGCGCAACTGGCCCTGGTCACCGATTGCATGAGCCCCGTGGCCGGCTTCGAAGAACCCTTCCTGCAATTCCTCCAGGCGATGGCCGAACGCGGCGTGCGCCTGGTGAGCGCCCAGGAAGTGGCGCAAGAACTGGAAGGAGGCGCGCCATGACCCCCATTGTTCGCAGCCTGCTAGAAACGGACCTGTACAAATTCACGATGTGGCAGGCACTGATGCACAGCCACCCGTCGGCGCAATCCGAATATGCCTTCGCCTGCCGCAATCGGACCGCCTATCCGCTGGCCGAGCTGAAGGAGGACGTCGAGCGCGAGCTCGATCACCTCTGTTCGCTCTCGTTTGCGGCCGCGGAAATCGCCTACCTGCGCGGCCTGCGCTTCATCAAGAGCGATTTTGCCGACCTGCTCGAACTGTTTCGATTTCGCCGCCGCTTCATCACCGTTGGCACCAGTGGCGACGACTTGACGATCCAGATCGCCGGCCCGCATGTGCACGTGATGGGCTTCGAGATCTACGTCCTCTACATCATCAACGAGCTGTATTTCCGCCGCTTCGACCAGCAGGCGGCGTTGGCCGAAGGGCGAGCGCGCCTCGCGGCGAAGATCGCGCTGCTGCGCGCCAAGGCAGGACAGCTCGAGCGCCGTCATCCTTTCGAGTGCTTCGACTTCGGCGTGCGCCGCCGCTTCTCCGGCGCCTGGCACGAGGAAGTGGTGGCCACGCTGGCGCGCGAGGTGCCGGAGTATTTCAAAGGCACCTCCAATGTCTACCTGGCGATGAAGTACAAGCTCGTCCCCATCGGCACCATGGCGCACGAGTACATGCAAAGCTACCAGGGCTTTGGCGTGCGCCTGCGCGACTTCCAGAAGGCGGCGCTGGAAGGCTGGGTGCAGGAATACCGCGGCGACCTGGGCACCGCCCTCACCGACGTGGTGGGCATGGACGCCTTCCTGGCCGACTTCGACCTGTATTTCGCCAAGCTCTTCGATACCTGCGAATGGACCGTATGGACACGCAACCACGAATGTACGGATCCATGGACAAAGCGACGGAATTACAGGAGAGCGTGTGTAGGCAAGGCCCGTAAGGTGATTCGTCTTCCGAGGGAAAAGTGCGGTGTTAGTAAAACTGGCCCGAGCCTCCGTCCACAGTTTTCAGTTTTTCAAGGCAGGAGTGACCACGCATGAGTCGGAATAAATTCACCCCAATTATTGGCTCTCTACTCGAGAACGACCTTTATAAATTTACAATGTGGCAGGCACTTTTGCACAGCCATCCTGCAACACACGCGGAGTACGAATTCACATGTCGCAATAAGCCAGAGTATCCCCTGTCGGAATTAGCTGATGAGTTAAATGCACAGTTAGATCACCTTTGCGAACTACGGTTTAGCGAAGACGAATTGGAATATTTGCGTGGGCTTCGGTTTATTAAGGCGGACTTTGTCGACTATCTTTCTCTGTTCCACCTGCAACGGAAATTTATTGTGGTTGATACTGAAGGCGATAGACTAAGCATTCGCGCTGTTGGCCCGATGGTGCATACTCTGCCGTATGAAATATATGTTCTGCAACTTGTCAACGAAC
>JAZJYP010000315.1:0-2592 GCA_040390345.1 Pseudomonadota bacterium | reverse complement strand
AGCGACGATGAAGTGACGCTGTTCTGCCAGATCCAGAAGAACGGCGGCGACTGGAAGCGCCAGGACCTGATGCGGCCGGGGAACGTCGCCATCGAAGAAGTGACCGAGGCCACCGACTGGCTCGGCGTCGAGAACTACCGCAAGCGCCTTGCCAACGCCGGCCTGTCGCCGGCCATGGCCAAGGTGCTGGCGCTGGAGCAGGGCGAGACCGACAAGCTGTGCGAATACGCGCCGCGCCAGCTGCTCGACCTGGTGTTCCAGGTCTTCGGCGACAAGGAAGTGCTCGACGCCTACGACGAAGCCAAGCGCCACCAGCGCGACACCGAGACGGAACTGAAACGCTTCGAAACCGAGTTGGAAGCCTCGCGCACCAACCTCGAAGGCCTGCGCCTGCGCGTGGCCAACTACCACCAGTGGGAAGACCTGACCCGCGAGCGCCGCAACTTGCTCGAAGAAGTGCTGCCCACGCTTGAATACCACGAAGCGCGCGAGAAGGCCGCCGCCACCAGCCGCGCCCTGCGCGAGGCGCGCAAGCCGATGGCGCAAGCCGATTCGGCCCTGATCGACAAGCGCAACGCCCTCGCCGCACAGGCGAAGGCGCTGACCGAAGCGCAGAACCAGGAAACCGCGCTGGAACAGGAAGCGACCGCGCTGGCCTCGCGCCTGGCGGCCGTCAACGCCAAACTCAAGCCGCTCGACAGCCTGCTCGAACAGAAGGAACGCCTGCAAAAGCTGGCGGCCGACTCCGGCGCCGATATCGCCCAAGTATCAAGCCAACTGGAAGCGAAAGAAGACGAACTGCTCAAACAGAAGCAGCAGCGTGAAGCCATCTCCACGCGCATTGCCTCCGAAATGTCCACCATCGCCGCCCTGCAGGGCAAGACCGCGATGCCGGAACCGGAAGCCGTGCGCGGCATGCGCCGTGCGCTGCGCGACGCCGGCATCGCCCACGCCATGCTCTCCGATATCGTCGAAGTGACGGACGCGAAGTGGCAGGGCGCCGTCGAAGGCGTCCTTGGTGGCTATGCTTCCGTGGTGCTGCTCGAACGCGCCAAGGATGCGCCGGCCGCCTACCGCCTGGCCGAACAGGAACGCTATCGCCACTTCATCGTGCCCGAATGCGTCAGCGCGCCGTCGAAAAAGGATGGCAGCCTGCTGTCGGTGGTGAAGTTCTCCGCCGACGCCCCGTCCTGGCTGATCGACCAGCTCGCGCGCATCGAGCGCGTCGATTCCGTCGAAGCCGGCTTCAAGCTGTCCAAGGACGACGAGTGGATCACGCCCGACGCCTACCACCGCGAGCGCCGCGGCGGCCGCTCGCTGTTCGTCGAAGCCTCGCGCTACCGCTTCGGTTCGGCCGGCCGCACCCAGCGCCTCGAAGCGATCCAGAAGTCCTTGCCTGGCCTGGAAGCGCAGGAAGACGCGCTCACCCTGACGATCAGCAAGCTCGCTGCCGAAGTGGGCGCGCTCAAGGCGCGCATCGCCGGCGTCGACGCCGCCAAGGAACTGACGGCGCGCCACGCCGAATTCGAAGAAGCGATGCGCAACAGCGCGCCACTGAAGGCCGAGCGCCTCGAAGTCGGTTCGCGCCTCGGTGAACTGACCGGCCTGACCAAGGCCGCGACCGTGGCGCGCACCCGCGCCGACACCGTGTGGCAGAACGCGCGCATGGCCTTGTCGGAAGCGGAAGCGGGCCTGCGCCTGGGCCACAAGCGCCAGATCGAGCAGCGCGCCGACCACGCCAAGGCCCTGGCTGAATTGCGCCGCGCCTGGCGCCACCTGCCGCACAGCTGGCGCCGCGTGGCGCGCCGTGCCGCGCTGGTGGCCGAGCACCAGAACTCGCACCAGGTCGACCTGCGCGTGACCTCGCTCGAACACAGCCTGGCGCGCGACGACTGGGAACTCGATGCAACGGTGCTGGACCAGTACCACCGCTTGAACGAACAGCTGTCGAACCGCCAGACCGAGACCGACGAGCGGCGCTACCAGAACAACCGCGCCATCGAAGCGACGGGCAACGCGCGCGGCGCCTACATCGAGCGCCTGCGCTACACGATCAAGATCTACTCGAAGAACATCAAGGAACTGGGCGAGCTGGCCGGCATCGAGGTGCACAGCGACCCGGTGCGCCTGGAGAACGACGACGTGCAGCTGTCGCAGGCCGGCCTGCACGTGCGCTTCAAGTTCGACGGCAAGGACCAGATCGGCATGAACGACGGTGAAGCGTCGGGCGGCCAGCAGGTGATGAAGTCGCTGGTTCTGCTGATTGGTTTGCTCAAGTCCGAAGACGGTTCCGGCGGTTTCGTGTTCATTGACGAACCGTTCGCCCACCTGGACATCCGCAACATCCAGCTCGTTGGCGAGTTCCTGAAGAACACCGACGCCCAGTACCTGATGACGACGCCGCTGACGCACAACACCGACGTCTACGACCCGTCCGAGCTGACGCTCATCACCAGCAAGAAGAAGAAAGATACCCAGTGGGCGCAGCCGATCTTCGTGCTGCAGCGAAGGACCGAGCCGAAAGCCGCCTGAATCCCTGGGGTCAAACCCGGCAACTGGACAAATCGGGGACAGACCCTAAGCGCAGCGCTT
>JAZJYP010000314.1:0-17913 GCA_040390345.1 Pseudomonadota bacterium | reverse complement strand
TTGACCCCCGCCAGAAAACGAAACTCAACATCAGGCCCGCCAGTACGCCGCAGGCCAGCTTGTAGGCGCTATCGAACAGCAGCGGCGCGACCAGGCCCGATACCAGCGCAAACGTCATCATCTGGATGAACGACAGCATCGAGGAAGCCAAGCCGCGGTTGTCGGGAAACAGCGCCAGCGCCGTCACCTGCAAGGCCGGCATCGCGATCGACAGCCCGAACGTATAGAACATCAAGGGCAGCACCGCCCACGGCACTTCGGCCACAAACACATAGGTATAGCCGACATTGGCCAGCCCCGCCGCCAGCATGATCGCGTAGCCGATCCACATCATCTTGCGCGGCGCGATGCGTGTCGCAAAGCGGCTCCCGACACCGGAGCCGATCGTGAAGCCGCCAATCATCGGCACGAACATCCATGCAAAGGCCGTCTCGGGCTTGTGCAGGATATCCATGACAAAATGCGCGGCCGATCCGATATACAGCGACAAGCCGCCGAACGCGGCGCCCACGGCCAGCGCCAGCAGGACAAACTGCGGCGCACGCATCACCTTCACATAGTTGGCGGCAATGACGACCGGATGGAAGGCATGCCGCTTCGCGCGCGGCAGGCTCTCGGGTAGCGCGCGCCACACCAGCAAGATCATGGCCGTGCCAAACAGGGTCAGGAACATGAAGGTGGAACGCCAGCCGAAAGTCACGTGCAGCCAGCCGCCCAGCACGGGCGCGATGGCCGGCGCGAGACCGAACACCATCATCATGTTCGACATCATTTTCTGGGCCTGCGCGCCTTCGAAGCGGTCTTGCACGATCGCCTGGCCGATCACGGAACCGGCACCGGCGGCCAGGCCTTGCAGCGCGCGGCACGCCAGCAGCGCACCGAAGCTTGGCGCGAAGGCGGCACCGATGGAGGAGAGCGTGTACATCGACAGCGCCATCAGCAGCACCGGGCGGCGCCCGAAGGAATCGGACAGCGTGCCGTAGAACAGCATCATGAACGCAAACGTGAACAGGAAAACCGACAGCGTCTGCTGCACCGCCAGCGGCCCCACGCCGAAGGCCACGCCAATGGCGGGAATCGACGGCAGGTAGGTGTCAATCGCGAGCGCACCCACCATGCCCAGGCAAGCCAGAATCACTGTCAGCAAACGATGCATGCGCATTCCCAATCCGGTGTGAAGGCAGGATTCTACCGTCAATCCGCAAACCGCACCGGACGCGGCGCACCTTTGGCCGCTGCGGGGCCTGTGGGGGAGTGCATTCGGGAAGGGCTTGAACAAGCAGCCAGTCGCCGACGAAACGGATTGAATTTAACGCAGGCTCAGGCCAAAACGGTCCAGGCGCGGCATCCAGTTGCCGGTGATGTCGGCCGACACCAGCACCCGCTCGGCACGCCCGATCAGCAGTGCGCGCGGCACCGTGCCGATGAAGCGCGAGTCGGCGCTGTTGTCGCGATTATCGCCGAGCATGAGGAATTCGTCCTTGGGCACCGTCATCGGGCCGAAGTTGCGGCGCGCGGCAATTTGCGGCAGCACCTGGATCTCGCGCTGGGCAGAACCAACATTCTCGGACAGGCGCAGCGACGGCGTTTCGATCTTGTCGCCCACGATATCGGTGGCCTTGCCCAGCGCCTCGTAACGGGCCGGCACGCCGTTGATGATCAACTGCTCGTCGCGCATTTCGACGACGTCGCCCGGCAAGGCGATCAGGCGCTTGATCAGACGCGTGCCGTCCACCGGCGAGGAGAAGGTAACGACGTCGCCGCGCTGCGGCTCGCCCGTGCGCGCGACGATGCGGTCAGTCAGTGGCACCTTGAGGTTGAAGGCCAGGCGATTGACGAACACCACGTCGCCTTCGAGCAGATTCGGATGCATCGACGATGAAGGGATCGGGTTCCAGTCCGCCACGGCCGTGCGGAAGATGCCGAACAGGCAGAGGAACATCAAAAAGCCCTTGTTAGCGCGGATCCAGTTTTTCATAAAGACTCCAAAGTAGACATGACTACTTTATAAGCCCATTTTCTTTAAGCTTCCTTAAGCGAAGAGCGCCACGACCATGCCGCCGCCGAGCATCGCCACCATCGCCGCCACCAGGAAGGCCACGCAGTAGCACAAGGCGCGCACGCGCTGCCCGTGCGGGCGGCTGCGCACCAGGTAGTAAGGGATGGCGACAATGGACAGCCCGATCACGCCGGCGCTGAGCCAGCGCGAGCGCGCATAGCCGCGCGCTTCGCTGTCGAGGTGGTACCACATGAAGATCGGGAACAGCAGCGCCACCTCGGATGAAAACGTCCAGGCCACGGGTTCGGCGATGCGGTGCTGATCAAAATATTCGCCCACGCCACCGATGATGGCGCATCCCGCCAGGAAGATGTAGAGGGCGTGCCGTGCTGTCATGGCTTGACGTCGTCCTTGAGCGCGGCCAGCGCCATGTCTTCCACCATCCCCGGTGCGAACAGCTTCAGCAAGCGCCCCAGCTTGCCCTTGGTCGTCATCACCACTTCGCGCTGGCGCGCCCGCATGCCGTCGACAATCAATTTGGCGCACACTTCCACCGGCATGGCATCGTCTTCCTTCAAGCTGCTCTTGCCCAGCGCGCCGCCGGCGGCGTTGTAGCCGCGGTAGCGGATCTGCGTGGCCACCACGCCAGGGAAGGCGGTGGTGACGGACACGCCCGCCCCTTTCAGTTCGGCGCGCAAGGCCTCGAAGAAGCCCGTCATCGCGAACTTGGTCGCGCCATAGGCCGTGCGGCCCGGCACGCCGACCAGCCCGGCCAGCGAGGACACGGCCACGATGCTGCCGCGCGTGGCCTTCAGGTGCGCCAGCGCCGCGTGCGTGCACCACACGCTGCCCCACAGGTTCACGCGCATCAGGTCTTCATACCAGCCCAGGTCTTCCACGTCCTCGAACAGGGCGTGGGCGGAGCGCCCGGCGTTGTTGATCAGGGCATCGAGGTGGCCGAATCTGGCCACCGTCATCTCAACCAGGCGCTTGCACTGGTCCTGCATACCCACGTCCGTGGGCACGGCCAGCACCTGCGCGCCGAGCGCCGTGCATTGCGCGGCGACGGCATTGAGCATGCTCTCGTTGCGCGCCGCCAGCACCAGCGCCACGCCAGCCTTGCCACTGGCGGCGAGCTGGCGCGCCATTTCCGCGCCGATGCCGTCCGACGCACCGGTGATGATGATCACTTCCATGCCGCTCCCTTCAGGTCTTGTAGCTTTGGTCGATGCGGTCGAGCTTGCGCATCAGGGCCGGCCAGGCGAAGGCGCCGCCCAGGCCGCTGGTCTGCACGCGCATCGCTTCCTTGACGCCGCCGAGGATGGCGGGATTGACATAAATAAGGTCATTCCCGCCAGACTGCGCCGCCAGCTGGATCTGGCAGGTCGACTCGAACGTGTACATCGACAGGAAGGCATCGGGGATCGATTTGCCCGTCACCAGCAAGCCGTGGTTGCGCAGCATGAGGAAATTGGCCTCGCCCAGGTCGGCTTGCAGGCGCGGTTTTTCCTCGTCGCGGAAGGCCACGCCTTCGTAGTCGTGGTAGGCCAGCGAGCCCAGCACAAAGGTCGACTGCTGCGAGATCGGCAGCACCCCGCCCTTTTGCGCCGACACCGCCACGCCGGCGCGCGTATGCGTGTGCATGACGCACCAGGCATCGTCGCGCGCCTCATGCACGGCGCTGTGGATGACGAAGCCGGCCGGGTTTACCGGGAAGGGCGAATCGAGCAGCTTGTTGCACTTGAGGTCGACCTTGACCAGCGAGGACGCGGTGATCTCGTCGAACATCATGCCATAGGGGTTGATCAGGAAGTGGTGCTCGGGTCCCGGCAGGCGCGCGCTGATGTGGGTGAAGATCAAATCGCTCCAGCCATACAGCGCGGCGAGCCGGTAGCACGCCGCCAAATCGACGCGCAGCGCCCACTCCTCGGCGCTCACCTGTTCCCTGACCGATGCAATGTCCATATTTCCCCCTTATGGTTTTTGCAAATATTAGCACTGAAACAGTGTCTCCATACACTGCAATATTGGCCTTTTCGTCATGGATGAGCTCCCCCCATTGAATGTTTCAATCCCTTGTCGATGTATGCATACTGACTGAAATTTAATGTAGAATTTATACCATTCGTAGCTGCCATCCTCGTGAACGGCAATAAAGAGATGGAGGTTATTCTGACCACATTTATCGACGATAATGGCCGCCGTGTTGACAAGTATTGCACGCTCACCGTACGGGAGGCGGTGATATCGCATCAACGCGATGGCGATACCACTATTCATGCGAAATTGCTTGAGCAAGGCGTACCTGAACACGTCGTCCTGCGCGTGCTTTCCGGACCCGGCTTCCGGCGCAAGATGGACTCTCTCACCGAACTTTCCGCGCCAGTCGAGGTGGCGCAACCGCTAAAGGGAGACGCGGCCGCCAACAAACAGGTTCCAGCCAAAATACCGAGCACTACTGACCTGGACAAGGCCATCCGCGACCTGAACACGCAACTGGCGGTTTTTCACCTTGGGCGCCGCTCCGGCCGGCGCTAGGGGAAAACCGTACAACTACCATTGCTTGAACAGGTGGGCATGGCCCGCGCTGACGGGCAAGGTTTCCTCCCGTCCCTTCAGGTGCAAGGTCAAATTCCCGCTCAAGGCGCGATTGATGCTGCGCACCGCATTGATGTTGACGACGATGCTGCGATGGACTTGCCAGAACGTCGACGGATCGAGCAGGGCCAGCATGTCCTTGAGGGGCGTACTGATCAATGCTTCGGTCTCGGCCGTGACCACCGACACGTATTTGTGCTCGGCCCGCAAATAGCAGATTTCGTCGACGGTAATGAGCTGGAGTTCGCGCCCCTGCTGCACCGTGATCCAGCGCAGCGGGCCGGCCGGGACCTGTGCGCGCACGCGCTCGGCCAGACCCGCCAGGTCGGCCGGCACCTGGTCGAGCCGCGCCTTGACGCGCTGGACGGCACGCGCCAGGCGGGCCGGATCGAGCCTCGATCGTCGCCGAGGTCTTGGGCCTTCGCGGCTTGACCAGGTAGTCGATCGCCCCCTCGTCGAAAGCGCGCACGGCGTAATGGTCGTAGGCAGTGACGAATATGACGTGGGCGCGCTGGCCACACAGGCGCGCCAATTCCAGCCCATCCAGGCCAGGCAGCTCGATGTCGAGGAACAGGACGCGCGGATCGTGCTCCTCAATGGCGCGCAGCGCCGCATAGCCATCAGCGGCGAGCGCGCAGATTTCCAGCTCCGGCCAGACATGGCGCAGTTCATCGTGCAATTCGTCGGCCAGAAGCGGCTCGTCTTCAGCAATCAGGGCTTTGATCGTCACGATAGGGAATCTCGATAATTAATCCGGCGCGCGCACCGGCCAGGACGTCGCAACGCGCCGTGGCGCCATGCACCGCGCACAATTGCGCCCGCAGGGCCGGCGCATCGAGCCCTTGCAAGGCCGCGTCGATCGCTCGGCCTTCGCCCGCTCCGGGCAGGACAGCCAGGCGCAAACTGTCGCCCGCGCGTGCGGCCTGCACTTGCCATGTCGCCACGCCGGTGCCGCTCAAGGCGCGCAACACCGGCAACAGCACCATCGGCGCCAGGCTGGCGCGCGCAACGCTGGGCGAGCTCTGCAAGCTCAACTGTTCCGGCTGCAGGCCCGCCGCGCCGGTCACGCGGCCATACGCACCGATGAGCGCAAATTCGCGCGCCACCGTCGACGCACTGGCCCCCGCTACCGGCAGCATCGCCCGCAACATGCCAATCAGGTCGGCCAGCAATGCGTCGGCAGCGCCACCGGGCTCGTCCATCAGCGTCTCGACGCGCTGCAATGTATCGAAGAGCAATTCCGGTTCCACGCGCGCCTGCAGGGCCAACAGATGCGCCGCATGCAGCCTTTGCTGCGCCAGGGTCCTCTCGAGCTGGTGGGCATGGACGCGCCTGCGCGAACGCTGCTCGCGGCGCCATTGCGCATAGACCGCCACGCCCAGGCTCAAAGGCAGCATGTTGCCAGCGATGAAGTGCAGGTTTTCGGCCGCGATCCAGCCCATCGGCTGGCCCAGCAGCAAGGCCGCCAGGGTGTGCCCGGCGCTATTCCCGGCGCCCAGCGTCACGGCCACTGCCAGGCCATAAGCGCGCAGCTCGCCGGCCCCGGCGCCAACGGCGCGCTCGGCGACGCTCACCAGGAAGACCAGGGGAAAGCCCGTTTGCAGGGTATGGTAGATGCCCGTAGTGAGGAAAGGCGCCGGCCCTGGCTGGAAGGCAGAGACAGGCATGCCCCACCAGATCTGGCTCGCTTGTCCGAGCACGATGGCCAGCATGGTCTGGCGCCATCCCCATTGCCGCGCCGCCTCGGCACACCAGCGCCGCAGCGGCCAGTCCGCCAGCGCGGCATTCATCGTGCCACCTCCGGCAAAGCCAGCGTGGCAACCAGGCCGTGCGGTGCATTGCGCCGCAGCGACAGGCTGGCCGCCACCCCATACATGGCCAGCAAGCGCGCCCGCAGGTTCGCCAGTCCCGTGCCCTGCCCGCTGGCGGCACCCAGGCCGCATCCGGTATCGGCCACGCTGAGCATCAATGCACTGCCGCTCGCGTGGGCCGCGATACGGATGGCGCCCCCTTGCGGCAAGGGATGCAGGCCATGCTTGAGCGCGTTCTCGACCAGGGTCAGCACCGCCATCGGCGGCACCTCGTAGGCCAGCAGTGCCGTCGGAATATCGAATTCCACGCTCAGGCGCGTCCCCATGCGCACCTTGTGCAGGGACAGGAAAGCGCGCACCAACACCATTTCATGGGCCAGCGTACTGCGTTCGTCGCGCAGGCGCGGCAAGGTCTCGCCCAGGAAGCGCAAGAGGTCACTGAGCATACTGTGCGCCGCTGGCACGTCGGTGCGCAGCAGGCGGCGCAGATTGGCCAGGGAATTGAACAGGAAGTGCGGCTCCATCTGGGCATGCAGCACTTGCAGCTGTGCCAGGATCAGCTCCCGTTCCAGCGTCGGACGACGTAACTGTGCCTGATGGAATTCTTCCTCGACGCAACGGTTGCGCCGCGCGCCTTCGTACACGGCGACCAACAAAAGGGCCAGGAACAGGCGCCAGCGCCACCAGGCCAACCATTCCGAAGGTAGGCCCTGGAGCGCGTGCTCGCCAAATGAGCTCATGCACAAGACGAAACTGAAGGTGCCGGCCAACACGGCAAGAGCGCCCAGTGCGGCCCAGCGCCTGAGGCCCGCGCCAGGCAGCACACGCATGCCAAAGGAGATGGACAAGACCAACGGTGCCAGCCCGACCGCACTGACCCACCACTGCGTCCACGCCGCTTCGGCCAAGGTGCCGGCCATGACACCGGCGCTGCCCAGCCGAAATGCCCCCTGGGCCAGGGCCATGACGGCGACCAGGCGCAAGTCCTTGAACAATTGGGGGACAAGGCTGCCCGCGCGGTGAGTATTGGTGATCATGTGGGACATGGCGCAACTCCTGGTTGGCGTGGCCGCGACTTCCAATCTAGTTCAATTTCGCTCGCACTGCCACGAAATTCCGTTCAGCGGTCCGGGAGGCCAGCCTCGTCCAGGCTGGCCACCGCCCGGTCCGTGCTGATCACCTGCAGGGCCAAGGCTTGCCCTTCATCTTCCGGATAGGCGAATACAATCTGGAAACGCACCGCGTAGCTGCCCGCGCCGGGGCTATGGCATTTCAAGCCACGCACGGCATGGCGGATGGGCGCGTAATGGTTCCTGTAGCCACCGGAGATTTTCACGTCAGCAACCCGGTCGCCATCGAGCTTGAAGTCGACCATCACCTTGACCGGCGTGTCGAAGTCGCGCCAGGCCGAATAGAGCAATTCAGGCAGCTTGATGAACACATCGGGGCACGCCGTGGCGACGGCGAGGTGGCGCCGCACTTCGACGCGCGCGATTGCGCCCTGTTCCTGGCCAAGGGCTGCCGCCGGCATGGCCAGCAAACTGGCAAGGCCGGCGCTGAAGACGAAAATTTTGCTGATCATGAGGTTCTCCTGAAAGGGTTTGGGGCGCTTTGCAGCTTAGGAGAACAGCGGCGCCAAACCCAGTCCAAGCAGACGAACGCGCCAACATTCTGGACCAAGGGGGCAAAGTGGGCGACGGATGACGCTCCATGTCCCTGAATTTGCATTCTGTCGAAAAGGGCTATCACCATGACTTGCCTTTTTCTACACTGGCCGCACTTTTCACGACGCGCGCGGCGCAAGGAGACCCACAGCATGGCGACGAAATTGATCTTGGCAATCATGGCAGCGTTGCCGCTGACGGCACCGGCGCAAGTCGCGCTAAGGGGCCTCGATCGCGACATGGCGGGCCCGCGTGCGCAGGTCCTCGTACTGGGCACCGTGCACCTCGGTGGCCTGCCGGCCAGCTTCAATCCCAGCTCGCTCGATGGCGTGCTCGATCGGCTTGAAGCCTTCAAACCGGACATCATCACGATCGAAAAGGAATCCGGCGAAGAATGCGATCTCGCCGCCCGCCATCCCGCCAAATACGGGGCCGACTATTGCGCTTCGACGGAGCTGGCGCAAACGGCAAGCGGGCTCGATGTGCCCGCAGCGCTTGCCGAAGTGGACAAAACACTCAAGACCTGGCCTGCGCAAGCGAAACCGGCACAACGCCGCCACCTCGCCGCCGTCTTCCTCGCCGCGAACGATCGCGCCTCGGCTTACGTGCAATGGCTGCAATTGCCCGGATCCGAACGCCACGCCGGCGATGGCCTCGATGCCGCGCTGGTCGACCTGCTCGGGCAGATCGGCAAGCGCAATAACGAGGACTACCTGATCGGCGCACGCCTGGCCGCACGCCTCGGACTGCAACGCGTGCACGCCGTCGACAACCACACGGGCGACCATATCGACGTGGCGGACATCAAAGCCTTTGTCCGCGACCTCGAAGCGGCCTGGGCGACGGGCACGGCGGCGATGAAGGACCACGAAGCGCGCGAAAACCAGTTGGCGCTGGCGCCGGACCTGCTGCCCCTGTACCGCTACCTGAATGAACCGGAGGGCTTGCGCCTGCGCGCCGAGGCCAACGTCAGCACGACCATGCGTTCAAAGTCAGCGCAAGGCTATCCGCAGATGTGGGTGGCCGGCTGGGAGATCCGCAACCTGCGCATGGTCGCCAATATCCGCGAGACTTTCCGTGAACGGCCCGGCGCGCGCGTGCTGTCCATCGTCGGCGCGACCCATAAACCCTGGTTCGACAGCTGGCTGGGCCAGCTGCAAGGTGTCGACATCGTCGACCTGGCAGGCGTGCTCAGGTAGGGTGGGCGCCCGCGCCCACGCCTGATGCAGCGTGACGCAATTGTCCGCGTGGGCGCCCGCGCCCACCCTACTTCTGGGTTTTCACGATCTGCATTGCGCTGGCGATCAGGCCGCCCATCTCGCCCATGTTCGAGGGCACGATGATCGAGTTGTTGGTCTTGGCCAGGTTGCTGAAGGCGGCCACGTACTGCTCGGCGACCTTCAGGTTGACGGCGTCGCTGCCGCCCGGCTCGCGGATGGCAGCGGCGATCTGGCGCAGCGCTTCGGAGTTCGCTTCGGCCAGCGCGACGATCGCCTTGGCCTGGCCTTCGGCGCGGTTGATCGAGGCCTGCTTTTCGCCTTCTGAGCGGGCGATCGACGCTTCGCGCTCGCCCGTGGCGATATTGATCTGCTCTTGCTTGCGCCCTTCGGAGGCGGCGATCAGGGCGCGCTTTTCGCGTTCGGCCGTGATCTGCGCCTGCATCGCGTGCAGGATTTCCTTCGGCGGCGTCAGGTCCTTGATCTCGTAGCGCAGCACCTTCACGCCCCAGTTGGCGGCCGATTCGTCGATCGCGTTCACGACCGCGGTGTTGATGTGGTCGCGCTCTTCGAACGTCTTGTCCAGCTCCATGCGGCCGATTACCGAACGCAGCGTCGTCTGCGCCAGCTGCGTGATCGCGGTGATGTAGTTCGACGAACCGTAGGACGCGCGCATCGGATCGGTGATCTGGAAGTACAGGATGCCGTCCACCTGCAGTTGCGTATTGTCGCGCGTGATGCACACCTGCGGCGGCACGTCGAGGGGAATCTCTTTCAGCGAGTGCTTGTAGGCGATGCGGTCGATGAAGGGCACGACGATATTGAGGCCCGGTGCCAGCGTGGCATGATATTTACCGAGCCGCTCCACCACCCACGCGTGCTGCTGCGGCACCACGTTGATGGTCTTGAACACGAAGACCAGGCCAAGGACAAAAATCACCATTGCGATGGTGCCGAAGTTTTCCATGATTTCCTCTGATTGAGTTAAGCGTTGGCGACCACCAGGCGCGCACCGCGCACCTCGGCGATCTTGTAGCTGCCGGCCTGGGCGACGCTGCCGGCGGCAAGTTCCACATCCCACAGCGCGCCGCGGTACATCACGCGCGCCTTCTCGCCCTGCCATTGATCGACCTTGATGGCCTGGCCGATGTCGATGTTCACGTTCGGGTCGCGCGCCGGATCGAGCTTGATATCGTCGGACAGGCGCGAGCGGCGCAGCAGCAGCGTGGCCGCCGCAGCGATGGCGCCGGCGATGATGACCTGCAGCGGTACCGGCGCGCCCATCAGGGCCGCAATGGCGCCGCAGCCCATGCCGATGGCCACCATCAGCACGTAAAACGTCCCCGTGAACAGTTCGAAGATGACGAGCAGCCCCGCCAAAATCAGCCAGTTGATCCAGTCAGCCATGATGCACCTCGTATGGTTGTGGGCGCGCAGAATGTAAAAACCCCCGTGGCCCGCTAGTGGGCGACGAGGGTTTTACTACGCGTTTGATGGTATTGATGGTTGTCGTGTTACGTTGTGACGATGCGTACAGTCTAGACCATTTTAACGTTTAGTCAACCATCACAGCGAGGCGAGCTTCTGCCAGGTATCGATCACGGAGTCCGGGTTCAAGGACATCGATTCGATGCCCTCGCCCATCAGCCATGCCGCGAAATCCGGGTGGTCCGAGGGACCCTGGCCGCAGATGCCGATGTACTTGCCGCGCGCGCGGCAAGCCTTGATCGCCAGCGACAGCAGGGCTTTCACGGCCGGGTCGCGCTCGTCGAAGTCCGCTGCCAACAGCGCCATGCCCGAATCGCGGTCCAGGCCCAGGGTCAGCTGGGTCAGGTCGTTGGAGCCGATCGAGAAACCGTCGAAGAACTCGAGGAACTGGTCGGCCAGGATGGCGTTCGATGGCACTTCGCACATCATGATCAGGCGCAGGCCGTTTTCGCCGCGCTTCAGGCCATTCTTGGCCAGCAGGTTGACCACCTTTTCCGCCTGGCCCAGGGTACGCACGAAGGGCACCATGATTTCGACGTTGGTCAGGCCCATGTCGTTGCGCACGCGCTTCATGGCCGAGCATTCCATCTCGAACGACTCGGCAAAGTCGGCCGACAGATAGCGCGCCGCACCGCGGAAACCGAGCATCGGATTCTCTTCGTCCGGCTCGTAGCGCGAACCGCCGATCAGCTTCTTGTACTCGTTGGACTTGAAGTCCGACAGGCGCACGATCACCGGCTTGGGCCAGAAGGCCGCGGCGATGGTGGCGATGCCCTCGGCCAGCTTGTCGATGTAGAAGGCTTTCGGCGAGGCGTGGCCGCGCGCGACCGACTCCACGGCCTTCTTCAGGTCGGCATCGATATTCGGATATTCGAGGATGGCCTTCGGGTGCACGCCGATATTGTTATTGATGATGAATTCGAGACGGGCCAGGCCCACGCCGCCGTTCGGGATCGACTGGAAATCGAAGGCCAGCTGCGGGTTCCCGACGTTCATCATGATCTTGGTTGGAATCGGTGGCAGTTCGCCGCGCGCCGTTTCCGACACTTCCGTCTCGAGCAAGCCGTCGTAGATGCGCCCTTCGTCGCCCTCGGCGCACGATACCGTCACCAGGGTGCCGTCCTTGAGCATGTGGGTTGCGTCGCCGCAGCCCACCACCGCCGGCACGCCCAGTTCACGGGCGATGATCGCCGCGTGGCAGGTACGCCCGCCCCGGTTGGTGACGATGGCCGAAGCGCGCTTCATCACCGGCTCCCAGTTCGGGTCGGTCATGTCGGCCACCAGCACGTCGCCTGGCTGCACGCGTTCCATGTCGGCCGGATCGTGGATCACGCGCACGGGACCGGCGCCAATCTTCTGGCCGATCGCGCGGCCTGACGCGAGCACCGTGCCCGTGCCTTTGAGCTTGAAGCGCTGCTGCGCGTCGCCCGCCTTCTGCTGCGACTTCACCGTTTCCGGGCGCGCCTGCAGGATGTACAGCTTGCCGTCGCGGCCGTCCTTGCCCCATTCGATGTCCATCGGGCGGCCATAGTGGCGCTCGATGATGACGGCGTATTTGGCCAGCTCCACCACTTCGGCGTCATTGAGCGAATAGCGGTTACGCATTTCGATCGGCACGTCCACGGTCTTGACCGAGCGGCCGGCCTTCGCTTCGCTGGTGAACTCCATCTTCAGCAGCTTGGAGCCGATATTGCGGCGGATGACGGGCGACTTGCCCATTTCAAGCATCGGCTTGTGGACATAGAATTCGTCCGGATTGACGGCGCCCTGCACCACCGTTTCGCCCAGGCCGTAGCTCGACGTCACGAACACCACGTCCTTGAAGCCCGATTCGGTATCGATCGTAAACATCACGCCGGCCGCGCCCAGGTCGGAGCGCACCATGCGCTGCACGCCGGCCGACAGGGCCACTTCGGCGTGGGTAAAGCCCTTGTGCACGCGGTAGGAAATGGCGCGGTCGTTGTAGAGCGAGGCGAAGACATGCTTCATCGCCTCCAGCACGTTGTCGATGCCGACGACGTTCAGGAAAGTCTCCTGCTGGCCCGCGAAGGATGCATCGGGCAGGTCTTCCGCGGTGGCGGAGGAACGCACGGCGAAGGACATCTCGGTGGCCGAGTCGGCCACCAGGCGGTCGTAGTAGGTGCGGATTTCTTCTTCCAGGCGGGGCTGGAAAGGCGTATCGATGATCCACTGGCGGATATCGGCACCGGCGGCGGCGAGCGAACGCACGTCGTCGATATTCAGCCCTTCCAGGCGCGTGGCGATACGGTCGGCCAGCGCAGCCCCCCCATTGACGCCATGCGAGAGGAAGTCGCGGAATGCCTGCGCCGTGGTGGCAAAGCCGCCCGGCACGCGCACGCCCGCTTCCGCGAGCTGGCTGATCATCTCGCCGAGAGACGCATTCTTCCCGCCGACGGATTCAACATCCGTCATGCGCAGATCCTCGAAAGAGGCTACGTAGCTAGTCATATAAACACCTTCACTGATGATAGAAACTTGTACGCATAGGCTGGACGAGGCAGGTTTTCTTGTTATTCTGGGCGTCGTGCAGCACAATTGAATCCGTTGCCAAGCATTTTACAGCCTGCGACGTGAAATAGAAGAGCCTAAATATGACCACAGAACCAAGAGCCCCGCTGCCCACTTCCGCCCGTACCGTGTTTTTCGTCTCCGATGGCACCGGGATCACCGCCGAAACCTTCGGCCACGCCGTATTGACCCAGTTCGAGATGCGCTTTCGCCAGGTGCGCCTGCCCTTCATCGACACCGTCGACAAGGCCCATGAGGCCGTACGCAAGATCAACGAGGCCTTCGCCGGCGACGGCCAGCGCCCGATCGTGTTTTCCACCCTCGTCAAGCCGGACCTGTCGACCGTGATCCGGGGCGCCCGTGGCATGCACATGGACCTGATCCAGACTTTCGTCGCGCCGCTGGAACAGGAACTGGGCGTCAAATCGACCCATACCATCGGCCGCTCGCACAATATCGTCGACAGCCAGGAGTACAAGAACCGCATCGAGGCGATCAATTTCTCGCTCGCGCACGACGACGGCCAGTCGCACAAGAACCTCGCGTCGGCCGACGTGATCCTGGTGGGCGTGTCGCGCTCGGGCAAGACGCCGACCAGCCTGTACCTGGCCATGCAGTACGGGATCAAGGCGGCCAACTACCCGCTCATTCCCGACGATTTCGAGCGCGGCAAGCTGCCCTCGTCGCTGCCGCCGTTCCGCGACAAGATTTTCGGCTTGAGCATTTCGCCGGAGCGGCTGTCGGAAATCCGCCACGAACGGCGTGCCGGCAGCAAGTACGCGTCGCTGGAGAACTGCCGTTACGAGGTCAATGAGGCCGAGCAGATGATGAAGCGCGAAGGGATACGCTGGCTGTCGTCGACGACCAAGTCGATCGAAGAAATTTCGACGACGATCCTGCAGGAGATCAAGCCGGACCGCCGCGAATATTGATTGAACTGGCCGCGTGGGCATGAATGCCCACCCTACGTAGGGTGGGCACAGGTGCCCACGCGGTGCGACCTCAGAAGAAGTGGCGCCAGTCCTCAAGCCAGCCGGGGAAGGCGTCGGCCTCCATCGGCTTGGCGATATGGTAGCCCTGCGCATAAGTGCACCCCAGCCCTTGCAGGAAGTCCCAATCCTGCTTGGTCTCCACTCCCACCGCCACCGACTTGCGATCGAGGCTGCGCGCCAGGCCCAGGCAGGAACTGAGCACCGTGCCCAGCGGACGGCGCTTGGAAGCACCATCGACGAAGCTGCGGTCGATCTTCAGCTCCGAGAACGGAATGCGCGCCAGCAGCTGCAAATTCGAGCGTCCGGTGCCGTAATCATCAATCGCCAGGCCATACCCGAGCATGCGCAGGCGCAGCAGCCGTTCGAGGAAACTGGCATCATTGGTCAGCACCGAGGACTCGGGCATCTCGAAGGTCACATAATCGGGCAGCACGCGGTGCCGCCCCAGGCAGGCCGCAATCTGCTGCATGAAGGCGGGATGGGCCAGCGTTTCCGGCGCCAGGTTGATCGAAATGGCGATCGGAATGCCCTGGTCGTGGAAACCGCGGCAGGCCTGCACCGACTTTTCGATCATGCTCCAGTCGAGGAAGTCGACGCGGTTATTCTGTTCCAGCGCATCGATGAAGGCGCCCGGCCCGAGGATGCCATGCTCCGGATGGCGCCAGCGCGCAAAGCTCTCCAGGCCCTTGACCTGGCCGGTCTCGAGCTCGATCTTCGGCTGGAAGAACGGTTCGAACTGGCGCGCCTGCAGGCCAATGCCGATTTCGGAAAACGTGAATGACGGTCCCTTGTGGCGGCCCGAAGGCTGCGCCAGCGGCACGTAATGCTCCAGCAGCGATTCGAGCTTTTGCCCAGTAACCGGTTTGGAAATCGTACCGAGCAAATCGAGTCCATAGGCTTGCGCCATCGTCTCGACGGAGAACATCAAGGCCGAACTTTGGGCGCCGGTGATGATGACGCGCGCGCGGCAGTTCAACTTGGCCAGGTTGCGGATCAGCTCCAGCCCGTCCATGCCTGGCAGGTCCAGGTCGATGATGGCGATGTTTACGGTCGGCGTGAACGTATCCTGGAAACAGCGCAAAGCAGTGTGGCCATCGGGGACTTCGGTGATCTGGCTCGCGCCCAGGTGGCCGAGCATGTCGACCAGGGCCAGGCGCTGCGCCTGATCCGATTCCGCCACCACAAAATGCAAATGCCCGATATCCATTCTTACTCCAGAATTCCTGTCCTACGAAGATTACCCTAGATTCTGCCTTAACTGCTCGAAAAAACACACTGCGGCGCAGGCGGCCACATTGAGCGATTCGACCTGTCCCAGGTGGGGGATGACCACCTGGTGGCTGGCCAGGGCCAGCAAATCGTCGGCCACGCCCTGCCCTTCATGGCCCAGCAGCCAGGCCACGGGCCGGCGCAGGTCCACGTCGTAGAGCCGCTCTTTGGCGTAACCGCTGGTGGCCAGCACGGCGATCGGTGCATCCTTGACCAGACTGGCCAGGTCCACATTTTCGTAAATATCGACCACAAAGTGCGCACCCATGGCCGCACGCAGTACCTTGGGCGACCAGCAGAAGGCCGTACCGGCGCTGCAATAGACCTCCTTGATGCCTGCCGCGGCGGCGCTGCGCAGGATCGAACCGACGTTGCCGGGGTCTTGCAGGTTGTCGAGCAAGACGGCGTTGACGCTCAAGGCGGCCGGCACGGCGCGCGCCGGCGTATCGATCAAGAACATCACGCCGACGCCGTGCTCGACTTGCGAGAGTGCGTTGTAGAGCGCGTCCGGCATGGCCGTCACGTGGGCGTGGGCGTTTTCGCATTCCATGACCAGTTTGGCCACTTCAGGATTGGCCAGCGCCCCTTCGGAAACCACGCACTGCACCGGCACGCCGCGCAGCGCGAGGTAGGACTCGCACAGGTGCACGCCGTCGAGCAAGGTGCGGCCGGCCTTCTTGCGGGCCGACGAGCTGCCCGCCAGCTGCTTGAGGTCCTTGTAGAGCGGATTGTCGCGCGAGCTGATGGTCTTCATCGCCCCGCCTCCAGCAGTTCGCGCACGGGCGCATATGAGCGCCGGTGCACCGGCGAGACGCCGTGCTCCTTCAGGCGCGCCAGGTGCAGCGCCGTCGGGTAGCCCTTGTGCTGGTCGAAGGCATACTGCGGATAGGCCTGGTGCAGCACCAGCAGGGCGGCGTCGCGCGCCGTCTTGGCCAGGATGGAGGCGGCCGAAATCGCTTCGACCAGGTCGTCGCCGCCCACGATGGCCTGGGCGCGCACCAGCATCACCGGCACGCGGTTGCCGTCGATGAGGGCCAGCGTGGGCACGGTCGTCAGCATTTCGACGGCGCGGCGCATCGCCAACATGGTCGCCTGCAAGATGTTGAGGGCGTCGATTTCCTGTTCCGAGCATTGGGCCACGGCCCAGGCGATGGCGTGGGCCTTGATCAGCGGCGCCAGTTCGTCGCGCCGCGCTTCAGTCAGCTTTTTTGAATCGCGCAGGCCGTCGATGGGGCGGCGCGGGTCGAGGATCACGGCGGCGGCAAACACGGGGCCGGCCAGCGGGCCGCGCCCTGCCTCGTCCACGCCGCAGATGATGTCGTCAGGGTTGGGCTCATCGAACAGGCCAAGGTTGGGAGTGTGGTTCTTCATGGGTGCGATGAGGTGATGATGCGCATGACGGCGTCCGCGCTCTCTTGCGCGCTATTGCGCAGCAGGCTGTGGTGCATCTCGGTGAAGCGCTGCACCAGTGTCAGGCGGTTTGTCACATCCGTCAATTGCTGCCACACGGCCTCGGCCATCGCCCTTGGCGTGGCGGCGCCTTGCAGCAGCTCGGGCACGAGGAATTCGCGCGCCAGGATGTTGGGCAGGCCAATCCACGGCTGGTAGCCCATATGGCGCATGATCTGCCACGAAGCGGCCATGACCTTGTAGGCGATGACCATCGGTTTTTTGAACAGTGCGACTTCCAGTGTCGCCGTACCCGACGCGCACAGCACCGCGTCAGCGGCGCAAATGACCGCATGCGAATCGTCGTCGACCAGCTGTATCTCCATGTCCTGCAGGCCGGCCTTGGCCAGCAGCTCCAGGAAGAAGGCGCGCTGGCGCGCACCGGCCATCGGCGCGACGAACTTGAGCGAGCGGTCGCGCTGGTGCAGCAGCTTGGCCGCCTCCATGAACGGGACCGCCAGGTATTTGAGTTCGCCCATGCGGCTGCCCGGCAGGATGGCGACCACTTTCGCGTCCGTGGCGATGCCAAGCTTGCGGCGCGCCGCATCCTGGTCCGGCGCCAGGGGAATCATCTCGGCCAGCGGGTGGCCCACATAGGTCACCGGCACGCCGGCCTGCTGGTAGATCGCTTCCTCGAACGGAAAGATCACCAGCATGTGCGAGACGGCCTTCTTGATCTTGTGGATGCGCCCACCGCGCCAGGCCCAGATCTGCGGGCTGATGAAGTGCACCGTGGGGATGCCTGCATCGCGCAGCTGCATCTCCAGGCCCAGGTTGAAACCGGGATAATCGGCACCGATGAACACGGCCGGCTTGTCGGCCAGCAGGCGGTCGCGCAGGGTGTTCTGGATGCCCTTGATTTCGCGGTAGCGGGGAATGACTTCGAACAGGCCGCGC
>JAZJYP010000313.1:19737-34072 GCA_040390345.1 Pseudomonadota bacterium | reverse complement strand
CCACCTGGTACTGGTAGTAGTGCTGCAGGCGGTTCGGGTTCTCGCCGTAGCGGCCATCCTTGGGGCGGCGCGAGGGCTGCACATAGGCGGCGCGCCATGGCTCGGGGCCGATCGCACGCAGGAAGGTACCGGTGTGGAACGTGCCTGCGCCGACTTCCATGTCGTAGGGCTGGAGCAGGGCGCAGCCTTGCTTGTCCCAGTAAGTTTGCAGCGTCAGGATGATTTGTTGGAATGTGAGCATCGTATTCTCCGCGCAGCTTACGGCGCGAACGTAGGTGAGTTTGCCAAAACGACCAATTTTAGCGGGTTTTGAAGGGGGTCTGGGGTCGGATGTCGCAAAAAGCCACTTTTACGGGGATTTTTTCCGGTAAATCCGCCCCGCATTCCACGCCGCGCCCAGTCCCAGCGCGGCCAATGCGAAGAACAGCGCGTTCCCCATGCGGATATACGGCGTCATGCCACCCATGCCCTGCACGGTGGCGGCCAGGGTCCCGCGCTGGTACAGCGGCAGTTGCGCTTGCAGCGCGCCACGCCCGTCGATGACGGCGGTGGCACCCGTGTTCGTGGTGCGCAGCATCGGGCGGCCAGTCTCGAGCGAGCGCATTTGCGAAATCTGCAAGTGCTGGGGAATGGCGACGGTCTCGCCAAACCAGGCCAGGTTGGAACCATTGAGCAGCATCGTGGCCGGCTTGTCGGTGGCGCGCAGCTGCAGCGCGATCTCTTCGCCGAAGGCGTCTTCGTAGCAGATATTGGGCAGCACCAGCTGGTCTTTCACGGCGAAAGGCGCCTGCACGGCGGCGCCGCGGGTCGCTTCGCCGAGCGGGATATGCATCATGTCGACAAACCAGCGAAAGCCGGTCAGCACGTATTCGCCGAAGGGCACCAGGTGGTGCTTGTCGTAGCGGTAGCTTGCCCCTTGCGGCGAAATGCCTGCCACGCTGACAGCGAAGTCGCCCGGCTTGTCTTCCAGCGGAATGCCGAACAGCAGGGCGCTGTCGCTCGCTTTGGCCCAGGCGGCCAGCTGCGGCAGGTAGTCGGGCGGCAGGAACTTGGGGAACAGGACGATGGCCGTTTCCGGCGCGGCGACCAGGTCGGCGCGCTGTTCGGTGATCATTTTCTGGTACAGGGCCAGGGCCCCCATCACGTGGCGCTCGTCGAATTTTTCGTTTTGCGGCACATTGCCCTGCAACAGGCGCACCGACATCGGCTGGCCTTGCGGATGCGTCCATGCGACCTGGCGCAGGCCGTAGCCGGCAGCGAGGATTGCGGCCAGCAGGCCCAGGCCGAACCAGCGCGCGCGCTGGGTAATCATGGCCAGGCAGGCGCCGCACAGGGCGGCCAGCAGGCCAATACCGTACACGCCGATCAGCGCGGCGTAGCCACCCAGTGGCGCGGCATTATGCGCATAACCGGAGGCGGACCAGGGAAAGCCCGTCAGCACGGTGCCGCGCAGCCATTCGCCAGTGGCCCAGGCAATCGGCAGCACCAGCAGCAGGAAGCTCTTGACGGGCAGCGCCCAGCGCTTGCGCAGCCAGGTGGCCATGCCCATGGCGAGCGCACTCCAGGCGCCCATGTACAGGCCCAGCACGCACAGGGCAGCGACGGCGAGGGCGCCGTGCATGCCGCCGTAGACGTGCATCGAGACGTAGAGCCAGTGGATGTTCGCGACCGACCAGCCAAAGCCGAAGGCCAGGCCGATCAGGGTGCTGCGCTTGACGCGCGTGTCCATGCCGACCTGGTAGAACAGGAAGGCGAGCGACACAAACTGGACGGGCCACCAGCCAAATGGTGCAAAGGAGAACACGCTGGCCGCACCAAACAGGGCGGCAAAGAACATCGGCCAGGCAGTCGTGCGCGGGCCGCGCAGTGCGGGGTCAGGCGCGGCGGCCCTGGAACGAAAACGCATCAGTCGTGCTCGTCCTCGGGCACCGGCAGTTTTTCAACCAGCAGCACGTGGACCTGGCGCGCGTCGGCGCGCAGCACTTCGAAACGCAAGCCTTCGAAATCGAACACATCGCCCTTGTGCGGCATGCGGCCCAGGTGGTTGGCGACCAGGCCGCCGATGGTGTCGGCGTCGTCGACGGGCAGGGCGGTGCCCACTTCTTCATTGAATTGCGCCACTTCGGTCAGCGCCTTGATGCGCCAGCGCGGGCCCAGCTGGCCTTCCTTGATGGACAGGACGTTATCCTCTTCTTCGTCGAAATCGTATTCGTCCTCGATGTCGCCGACGATCTGTTCGAGCACGTCTTCGATCGTGATCAGGCCGGCCACGCCGCTGTATTCATCGACGACGATGGCCATATGGTTATGGTTGGCGCGGAAGTCGCGCAGCAGGATGTTCAGGCGCTTCGATTCGGGGATGAAGATGGCCGGGCGCAGCATGTCGCGCACGTCGAACGATTCTTCCGCGTAGTAGCGCAACAGGTCCTTGGCCAGCAGGATGCCGATCACCTTGTCGCGTTCGCCCTCGATGGCGGGGAAGCGCGAGTGGGCCGTGGCCAGCACCTGCGGCATCCATTCCTCGATGGGCTTGGAAATGTCGATCACGTCCATCTGCGAGCGCGGGATCATGATGTCGCGCGCGGACAGGTCCGACACCTGGAACACGCCCTCGATCATCGACAGCGCATCGGCGTCGATCAGGTTGCGGTCATGGGCGTCGTGGAGCACGTCGAGCAACTCGGCGCGGTTTTCGGGCTCGGGGGAGATCAGTGCGGTCAGTCGTTCAAACAGCGACCGGTGGGGTTTGGCGTCCGTGCGGACGTCCGTAGGGTGCTCGGGCATAGTTGGCGTGAGCCGTTGTTGCGATGGGCTATAGGATACACCAAAACGCAAGTTGCCCGATTTTTAAGCACTCGACGCGTAACTGGCCAGGCCGGCGGCGAGGGCGGCGAAGACGACGGCGCAGCGTTTGCTCTCGCGCAGGTCTTCGTGCATGGCCAGCCAGGTGTCGAGCTGGAGCGAAAATACCCCCGGCAGCACGCGCACCAGTTGCGCCTCGCGCCGCGCCAGCGCCACCTGGCAGATGCCGATGCCGAAACCGGCGCGGATGGCGGCCAGCTGGGCCAGGTCGCTGTCGCTGCGCAGGGAGAAAGCGTCGCGCGTGAGGCCGCCCAGCTTGCCCTTGAGCGAGCGGATGAAGGCGTTTTCGTGGTCGAAGCCGATGATGGCGTGCTGGCGCAAATCCTCCAGCGAGCCGGGCGTGCCGCGCCGGGCCAGGTAGTCGCGGTGGGCGTGCAGCCCCAGTTCGATATTGCCGATCCGTTTGGCCACGAGCGCCTCCTGCGCGGGGCGCACCATGCGCACGGCGATATCCGCTTCGCGCTTGAGCAGGTCCTGGGCCTGGTTCGACAGCGACAGTTCGATGTGCAGGCCAGGGTAGTCCTGGTGCAGGCGCGCGAGGATCGGCGGCAGCACTTCGCAGCCGATCACTTCACTGGCGGAGATGCGCACCGTGCCGCGCGCCTGGTCGCCCGCGCTTGACGCCGCGCGCAGCAGGGCGCTGGCGTTGGCGGCCAGCGCTTCGCAATACGGTTGCAGGTGCAGGGCCTGTTCAGTGGGCAGGTAGCCGTGCTGGGAGCGGATGAACAGGGCGTAGCCGACCGCCTGTTCGAGCGCCTCGATATGGCGGCCCAGGGTCGGCTGCGCCAGGCCCAGCTCGCGTGCGGCGGCCGACAGCGAACCGTTTTTCAGCACCGCGAGGAAGGAGCGGTACAGGTCCCAGCTGGGTGTGGATGGGGTATTCATTTATGCATGGAGTCTAGCTTGTTTATGCACTTCCGTATACCTCGCGCAGGGCCCAGACTGTGCTTCATCAAACTTTTTGGGAGGCAGCGATGAAAACAGCATTGGTCTTGGGCGCAACGGGCGGCATCGGCGGCGAAGTGGCACGGACACTGGTGGCGCATGGCTGGCGCGTGACGGCATTGAACCGCAAACCGGAGCAGGCGCCGCGCATCGAGGGCGTCACCTGGGTGGGCGGCGACGCGATGGTGCGCGCCGACGTGGTGGCGGCCGCCAGTGGCGTGGACCTGATCGTCCACGCGGTCAACCCGCCCGGCTACCGCAACTGGGGCCAGCTGGTGCTGCCGATGATGGACAACACGATTGCGGCGGCCCAGGCCAGCGGCGCGCGCGTGCTGCTGCCGGGGACGATCTATAACTACGGCAGCGACACCCAGGCGCGCCTGACCGAAAACACGCCGCAGCGCCCGACCACGCGCAAGGGCGAGATCCGGCGCCAGATGGAAGAGCGCCTGCGCAATGCCGGCGTGAAGGCGCTGGTGGTGCGGGCGGGCGACTTTTTCGGCCCCCGCGCGGGCAATAACTGGTTCTCGCAGGGCCTGGTCAAGCCGGGCCAGAAGGTGGCCAGCGTGATGTATCCGGGCGCGCCGGGCGTGGGCCACGCCTGGGCCTATTTGCCGGATCTGGCCGAGACGATGGCGCAGCTGGCCGATCGCGAGGCGCAGCTGGGGCAGTTCGAAACCTTCCACTTCCGTGGCGTGTGGGATGCGGACGGCACGCGCATGACGGGCGCGATCGGCGCCAGGGTGCGCGCTTTCCCATGGTTCGTGGTGCGCCTGCTGGCGCCGTTCAAGACCCTGTTCCGCGAGATGGCGGAGATGCGCTACCTGTGGCAGCAGCCGTTTGAACTCGATAATGCGCGCCTGGTCGCTTTCCTTGGCGTTGAACCGCACACCTCTTTGGACGTAGCGGTGCGGAACACGTTGACAGGATTGGGGTGCCGGTAAAGCGCGTGGGCGCATGCGCCCACCCTACGCGGTGCGGTTCATGGCGTCGTGGCATACGGGTCGGCGAAGCCCAAGCCGGCCAGGATCTCGGTCTCGATGCCTTCCATCTCGGCCGCCTCTTCGTCATCGAGGTGGTCGTAGCCCTGCGCGTGCAGCACGCCGTGCACGACGAGGTGGGCGGTGTGTTCTTCCACTGACTTCTTCTGCTTGGCCGCTTCCTCTTCCAGCACGTCGGTGCACAGGATGATGTCGGCCTGGGTGGGCGCGTCGTCGGCCACATCCTCGCCTTCGTTGTAGGCGAAGGTGAGCACATTGGTGGCGTAGTCCTTGGCGCGGTAGTCGCGGTTCAGGGCGCGCCCCTCGGCGGCGTCGACGAAGCGGATGTTCAGTTCGGCCGGCGCGAACAGCGCGGCCTGCACCCAGCGCCGGATTTTCGGGCGCGTGATGCTCGCTTGCAGGCGGGCGTCGGGATACTGGACGGTCAGGGTCAGCTTATTTTTTTCGGACATTTTTGGACAGCGCCGTGGGTTTGGGAAGGCCGACGAGGTCCTGCATCGAGGCCGCGTGTTCATACGCGTCGACGATGCGCGCCACCAGCGGATGGCGCACCACGTCGGCGCTGGAGAAATGGGTGAAGGCGATGCCGCGCACGTCCTTGAGCACGTGGATGGCGTCAACGAGGCCGCTGCGCTGGGTCTTGTGCAGGTCCACCTGGGTCACGTCGCCCGTGACCACGGCCTTGCTGCCAAAGCCGATCCGGGTCAGGAACATCTTCATCTGTTCGACCGTCGTATTCTGCGCCTCGTCGAGAATGACGAAGGCGTGGTTCAAGGTGCGCCCGCGCATATAGGCCAGCGGCGCGATCTCGATGACCTGCTTCTCGAACATCTTCTGGGTGCGGTCGAAGCCGAGCAGGTCATAGAGCGCATCATATAAGGGACGCAGATACGGATCGACCTTTTGCGACATGTCGCCGGGCAGGAAGCCCAGGCGCTCGCCCGCTTCCACGGCCGGGCGCGTGAGGATGATGCGCTTGACGGCGTCGCGCTCGAGCGCGTCGACCGCGCAGGCCACCGCCAGGTAGGTCTTGCCGGTGCCGGCCGGGCCGACGCCAAAGCTGATGTCGTGTTCGAGGATGGCGCGCAGGTAGGCGATCTGGTGCGGCGTGCGCCCGCGCAGGTCGCTGCGGCGCGTCTTTAATACCGGGCTGCTGATATCGTGTTCGGCGGCCGGTGCCAGGTCGGGCGCGAGCGCATCGGCCAGGCCGGTGCGCTGCTCCACCAGGGCCAGTTGCACCTCTTCGATTGGCACCACCTTGTTGGCCACGGCGTAGAAGTGTTCGAGGATCTGGACCGCCCGTTCGGCATTGCTGCCGCTGACGATGAAGCGCTCGCCGCGGCGGAAGATGGTCACGTCGAGGGCGGCCGAAATCTGGCGCAGGTTCTCGTCGAGCGGGCCGCACAAATGGGCCAGGCGGCTGTTATCGAGCGGCTCGGGGACGAAATAATGGGGCTGGATGGGCGTCTTGGTTTTCAAATCAATGGCTTATGCGAGGGGCGGTGTGTCAGTTTACAGCAAATCGCCGGGCCTTAGCGAATCACAAAACTGGTGAAATATCACGGATGATGTTATTGTTTTTTCATTGATTTCGAGAAAAGTATCTCTACAGTAAAAGAGTAGCCTGTCAGTAATGACGCATGGCAACCAAACATGGAGGCAGTGATGGCCGGCAGTGTGGCAACCCTATCGAACAACAGTATCGCGTCTGGCAGCCAGTCGGTCTCGAAGGCGGGCTCGGAACGCGCGGTACAAAAGGACGTGGGCGACCTCGGCAAGGCGCTCAAGAACAACGACGTCGAACTGGCCCAGTCCCTGGTGTCCTCGCTCAAATCGGCCGCGCCGACGCAAAACGGCAAGACCGAATTTTCGAATGCCGTCAAGGCGCTCGACCAGGCCTTGAAATCGGGCGATGCCAAGGCCGCCGCCGAAGCCTTCGACGCGATCCAGAAGGCGCAGCGCCGCATCACCCAGGGCCCGCGCGCCAATGTGGCCGACGTCGACAAGAAACTGCCCGGCGTGCTGGACTTGCAGAAACAAGGCACCGTCCAGATCCAGAAAGCCAATGTGGCCGACCAGTCGAAACAGGTTAACGAACGCGCCTTCATCACCCGCAAAGACATCGAAACCCGTTCGGCCGAGGATGCGCCCAAGGCCTTGCCCGGCCAGAATATCCACGTCACCGCCTGATTTCCCCTGCGCCTGCCCCGCCAGTCCCCCTGCCCGGGACGGTGTGCGCTTGCGTGCGCCACCAAATCCCCCCCTGTGTTGAAATGACTATGTGACAAGGTTTCCGGACGATAGCTTGATTTGGAACAAGGCGATACCTGCGTGTGGGCAGTGTCCTGCAAGGCGAAGCGCTTGATAATTTGTTCGAATGACAAGCCGCCGGAAACGCGCCTCGGGAACTTAATCCGGCGAAAGACGGTCCTTATGGGAGTTCAGGCGCCATTGTTTCAACCAACACAGCGAGGATTATCATGGCACACCATGCATTGGCATCACAGGAAAGCTACAACCCCAACCACCTGCTCGACATCTTGCTCGGCAAGATGCAGCTCAAGAACGACGCCGCGCTCTCGCGCATGCTCGAAGTGGCGCCGCCGGTGATCAGCAAGATCCGCCATCACCGTCTGCCGGTGGGCGCCTCGCTGTTGATCCGGATGCATGAGGTGACGGGGATGAGCATCCGCGACCTGCGCGATTTGATGGGCGACCGGCGCACCAAGTACCGCCTGTCGGACGCCCAGGGCCGCCCCAAGGCTGAAGACAAGGGGGCCAGCCAGGCCAACTACGCACATTAAGCCATCAAGCACGCGTGGGCACCCGTGCCCACCCTAGGCCATCAGCACCATCTGCATTTCGTCGAAGTGCAGTTCGGTTTCGCGGAACACGTGCAGGCAGGCCTCTTCATTGAGGCCGAGCGCCGTCCAGGCGACCGAGGAGACGGTCGGCACGAGGTCTTCGGCCTCGCCGGCCAGGTCCAGCGCGTGCACGATGGCATTGGCGGCGTGGATGATGGTGGCCAGGAAGCCTGCGCCCGGCTCCTCCGGCTCGTGGTGCCCGGCAATCCCCAGGCGCATCGTGTCGGAAAAATTCCAGTGTTCGGCCAGCGCGACGCCGGCCACCACGTGGTCCACGCCGAGCGTGGCCCGTTCCGCTTCGAGCACCGTCACATCGTGGGCGGCGCGGTAGTCGAGCACCTCCTTGTACAGCGCCGGAAAGGTCGACACCAGCACCAGGCGTCCGATATCGTGCAGCAGTCCGCCCGTGAAGGCGTAATCCTGGTTGAACTTCAGGTGGCGCGCCAGCACCTTGGCGCAGGCCGCCGTGGCGATCGAATGGCGCCAGAAAGCCTTGTCGTCAAAGCCGGGGCAGGCGCCGTTGGCGAAGCAGCCGGTGACGGCGGCGGCCGTGATCAGGTTGCGCGTGGTCTGGAAGCCGAGGAAGGTGATCGCCTGCTGGATCGTCGTCACTTTCACCTGCAGGCCGTAGATCGAGGAATTGGCCAGGCGCAGCGTCTTGGCCGTGAGCGCCTGGTCGAGCGAGACCTTCTTGGCCAGCACCCCGATATCGATGTCGTCCTGGTCGATGGCGCCGAGCAGCTCCATCACCACGGCCGGCAGCGAGGGCAGGTCCTGCAGTGTACGTACGATATCATCGAGCACCAAGGTGGTCATTCCTCGATCTCCCGTTCCAGGCGATAGTCTTCGATGTAGTGGCGCAGGATGCCGGTGGCCCAGTCGTCGTGGTTGTCCGGCTCGTTCTTGCGGAACAGGTAGGCCAGGCGCGCACTGATCTGGTCAAGGTCGAGCACGGGTGCGGGCGCGTCGGGCGCCGCCGCGATCAGGATCGGTACCATGTCGATGCCGTGGCGCGGCAGCAGGGCAATCGTATTGGCGGTCAGCACGGCCCCTTTGGGCAGCAAGACCTGGCCCTGCTTGTCGACCAATTCATCGGACAAGACCATCCCGGGCGTCACTTCGGCCAGGTGCAGGTGCTGGTAGCTCACGCTCATCGACGTCTCCTTCTGTTTGTCAGATCTTACCTCGCACGGTGTGAGTTTGCATGAGATTTCTTGCCAAGAATCAGGCCATACCGTACATTGGGGGCAAGCCCATTCTGGATTTGGCGCCAGTCCCGTTGCGGAGGAATAGATGTTCAGTATCCAAAGTCGACTGAAACTCCTTTTTGTGGTGATCGTCACTCTGGTGCTGGCCATTTCGGGTACCTATACTCAGTACTCGCTGGGCAAAGACCTCGAAAGCAGTAACCAGCGCTTGCGCCAGGGCGTGCTCACGCGATTGCAAATCAGCCTGCCCTCGGCCCTGTGGGACCTCGACAAATCCAAGGTCGATTCCATCGTCGAGGCCGAAATGCTGCCGCCCGAAGTGGTGGCCATCCGCGTCTACGATACCTCGGTCGGCCTGTTCGCCGGCAAGATCCGCGCCGCCGACGGCAAGCTCGTCGCCGTCGCACCGGGACCCGAGCCGGCCGGCTCGCCCGTCGAGGCGAGCCTGGTGTTCCAGGACGGCGGTTCGGCTTCGGCCTCGATCCGTCCGGTGGTGGTGGGCAAGGTCGTCATCAATTTCAGCCGCGCCCAGATCGATGCCGCCCTGGCCTCCGAACTGATGCGCAAAGTGGTCGAGGTCCTGCTGCTCGACATCATCCTCGTGCTGGCCCTGTCGCTGTCGCTGCGCGTCGTATTCGAGCCGCTCAAGCAGTTGCGCGACGGCTTGTTCGACCTGGCCACGCGCGGCACCGATGAAGTCGAAGAGCTGCCCGAGAACCGGCGCGACGAACTCGGTGACGTGATCCGCGGCTTCAACCAGATCCAGCGGCGCCTGAAGTCGACCATCGCACGCATCCGCGAGGCCGAAGACGCGGCGCGCCGCTCGGCCCAGGAAACGGCCTCGGCCCTGCAGGACTTGCGCCAGACCCAGGAGTCGCTGCTGCAGGCCGAACGGCTCGCCTCGCTCGGCTCGCTCGTGGCCGGCGTGGCCCATGAAATCAATACGCCGGTGGGCATCGCGCTCACCAGCGCCTCGGTGCTCAAGGCCGCCACCGACGAAGTCCAGGCGGCCGTGGCCAACAACGGCGTCAAGCGTTCCGAGATCATGCGCTACCTGGAAACGGCGGCCGAGAGCGCGCGCCTGATCATGAACAATGCCTACCGCGCAGCCCACCTGATCCACAGCTTCAAGCAGATCGCCGTCGACCAGACCAGCGAAGCGCGCCGGCCGTTCGCGCTGAAGGAGTATGTCGAAGAGATCGTCTCGAGCCTGCAGCCGAAACTGAAGAAGACGCCGATCCGCCTGACCCTGTCCTGCCCGTCCGAGATTGTGCTCGACAGCTATCCCGGCGCGTTTGCCCAGGTCATCACCAACCTGACGCTCAACTGCGTCGAACACGCCTTCGAGATCGACACGCCCGGTCACATCCAGATCAGCGCGCGCCTGGACGGCGAGGTCGTCGAGCTGCACGTCAACGACGACGGCAAGGGCATCGCGCCCGACGTGCTCGACCGCATCTTCGACCCCTTCTTCACCACGCGGCGCGGGCAGGGCGGCACCGGCCTGGGCCTGAACATCGTCTACAACCTGATCGTCAAGCAGTTCGCCGGCACCATCGCCGTCTCGAGCACGCTGGGCCAGGGCACCCACTTCACCTTGCGCATCCCGCGCGTGACGCCGCAGGAAAGCAGCCACGAAACGCCGCCGGCCGCGCCCGTGCACGACAGCGCCCATATCTGACATCCAAGCCGAAAACGTCGGGGTCACATCTGACATTTGGACATGAGCTCGCTTGAACCAAGCGAGCTCATGTCCAAATGTCAGATGTGACCCCGAAGTTTTCGGCTTTGATGTATTCTTGCCAATCTTGAACTGATTGTGGAGAATCCCATGCGCACCACCTTGCGCGCCTTGTGCGCCAGCCTCCTGTTTGCCTTGCCCGCCGCCTACGCCGCGCCCACCGTGCCGGCGCTGCGCCTGTATGTGTTCGATTGCGGCAGCATCGATGTGTCCGACATTTCCCTGTTCAGCCCCGGCGTGAACGTCGGTAAATCGAAGAAGCTCACCGACAGCTGCTACCTCGTGGTCCACCCGAAGGGCACGCTGATGTGGGACACCGGCTTCAATGACGAGCTGGCCAAGACGCCGGACGGGCAAAAAGTCGGCGGCGCCTTCCACATCACGCTCAAGCAGACCCTCACATCCCAGTTGAAGGCGGTGGGCTACGCGCCGTCCGATATTGCCTACCTGGGCATCTCGCATACGCACTTCGACCACATCGGCAATGTCGCGCTGTTCCCCAAGGCCACCTTGCTGATGCAGAAGGAAGAACTCGATTCCGCCCTCGGCCCCGATGCCGCCAAATACGGCCACGATCCGAAGGACTATCCGACGCTGGCGGCCAATCCGGCCAAGCCGCTCGGGGGCGACCATGACGTCTTCGGCGACGGCAGCGTCGTCATCAAGCGCGCCATCGGCCACACGCCCGGCCACCAGATGCTGTACCTGAAACTGCCCAAGACTGGCAACGTGCTGCTCTCGGGCGACCTGGCCCACTTCACCGAGAACTGGGAACAGCGCCGCGTGCCGGGCTTTAACTTCAACAAGGAACAATCGACCAAGGCGATGGACGATGCGGCCGCCTTCCTGAAGGCCGAGCAGGCCACGCTGTGGATCCAGCACGACCTCGAACAGAACGCGGCCATCAAGCATGCGCCGGCCTACTACGAGTGAGCACCTGCCATATCGCCCTGCTGCGCGGGATCAATGTCGGTACGGCCAAACGCGTGGCGATGGCCGAACTGCGCATCCTGGTCGCCGAACTGGGTTATACCGAGGTGCGCACCTTGCTCAATAGCGGCAATGTGGTTTTCCACGGAAAGGTGAAATCGGCGCCAGCGGCGGCGGCCGAGATCGAGGCGGCCCTGCTCGCGCGCACCGGCGTGGCCGCGCGCGTGATGCTGCTGCAGCGCGACGAGCTCGACGCCATCGTGGCCGCTTGCCCGCTGGGCGACAAGCCCGACGGCGCCCGCGTGCTGATCTACCTGCTGCGACCCGGGTACGCGCGCGCGCCCCTGGCGTCGCTGGCCGCGGGCAGCTGGGGCGAAGAAGTGCTGGTGCTCGGCGAGCGGGCCGCCTATCTGTGGTGTCCGGACGGGGCACTCGAGAGCCGGGCTGCCGCCGCGCTGGGCAAACTGCTGGGCGATACGACGACCGCGCGCAACTGGAACACCCTGTGCAAATTGCAGGCGCTGGCGCATGCGCGCTAGAATATTGGCATGGCCGCGGCGCACGGTGCGCCGCGCGCTTTCACTGCAGACGTAGGATCATGGATAAAGATTTACTGAAGGGACTGGCCATCTTTTTCGGCGTCATCGTGGCGCTGGTGCTGCTATTTTTTGTCGTTTCCGAGGCCGGACCCGACCAGGCGAAATGTATCGCCAACGCCCTCAAGAACGGCATCCCTTACGCCAACATCGACAAGACCTGCAACCTGACGAAAAAAGCGTATTAATCCTTATTCTTTCGGCGTTTCATCCGGCGGCGGCGCGACCTCGTCGTTCGAAAATTTTTCGTCACTGTCACGGGTGGCGCGGTAGCCGATCAGGCACAGGCCCAACAGCATCATGGCAAATACTTCCGGTTCAGGGACAGGGGTGGCGGTTACGGCGGGGGCTGCCAGGGCGGCGCCAGCAGACAGCACCAGCGCAGCGGCAAGTGCAAATTTTTTCACGATGATTCCCTCTTTCTTCTTCTTGTTCCGAAAACGGCATGGGATTCTCACCGCTTTCTCACATTTCTATTAAACCATATCCAGTAATTTTCTGATATTGGAAACTGTGCGGAACAAGCGTTAAATTTGTAAAAATCGTGCTATTCAGGTCGAATATTTTCCATTGAGCAATTCGCTGCAGTAGGAATCGGACAAATCGACCGCACCCATCAAGTGGTCGTCGTCGAACGAAGCGCTGCTGGTGAACAGGCTGTGGAGGTAAGACAGTAAGCGGCGCATGATGCGGTCCTTTGCAAAGTTTCAGGCATGATGAAACAGCAATGTGACCGCATCAAGACAAGATACGAAGTGTTACTAGTGCCCGTGCGGAATGCTGCTGACCGTGATCGTGGTGCCACGCAAATCGATGTTCTTGATGTCGATATTGCCGAAGCTCGGTCCCGTCGTATTGCCCGCCACGCGGATATTCTTGAAGCTGATCTCGCCGATGGTGCTGGGCAGGCGCAGCGTCACCGAGCCATCCTTGTTGATGATGGCCTTGGAATTGGCCGGGTCATAGACGATGTCCTTGACCGTCGTCGTCGCCCCCAGCAGCATCGACAGGGGATTGAACAGCTTGGACAATTCGGTGAGCACCTGCACGCCGTCGCCCTTGCCCAGCTGGGCCACCGTGGTCAAGGGATCGATCGCGCCGCCATGCATGGTCAGGTAGGACAGGCGGTTCTCGGTCTGCATCACGTGCTCGCGCAGCGCGTCGTCGGCGATGCCCTGGGCCGATACGTCCGACAGTTCGGCGTCGTTCAGCTCGCGCAAGTTGCCGGCCACGTTGGCGCTGCGCTCGTTCTCGCTGGCCAGGGTGCGCACGGCCGACACGGCCACGGGCGCGGCGGCGACGGCGGCATACGCTTGCAGCGGGCCGAGCAGGGCGGTGGCGACGGTGGCGGCCAGGCGCAGGTTGCGCTGGCGCCGCATCGCGGTCTGGATCTGGGTGTCGGTAATGACCTTCCACTCGGCCAGGATCTCGCCGAGGCGCTGGCCGGTGCGGCCCTGTTCGGCAATTGCCTTGTTCAGCAGTTCTTCGGAAATGAGCTTTTTGCCGACCAGAATCTGGCCCAGCTGCGACTTCTTTTGACTATCGCGTAACCAATCCATGTGCTGCTCCTTGTGCGGGTATAGGGCTTAAGGCGTGATGGCGCTGCGCATGCGCAGGCCGATCTTTTGCTGGAGTTCCGCCAGCTTCGGATTGATGGTGGCCTGGTTGGCACGGCTCACTTGTTCGCCCAGGGTATTCTGGATCTCCGGCACCAGGGCTTCGAACTTGCTCTTGACGGGCGACTCGAGCAGGGCGGCGAGCTGCTTCAATTCTTCTTCCGTGAAGCGCTCGGCCAGCAGCGGCGCGATGGTTGACTGCACCACCGTCTTCGCACTGGCGCGCACCAGCGGCGCGGTCTCTTCCAGGAACTTGCTGGCGTCGGCCGTGATGTCTTTCATCACTGCCGCTTGCTTGTCGTCGGCCAGGCGCCCGGCCAGCAGGGAGCGCGACTGGCGCAGCGATTCGGCCACCGGTGCTTGCAGCATGCCCAGGGCGACATTTTCCATCGGCATCCTGGCCAATACGCGCTGCACCAGCGCTTGTTTTTCGGGCGTGAGGGCTTCGGCGGCGCAGTTGCCGGCCAGGCACAGGGCGGTGATGGCGAGGACGGGTTTCAACATGGTGCGATCTCCTTCAATGATGGTGGTGGTGCTTGGTGGGTGACGCTGCGCTTACCCACCCTACGCCA
>JAZJYP010000313.1:0-19727 GCA_040390345.1 Pseudomonadota bacterium | reverse complement strand
GCTTGGGACCCTGGCCGTGGGTAGGGTGGGTTAGCGCAGCGTCACCCACCACTAAAACGGACGCGCATAGGTGAAGCCGAAGTAGCGCACGATCAAATCGCCCCGGATATTGGTGGCGGCATAGGGGTTGTAAATGACGTTGAAAAAACCGTCGCAATTGAGGTTGCAGTCGGTCCGCGCCGGCACGGCGTAAGTGCCCTTCAAATAGCTGGCGGTGACGTTGAATTCGGCGCCGTTGTCGAGGCGGTAGCGCGCGCCCAGGCTCTTGAGCCTGGTGTCGGGCAGGGGCGTGAGCAGGCTGATCTTGTCGGCCGGGATCGAACTCTTGCGCGGCTCGTAGCCGGCGCGCAGCGTGAGGTGCTTGTTCAGGTGGAGCTGGGCGCCGAAGCCGAAATTGACGACGCTGCGAAAGCCCATCTGGAACGTCGCCTCGCGCGAATTGGCGTAGCCGAACAGGCGCGCCAGCTCCAGCAGCTTGATGCTCTCGTCGAACTTGAAGGTCAAGGCGCTCCACTTCTTCCAGTCCGAATAGCCGGCATCGACATTGAACTGCAGGTAGTCGGTGAGCATGAGCTTGGCGCCGACCTGCACGCGGAAGGGGAAGGGAATGGCCGCCGTCATGTTTCCGACTTGCAGTTCCGGGATCTCCTGCGGCAAACCGGTGACGCCGCCGACGATGGGCCCCAGCAGGCTGCTGTTCAAGCCCTTGACGAACTGGCGCAGCATCGGGTCGGTCTGGAAGGCGTAACGCCCGGTGTAGGTGGTCGTGGTGCCGCCCTGGTAGACGGCGCCGAGCGCGAACCATTTTTTGGGCTCCCACAAGATGCCGATATTGACCGTCGGGTCGAACGTCGAGCGCATGTCGAAGTCGATATTGGCGGCCTTCTTGAACGGGTCGATCATGCCTTCCTTGCCGCCGCCGCACAGGCCGAAGGTGAGGTTGTCGATGATGTTGCCGTTGCCATCGGGGCAGACGCCCTTTTGCAGGCTGCCCACGGTGCCGAGCAACTTGTTGGGCGCGCGGAAGTCGGTATTGATGGCGAAGTTGGCATAGGCGATCGGCACCGATACGCCCACGCGCAGGGTGTCCGAAATCTTGTAGCCCATCGCCGGCGACAGGTAGACCAGGCGCTGCAGCTGGATCAGGCGGCCGTCGAAGCGGGCCGGATCGTTGGGGTCCTTGGTGCGGTCCAGGCTCATCGCCTGCGACAGGTAGACCATGGTGCCGAAGGTGAAGGGCGAGCCGGCCGCGTTGTACGACATGCCCAGGCCCGGCACCACCACCGCCGGCAGGCGCGCTTTCGGGATGCCGATGAAGGGCAGGGCCATGGCCTGGCGCGTCGGCCCGGTCGAGGTGTTATTGAGCGGGTCGTCCTTGAAGCCGCCGATGTCGATATCGGGCTCGGTCTTGAAGCTCGTGTGGGCGCGGATCGAGGCGCCGAACACGCTGTCGATATGGTTGGTGCCCGTCATGCGCGCCAGCCCGGCCGGATTGAAGTGGATCGATTCGATCCCCGGCGGATCGGCCGTGACGGCATTCCCGAGCGCCATCGCGACCGGGCTGGTCACGAGGTTGTCGGTCACGCCGGCATGCGCGGGGCAGCCGATGGCCGCCAGCGCGCAGGGGATCAGGAGACGTTTCATCGGCTTAGAAAGCGAGCGGCAAGCCCACGCTGATGCTCATGTTTGGCGCCGCCGCCGTCAAGCCGATGCCGACCGAGACGTTGATGGTGGTCTTGGGCGAGATGCGGTAGCCGGCGCCGATCGACAGCACACCGGCCGACTGGGTATTGGTCTTGGCCGAATGGCCGCCGTCGAAGGTCAGCTTGGAGCCGGCCGAAATCGATTCCTGGAACGAGAACGAGGTCGTGATCTTGTATGACAGTGCATAGGCGAAGCCCATCCCGAAGCCAAACGTGGCGCCCGGTTTTACCTCGCGCAGCAAAGTGCCGTTGAGGTTTTGTGCCAGGTGCTTGGCCGGCAGGCCGACGCCGAAGTTCATGGAGCCAAACAGCGCCACCGGATCGACGATCTTGTTGACGTTCACGCCCGCCGTGATGGTGGTGATGCCCGAGCCCGTCGCCAGGCCCTTGCCCGTGTCGACCTTGAAGGGGCTGGTGCCCGACGGCAGGCGCACATTGCCGGTGACGGTGAGCGCGGGCTGGTCGCGCTGCGCTTCGAAAGGCTGCCAGCGCGTGCCGACGGCGATGTCGCCGATCGTGTGCGAGACGCCCGAGTAGCCGGTGGTGTCGGAGTAGCGGCTGATGAAGGGCAGGGTCACGCTGGCGGTGAGGTTGTTCTTCACGCCATAGTCGACCAGCAGGGTGTTGGTGATCGTGTGCGAATTGTTGTTCTCGATACTGAACAAGGTGGCGCTGCCGGAAGACAGGTCGGTGTTGATCTTCTCCTGGCCGATGTAGGAGTAATTCAGGTCGTAGTTGACCTGGACCTGGCCCTTCTTGATCAGCGAATATTGCTTGTCGACGGCGGTGAGCGTTTCCTTGAGCAGGGTCGAGGAGTCGGCGTCGCCGTCTTTCTTGGCCAGCGCATCGCGCACGGCGTCGGTGCTGGGCGCTTGCTGGGCAAGAGCGGGCAAGGCTGCTGCCAGGGCTGCGGCGAGCCCGATCGTGTGCTTCAGTTTCATGTCGGTCCTGATGAAGAGATGGTTTTATTGTCGGTGGATGGAGATGCCGCCGACGCCGTTGAACAGGCGCTCCATCGCGTGGGCGTTGTCGAGCACGCCGAGCATGGCGTGGTCCTTGATGCGGTCCATGTCGGTGACCCCCAGTTCGAGGTCGGACAGGGCCAGCCGGGAGGCGGGCGGGTGGTCTTTCGGCGGGTAGACGACGAACAGGGTATTGCGGTCCCACAGGGTGGCAAATTCGCGCACCGGGAAGGTGATGTTGCCGGCCGAGGGATCGGCCAGGAACACCAGGCCGTCGCGGATGCCGCGGAACACGACGAAGTGCTTGAAGCCGGCGTAATCGATCGGCACGATGGCCGGCATGTTCAGCGTCTGCAGGTCGCTCATCTCGGCCTTGAAGCCGGCGCTGTCGACGCCGATCGAGGCGACATAGCGCTTCATGTCGAGCAGCGAAAAGCCGCGCCGCTCGATGATCTTGTCCTTCTCGCCCTTGGCCATCATGCCTTCCATCGAGGCCTGCTCCGTCACTTGCAGGCCGAGGTGGAAATTGAGCAGGGTCACCAGCGCGGCCGAGCCGCAGCTGTAGTCATAAGCCTGGCGCACGATGTGGCGGTACTTGAGCTCCGAGAAGGGCTCGATCTTCACGCCTTGTTGGCTTGGGCCGCCGCCCACCATGGACTGGGCCAGTTCGAATTGGTCCGTGGGACGGTCTTGCGGTTCGTGCTTGGACCAGATGCCTGAGCCCCCCAGCAAGACGGCCAGGATCCCCAGCACGACTGTGTACATTTTCTTGTCTCCCAGGGGCGCTGGCGCCCCGTGTTTTTTGTCCGGCTCTGTGCCCTGCGGCGTGGCCAACATCTATGGTTGTGCTCACGGCGCGGCCGGATTTGCTGCTTGTCTGGACGTGTCGGAAAGACCACGTTTATCAAAATAGTTCCTTATTTTGGGTGCAGCCCAGTAGCATTAGTGCTATAAAACGCTGTTGTTTTTATTAAAAAGCGCTCATCGGATCGGACGGCTGTGAAAACCTGGGAACGAATCAGTACGGCATTGGGCGTGGCCCCGGTGGCCAGCGTCGAGTTACAAGGCGGCCTGCGACTGCGCGCCGACCGCTATATTTTCCAGCTCAATGCCTGCGAAGTTCCGCCCATGGATTCGATGCTGCTGGCTTGCCATCTGGGTGGCGCGCGCGCAACAGTCGGGCGCAAGCCGACCTCGTCTTTTGATTTCATTCCCAGTTCCTCGGCCATTTTCCAGGCCGGCTTTGCCAGCAAGTGGGTGTTCGGCGGCGCCATCGACATGGCGATCTTCCATTTCATCGATACCGAGCATGAACTGATCCGCCGCATGCAGCTGCTACTCAATGCGCGCGGCAAGTCGGCGCCGTTTTCCGACCCGCTGGTCAATGCCAGCGCCCAGCAGCTGCTGGGGGAGGTGGGGCGCAGCACCCGGCCCGACCTCGATTTCGTCGAACGCCTGTCCTTCCTGATGATCGAGCAAGCCTGCCGCGTCCTCGAAGGCAAGACCGGCAAGAACATCCCGCCCGACGCCTTGCAGCTGGGGCGCCTGCAAGCGGTGCTCGAATGGATGCAGAAAAACCTGTCGGAAGAACTGTCGAACGCCGACCTGGCCGAGCGGGCCGGTGTGTCGGAGTCGCACTTCCGGCGCATCTTCCAGGAAGCGATGGGCATGACGCCGCACCGCTATGTCTTGCAATTACGCCTGGAACGCACGCGCGAATTGCTCACCCGCACCAGTTTTTCGATTGCCCGCATTGCAGCACAATGCGGCTTCAACAGCCAGAGCCACATGACTGCCTGCTTCAACGCCGCCTATGGCATCACCCCGGCGCGCGTGCGCCAGCAGGCCCGCCTGTAAAAATCGGGGACAGCAAATCGGGGACAGCAAATCGGGGACAGACCCCAAGAGCTTGAATCGGGGTCTGTCCCCGATTTGCTGTCCCCGATTTGCTGTCCCCGATTTTGATATTGCTCAAGCACCACATGCAATTCGACCAAATGAGCGTTTTTGGATAAAACGGAAGTCATTTTCTGACGCCGCGCGCGCGCACCTGCCGACATAATAAAAAAAAGATAGCGACCGGGCACACGGCGCAAACGTATTTCAGGAGACAAAAAATGCATCAACAGAACTGCACGCGCCTGCTTGCGCGGGGAGCGGCGTGAAGTATTCATCGGCCACGGACGTGGTGCGGCGCATCAAGGTCTGCCTGGCGATGGATGGTTTCGATGTCGAACGCCTGTTCGCACAGGCCGGTCTCGACCATCTCGAGGAAGCGCACGACACCAATTCCGACCTGCTGGCCCTGTCCGACAAGTTCAGCCACCTGTGGGAGACGCTGTCGAATGTGTCGGGCGACCCGATGCTGGGCTTTCGCGTGTCCTCGCCCCATCCCCTGTCCTGGCTGGGGGTGCTGGGCCACGTCATGCTCGCCTCGCCCAACCTGAAGAAGGCATCCGAGAGCCTGATCCGCTACATGCCGCTGGTCTCGCCGACCGTGCGCGCGACGATCGAACACAAGCCCGAACATACTTCGGTCGCCCTGCACCTGGTGGGTGGGCGGCGCGTGGTGCCGCAGCAGCGCTACGACTTTACCTGGTCGATGCTGCTGTCGACCTTGCGCTTCGTGGCCGGCCATGCGGGCTTGAAACCGGTGCTGGTCGAGTACACCTTCCCGCAGCCTTCGCCGCAGGCTGCCACCGCCTATGCGGAAAAATTCGGTTGCCCGGTGCGCTTTGGCGCGTCCTGCAATGTGATGGAGTTCGCCAACGCGGACCTGCTCGCGCCGATCCCGACCTGCAACCAGATGGCCGCCGAAGGCTTGTTCCGACTGCTCGACGAACGGCTCTCGCGGGCGCAGCGCACCAGCTTCACCTCCAAAGTGCAAAACCTGCTGGTGACGATGATCGACCAGGGCGGCGCCCTGCGCGAAGCCGTGGCCAAGCGCCTGTTGATCAGCGAGCGCACCTTGCAGCGCCGCCTGGCCGACGAAGGCACCGATTTTTCGACCCTGGTCGACGAGGTGCGGCGCGAGATCGCGCAGCAGTACCTGGGCAACGACAAGCTCACGCTCAAGATGCTCAGCTACAAACTGGGCTTCTCCGATCCGAGTGCCTTCCACCGCGCCTGCGTGCGCTGGTTCGGCAAGGCACCTGGGGATTTCCAGCGAGGCCGCGAAGGCATGGTGGGTGACGCGCGGCCCCTTGGTGAGCCGCCTACGCCACGATCGCCAACCCAGGCCCAGGCGTAGGGTGTGGCACATGTGCCCACGCGTGCTAATGCGACCACAAGCGTAACTGGCCCTGCATCTGCAAGGTCCCGTTCATGGTGAAGCGCCCCAGGCTGTCGGTCACCGGCGCGCGCGGGTCGGCCTGCACCGACAGCGAATCGAAACCCACATTGGTAAATTTCACATAGCCAGGTAAGGTCAGCGCCACATACGGCGTGCCGTCGTCGGCGGTGTTGGCTGACAGGTTCAGGCCCACCATATCGACGATGCCGCTGGGGTTCTTGATGACGGTGAAGGTGGTGCGGCCATCGACGGTCTGGCCAATTGTCAGGCGGCTGTCGCCCACCTGGCCGGAGGCGTCGGGCTGGTTCAGTTCCAGGTGGATGGCAAAGCTGACGCCATCGCCGCCGGTCACGCCGGACAGCTCCGTATCCGTCAGTGGCTTGGGCGCGGCCAGCGCATTGGCGCAGCACAGGGCGAGGAGGAGCAGGGCACGCATCAGTGGAACTTGATGTCGAGGTACTGGATCTGGATCGAGCCGATGCGCGAAGCGCCCAGGTTGACCTGGCCGGCCGTGCTGTTGAAGCTGATATTGTCGATCGCGATGCTGCCGGCCGCGGCGCCCACCGCGTCCGGCCACTCGATGCCGATGTGCAGGCTGCTGTTGCCGACGACGTCGGTGCGGGCATTGAAGATGCCGGGCTGGGTCGACACATCGGCGATGCGCCATGGCGAATTGCTGTCGGCGGCGGCAATGCGCACGCCCGAGATGGTCATCGCGCCGCTGGTGTCGCCACGGCCGTTGGGCTGGATAGCCAGGCTGCCCAGGTCGCTGCGCAGGGCATAGCCGAAGGCCATGCCGTCGCCATTGCGTGGCGTGGTCCACTGCATGCCGCCGCCGTAGTAGGCCAGGTCCTTCATCACCATATTCGTCGTCACGGTCTGGCCGTTGGCGTTCACGCCCAGGTCGTAGGCGATCTGCCACACTTCCTTGCCGCTGGCGTTCTGCGGACGTGCCAGCGTGATGATGTCGGCGCGCCCGGCGCCGCCGCTTACCACGTCGAGCGTATACGGGTCGGCGAAAGGCGCGTCGGTATTGTCCGAGCGCGAAGCGGCCAGGTTGCCGATGCTGAAGCTGGCCGTGTTCTGCGCGTTCGTGTAGCGCAGCTCCATCGTGCCGGACATGGCGAAGTTATTCAGGTTGAAGCTCATGCCGTCGCGGCCCGCGACCTTGGCTAATGCCTTGTCCGACAGCGGCTCCATTGCGGATGCGAACAGCGGCATGGCCAGGGCGAGGGTGGCGAGGCGGCGCATGTCAGTGCCCCATCGGCGGCAGGTTGGGCGGCAGCTGGGCCGTCAGGTTCAGGGCCGTGACCTTGTCGCGCCAGTTCATCCAGATGCCGGCCTGGGCCTGCGTCAGTTGCGCCATGCCGTTCGCGGCGGGGAACTGCACCGGTGTTTTCAGGATCGAGATCCAGAAGTCGCGGCTCGGTCCCGTGGCGTCGCCGGCGGTAACGGCGCCAACCTGGGCCAGTGCCGGGCCGGTGCAGCTGGCGCAGGTGTTATCCCAGCGCTTGCCGCCGCTGCTGTCATTGAGGCTGTCGATGATGCCGCTGCTGCCGGCGTTGATGCGCACCGCGCCCGACAGGCTGGCGATTTTGGTGCCGATGTCGCCGGCGATGCTGTCAAAACCGAGGCGCATGCCGACCACTTCACGAGCGGCGCCCGTGCCCTGGTAGACGAATTCGAAATACGGTTTGCTGATCTGGACGGTGCGTGCGGCATCGCCGCCATCGCTGCGGCCGAACTGGAAGGCCGAGATGTCGATGTCGGCACCGGTGCCGTTGCGGGCCGCGTAATTGTATTCGCCGAGGCGGATGTTCTTCAGGTTGGCGTTCAGGGTCACGTCCGCGTCGAGCGCGATGCGCGTGAAATCGAAGCCGTTCAAGCTGGTATTGGAAACTTCAAACAGGCCCTGGCCGCTGACGCTGGCCAGTTCGCCATCGGAGAGCGCGCGCATTTGCGCCTGTGCCGGTGCGATGCACAGGACAGCGAGCAAACAGGCGCCTAAGCGCCGCGGCAAGGAGCGGGCGATTCGCAGCATGATGATCCGGGAGGGCCAAAAAAACGGCTCCGGGACAAGCCCAGGAGCCGTTAAGAGACGTAAGTCAATCGTGGGATTAGTGTGCCCAGATGTAGACGGTGGTGCCTTGCAGGTGGATGTCGTTCATGGCCATCGAACCGAAGGAAGCCGTCGAACCGCCCATCGAGATCGAACCGATCGTCATATTCAGTTTGTTCGCAGCGCCGACTTCGATTTTTGGCACAGCGATCTTGACGACGTCGCCGCCGGCGTAGAAGGCTTGCAGGGCTGCGCCTTGAGCGGCACCAGCTGCGCCCATGGCTTGTGGAGCCAGCACGCCCAGGGTCGCGCCGAACACGTCACCTTGGAAGGTGGCGCCGTTGATGACGTCCAGGGTCGCAGCGAAGGTGCCGTTGATGCCGATGTCTTTGAAGCTCACGGAGCCGCCGTTGGCCGACGTGTTGGTGTACTTGAATTCGCCGATGTTGATATGCAGGTCAGCAGCGATCGACACACCGTCCTGGCCAGCGACTTTGGACAGGTCAGCGTCGGCGATTGGGCTCATGGCCGAAGCGGCGCAAGCGATCGAGGACAGGGCAGCAGCCAGGGCGATTTTTTTCAACAGTTTCATATGAATCTCCATTAGTTTTTGTAGGAACATCGACGAAAAATTTTTTCTATGTCTCGCCACTTTGCTGGGAGCACCAGGCTGGCTTGTGGCCCGTGGGGTGCTGGCAGGGTTAGTGCGATTTCTTAATATTTAGTGCTAATTAAGAAACTTCATTGTGGGGGAGCGCGTGCAAAATTTACATCGTTTCGTTTTGATCATCGGAGCCAAACACATGGCCTCGTGAGCCAATACAACACAGTGGATTTTGGGCAACTAGAAAGTGCTGTCGCTGCCGACGAAAATTCAGTTGGCGTCGCAGAACGCCATATGAATACAGGCTTCCTGCAAAGGCAGCTTATAGCCGGCTGGTCGATGATGGGCGGAACAACAGAGCGCGACGTGGCGGGCGATGCGCCTTTGAATGAAATAGGTCGGCATGATTTTCGAGCCAAATGCATGGCCGTGGGAGCCAGGCATACTTCGTGGTGTCACTGTGGTGGCGCGACCAGCAATTGCCGAATTGACCCTGACTGGTTAATCAAATCGTCAAGCTTCCAGCATCCGTTTTCTTGTTTCAGTATCACCCGTGCAGAACGCGATTCCGCTTGAATATCCGGAGCGACGGAAAATTGAAAGTGCAGAGTGACGTCAGCTTCGCGCGCCCGCTGCGTTAGCTCAAATGATGGCTTTGAACGCATCGCGCCTTCTTGCGAATCGGTCCAGATGTCGCCGTCACAGAGTGCGCAGATTTCACTTTCGCGTTTTGCCCTGTCCACATCGGATTTAATTGCTGTGCGCAGGGCCTTGCTTAAATAACGTTGTGAGTCAGCTCCCATCAGATCTGGATGATGGGCCAACGTCCAGCGGACGACGTCCGTGGGAGTCGCCCCAACGCATGCAGGGGTGGCGTCGCAAGTTCCCACGATCAGCAAACCAAGGGCCGTGAATGTCCCGGCATTATTGATCCATCTATTCAACCACATAATAATTCCTGCCATCGTTGACCTTTCGGATTGCATGCTTAAAGTCGATTGTTCGTTCATGCACGACTTGTCCGACCCATTGATCCATTACCTGAATGCCGACGGCCGTTTGGCCAAGATAAATGGCAACATGTGAAGTGCCGTTTGTTTGATTTGCGTAGTGCCCGTTGTCGTCAAATGTCGCGATGGCAGTCCCAATGGCGATCGTATTGTCTCCTTTAACGGGGCCACCGCGCTCCCAGGTGCCAGTATGTGGCATCAAGGCTGCCGCGCGGGCAAACGCGACACAGTGGCCGTTACCGACAATAGTGTCCTTGAAACGCGATGGATTGTTGGCGATGTAGGGCATCTCTTCTCTCCATTTAATGAGTTGCAGAGAAGAAAGCGTACGTCGAATCTGTGGCAGAGGAAGTGCGCGAGATCAAACTTCGGCGCCGTGCTGGGCTGGACTGGTGCTTGCTAGACGACAAGCGTAGTATGGAAGCGGCGAAGTATGTCCGGAGGCGAGAGATGGCAACAGACCAGTTAGGTAACGTGGCGCTGCCAATGTTGGCCGGGGGCGAGGACGAACTGCTACCGGGGCGCGACCTGCTCGAGGTGGCGCGCTACTTTGTGCCGACCGAAGCGCATATCGTGCAAGGCTGCCTGGCCGCGTCCGGCGTGCCGGCCGTGGTGGCCGACGCCAACCTGGTGCAAACGAATTCGCTGTGGACGGCGGCGCTGGGCGGCGTGCGTATCCTGGTGCCGGAATCGTTCCTCGCGCAGGCGCAAGCCATCATCGCGGCGTTCGAGCGCGGCGACTACCAGCTGAATGAAAACGACGACGTCTCAGGGAGCGAGGGCCAGGGCCAGTAGCGTCTTATGCACGGCGGCGCGCACGGCCATATATTCCGTGCGCTTGCGGTGGCGGTCCAGGCGGAACAGCATCAGCCCTTCGATCTGCGCCACCATCAGGATCGCGCGCTGCATGTATTCCTCGTCGGCGATGGCCGGGTTGAGGCCGCGGATCAAATTGAAAATGGCCTTGCGCTCGCGCGCGAGCATGCGGTCCATCAGGCGCGAGGCGAACTCGTTGCGCGAGGCCAGGGCCCACAGTTCGAAGAAGGTGGCGTGGGTGACCGGGTCGGTGATCTCTTCGAGGAACATGTCGATCGTCGACAGGAAGCGCTGCTGCGCCGTCGCACCCGAGGGATCGGCCCAGATGCTGTCCATCTTGGCCTGGAACAGGTCCATCGTATACAGCAGCACCGCTTCGAGCAGGGCATCCTTGCCGGGATAGTAGTGCTGGACGTTGGACAGGCTGATGCCGGCCTCCTGCGCTACGCGCCGCATCGACAGGCCGGCATAGCCTTCGCTGGCGAGGATCTGGCGCGCGCACTGGAGGATGTCCTGGGCCCGGCCGAAACCCTTTTCGGTGGTATTCGAAACCTTGTTCTTGAGGGTGCTGTTGAGGGTGCTGGGCATGGACGAAATTATCGCACGTCGATTGACAAATGGTACAGCTGACCTATAATCGCACATTCTAGGTCGCGCGACCTAATCTTATTTCTGGAGCAAGCCATGAGCCGCAAAGTCTATGTCACCGGGGTCGGCATGATCCCCTTCGCCAAACCTGGCACCAGCGCCCCGTATGACCAGATGGGCGCGCAGGCGACGCGCGCAGCGCTGGCCGACGCCGGCCTGGCCTATGAAGACATGGAACAGGCTTACGTCGGTTACGTCTATGGCGATTCGACCGCCGGCCAGAAGGCGCTGTACCAGGTGGGCATGACCGGCATCCCGGTCGTCAACGTCAATAACAATTGCTCGACCGGCTCGACCGCGCTGTTCCTGGCGCGCCAGGCCATTGCCAGCGGCGCGGCCGACTGCGTGCTGGTGCTCGGCTTCGAGCAAATGAGCCCGGGCGCGCTTGGCTCCGTGTTCACCGACCGCCCCACGCCGTTTGACGCCTTCGACGCCGTCACCGACGAACTGGTGGGCATGCCGGAGATTCCACTGGCGCTGCGCTACTTTGGTGGCGCCGGCCTGGCCCATATGAACAAATACGGTACGCCGCTCGAAGCCTTCGCCAAGATCCGCGCCAAGGCCAGCCGCCACGCGGTCAATAATCCGCTGGCGCTGTTCAAGAAGGAAGTGACGGTTGATGACGTGATGAACGCGCCGATGATCTGGCCCGGTGTGATGACACGCCTGATGGCTTGCCCACCCACCTGCGGCGCCGCCGCGGCGGTGCTGGTGTCGGAAGAATTTGCGAAGAAGCGCGGCCTGAAGGCAGACGTCTTTATCGCCGCGCAGGCGATGACGACGGACCGCCCCTCGACCTTCGACAGTGGCGACATGATGCGCGTGGTCGGCTACGAGATGAGTCGCGAAGCTGCCAACATGGTGTACGCACAGGCCGGCATCGGCCCCGAAGACCTGGACGTGGTGGAGCTGCACGACTGCTTCGCCCACAATGAACTGATTACCTACGAAGCCCTTGGTCTTTGCCGGGAAGGCGGCGCCGACAAATTCATCAGCGCCGGCGACAACACCTATGGCGGCAAGGTCGTCACCAATCCATCGGGCGGCTTGCTGTCGAAAGGCCATCCGCTGGGCGCAACGGGCCTGGCCCAGTGCTACGAACTGACCCACCAGCTGCGCGCCACTGCCGGCGCCCGCCAGGTGGACGGCGCCCGCACGGCGCTGCAGCACAACCTCGGCCTGGGCGGCGCCTGCGTCGTCACCATGTATCGCAAGGATTGAAGAAGATGAACTACGTCTCACCCTGGATGACCCCGGAACTGGAAGATTTGCGCGACGCGGTACGCCGCTTCGCAGAAAGCGACATCGCGCCGCACCGCGAGCGCTGGAGCAAGCAACAGCATGTGGATCGCGACACCTGGCGCAAAGGAGGCGAGCTGGGCATCCTGCTGGCCGACATACCGGAAGAATATGGCGGCTCCGGCGGCACCTTCGCGCACCAGTCGGTGGTATTCGAGGAACTGGCCTACGTAGGCGACATGGCCTTCGGCATCCACGTCCACGCCATCGTGGCGCACTACATCCTGAACCAGGGCACCGAGGCGCAGAAGCAGAAGTACCTGCCGCTGCTGGCCAGTGGCGAGATGGTCGCCGCTATCGCCATGTCCGAACCGGGCGCCGGCTCCGACCTGAAAGGCATCCGCACCACGGCCATCAGCGACGGCGGCGCCTATGTAATGAATGGCTCCAAGACCTTCATTTCGAACGGCTACCTGGCCGACCTGATCCTGGTCGTCGCCAAGACCGACCCTGCGGCGGGCTCGAAGGGCATCTCCCTGCTGCTGCTCGAAACGAAGGACTGCGCGGGTTTCCGCGTTGGCCGCATTCTCGAAAAGGTCGGACAGAAGGGCCAGGACACGTGCGAGCTGTTCTTCGACAATGCACGGGTGCCGCTGGAGAATGTATTGGGCGGCGTCGAAGGCAAGGGTTTTGTCCAGTTGATGACGGAACTGCCTTACGAGCGCACCATCCTCGGCGTGACCGGCGTGGCGGCGATCGAGCGCGCGCTGCGCCTGACGATCGAACACACCAAGGAGCGCAAGGCCTTCGGCCAGACCCTGTTCGACATGCAGAACACCCGCTTCGTGCTGGCCGAAGCGAAGACCGAGGCGACCATCGCTCGCATTTTCGTCGACCGCTGCGTCGAAGACATGGTGGCTGGGCGCATGGACACGGTGCAGGCATCGATGGCCAAGTACTGGATCTCCGACCTGCAATGCAAGATCATCGACCAGTGCGTGCAGCTCTTTGGCGGCTATGGGTATATGCTGGAGTACCCGATCGCGCAGATGTACGTGGACGCGCGCGTGCAGCGCATCTACGGCGGCGCCAACGAGATCATGAAAGAAATCATCGCCCGTTCACTGTAAGGGAGCACGCATGGCAGGACCGCTGGCAGGAATCCGCGTCGTTGAAATGGTGGGCATCGGGCCATGCCCATTTGCCGCCATGATGCTGGCCGATATGGGTGCGGAGGTGATCCGCATCGACCGCAAGGCCGCGCCCGGTGCCGCCAACCCTTTCCCCATGCTGGGCACGAAGTTCGATGTGATGGCGCGCGGACGGCGCTCGCTCGCGCTCGACCTCAAACATCCCGGCGCGCGCGAAGTGGTGCTGGGCCTCGTTGATCAGGCCGATATCCTGATTGAAGGCTTCCGTCCCGGCGTGATGGAGCGCCTGGGCCTGGGTCCGGAAGTTTGCCGGGCCCGCAATGCGCGCCTGGTGTACGGCCGCGTGACTGGCTGGGGCCAGGACGGCCCGCTGGCGCACGCGGCAGGGCACGACATCAACTACATCGCCCTGACCGGCATGCTGGGCGCGATGGGCCGCCCGGGCGAGCCACCGTCGCCACCCCTGAACCTGCTGGGCGACTTTGGCGGCGGCGCCATGATGATGGCCTTCGGCGTCGTCTGCGCGGCGCTCGAAGCGCGCACTTCCGGCCAAGGCCAAGTGGTCGACGCGGCAATGACCGATGGCGTGGCCACCTTGGGCGCCATGGTCTACGGCTTCCGTGCGTTTGGCGCGTGGAACACGCAGCGCGGCACCAATATGCTCGATGGCGGCGCGCCGTTCTATGACACCTATGCCTGCGCTGACGGCAAATACATTTCGATCGGCTCGATCGAGCCGCAGTTCCACGCCTTGCTGCAGCAGCTGACCGGCGTCGAAGACAAGCACCAGATGGACGTGCGCGAATGGCCGGAACGCAAAGCGCAATTCACCGAGATCTTCAAGACCCGCACACGCGCGCAGTGGTGCGACCTGATGGAAGGTACCGACGTGTGCTTCGCGCCCGTGCTCGATATCGACGAAGCGCCGGTCCACCCGCACAATGTGGCGCGCGCCACCTATGTCGACGTGGACGGCGTCACCCAGCCCGCACCGGCGCCACGGTTTAGCCGTACCGCACCGGAACTGGGCGCGCCGCCGGCCGCACCGGGCCAGCATTCGCAGGACATTCTGCGCGACTGGGGCTGGAGCGATGCCGCCATCGCCGATTTATCCGAACAGAAGATCATTTAAGCGTTCAAGGCGAGGCAGATCAAGCGGCGCCGGGATGGCTGGCCTAAGCTGGGCTAGTTCCCGGAGGCCGCCATGCAGATCGATCCTGTCCGCTTTATCGCCGCTTATGAAACCCGTTTTCCCCCGCTGTCTACGCCTGCGCGCGCGGGCATGCAGCAACTGCTCGCCTTCCTGGTGGCCGATGCGCCCGTGGGCGATGCACGCTGGGCCGCCTATATACTGGCGACCGTCAAACACGAATGCGCCGACACCTGGCTACCGATCGAAGAGCGTGGGCCCGACAGCTACTTCGCGAAGTACGATGCCGGCACCGAGCTTGGCGCACGGCTGGGCAACGTCGAAACGGGCGACGGCCTGCGCTTCAAAGGGCGCGGCTATGTGCAGCTGACCGGGCGCACCAACTACACGCGCGCCGGGCTGGCGAAAGCGCCCGAGCGCGCGCTCGATCCCGCCACTGCCTACGGCTTGCTCTCGACCGGCATGCGGCTGGGGCAATTCAGCGGCAAGGGGCTGGGCGACTACCTCAACGACGGCGCCACCGACTACCTCGGCGCGCGCCGCATCATCAATGGCCAGGACCAGGCCGAGCGCATTGCAGGGTATGCCATCGATTTTGAAATGCTGGTGCGCGCCGCCGCCTAATGCAGGTAATGCATGGCGGCGACCGTGAGGCCGCTCAGTGCGATATTCAGGGTGGCCAGGGCTAATGCCACGCGGAAGAGCATGTGCATCATTTTGGTTTCGAGTGCGCCCAGCTTGACGTCCATGCGGATTTCAAGGCGCGCCTCCATCGCCACCATTTCTTCACGGAACGCCCGTTTCAGGCGCTGCTCTAGCCTGTCCAGTGCCTCATAGAGTTCCTGCTTGGTTGCCAGTGTCGCAATCACAATGCGAATTTCGGCTAATTCTTCTCTTGTGGAATAGGTGGCACGTATCGTGGCCATCTCGGTCTTGAGCTGGCTGACGTCGCGTTCCAGGATGTCGAGGCGGGTGTCCATGAATCGATGATCGGCCGGTCCTGCGCCCCTGTCAAACGTGTGCGCGCCAGTGTTTGCGCGCTGTCAAAACAGCGTCCCCAGCAGTGTTCGGCCGGCGCTGGTAAGATGGTCGTAACCGATATCAATTTACCAACCCACCATGTCCATCGTCTATTCGACCCTGAACCACCCGCTGCGCGTGCCCTTGGCGGCGGAAATCCACTCCCGGCCCTTCCTGAAGCAGGAGGCGCCATCCGACGTGTCGCACCTGGCCGTCTACGGCGGGCCGGCCAGCGGCGCGGCCCAGCGCGCCACGCTGGCGTCGCTGTGCGCGCACTTCGGCGTGGCCGGCCCGGGCGCGGATGCGAGCTACTTCTACCATGACTTCGGGCGCTTTCGCCTGAAGTGGGAACTGCACACCGAGTTCGCCACCTTCACCTTCGCCCAGCCGGGCAGTGCAGGCGGCGCCTTCGAGCACATGCCCATCGCGCATTTGCCGGAACAGTGGCTGCTCGACTTGCAGGGCAAGGTGATGGTCGCGGCCCACGTCCTGCTCGACAACGGCGGCGCCCCGGCCGACATGCTGCAGGCATCCTTCGGCGGCAACCTGCTGGTGGGCGGCGGCGTGATGCAGGGCGGCGAGCTCTATACCGACTTCGCCATCCAGCCCGACGGTTTTTCGCGCTTCGTGTTGCGCGACGTCGGCATGCGCGCCCAGCAAGGCGGACGCCTCGTGCAGCGCGTACTGGAAATTGAAACCTACCGGATGATGGCGCTGCTTGGCCTCCCCTTCGCCCAGCAGGCAGCGGCGAGCCTGAACGCGATCGAAAACGAATTGTCCGACCTGACGACGGCGATGGTCGATTTCAATGACGCCGATGAGCCGGCGCTGCTCGACCAGATCATGGGCCTGTCGGCGCGGATGGAAAAGCTCTCGCTGGAAAACAGCTACCGCTTCGCCGCCTCGAAGGCTTACTTCCGGCTGGTGAATGCGCGCATCGAGGAATTGCGCGAACACCGCATCGAAGGGACGCCGACGGTGTTCGAATTCATGGACCGGCGCCTGGCGCCGGCGATGAACACCTGCGAAGCGATGGCCGGGCGCCAGGAAGCGCTGGCGCGACGCATCGCTAACACCAACGATTTGCTGCGCACGCGCGTGGGCATCGTGCAGGAGCAGCAGAATCGGCAGATCCTGCAGTCGCTCAACGAGCGCGCGGCCCAGCAGCTGCACTTGCAGCAGGCTGTGGAAGGCTTGTCGGTGGCGGCGATTTCCTACTATGTGATTGGCCTGTTCAGCTATTCTGGCAAGGCTGCCAAGGCGGCCGGGCTGGCGCTGAACGTTGAAGTGGCGGTCGGGATGCTTGTGCCTTTCGTGGCCGCTGGCGTCTGGCTGGCCCTGCGCCGCATGCACCGGCGCATGCCTAAGCACTAATGGATATAGCCCCGGCGGTGAATGCCAGGCCAGCTGTGGTGATCATGAGGCCCGACATGGCAACTGAGGTGGTGATAAACCACTTCACCATCTTGGTTTCCAACTGAGCCAGTTTGATCTCGATGCCGACGACCTTGGCATCCGTGCCGGCAAGCTTCAACTCCAGGCGCGCAATATCTTCCTTGGTCGCATAATTGGACCGGATCACCGCGACTTCTGTTTCAAGCTTGTGAACACGCACTTCCATTTGCTCGCGGTTAGTGTACATAGCGGCCAGCTGTGAATGCCAGCCCGGCCAGGGCAATCATCAGACCTGCCATGCCGAATGCGGTGGCGATGAACCATTTCACCATCTTGGTTTCGAGGCCGGCCATCGTGACTTCAAGCGCGACGATCTTCACCTCGAGTCCGGCAATATCGGACTTGGTGGCATAGTTCGAGCGGATCACGGCCACGTCCGTGATGAAGGTGGCTGTTTCAATTTCCAGTTTTTGGATGCGCGCTTCCATTCAGTAAGTATTGGCCTTCCCGGCGGCTTGGTCAAGCGAGCCCAAGCAAAGCATTGACGCTACGCAAGAGAACCGGGCCCCGTCCACGCCATTGACCACCTGCGTAATGACGCGCAGAATAACGAGCCTATACGCCACGACAGTGGATCATCGCGCGCCTTCAGCGCCAGGAGCGGAATATGCAGCCGAATTCCAGGATGGCGGTACAGGAGATTATCGCGGGCTTATATCGTGCAGGCGCCTGTTGCTTGCCGTGGGAAGATGTCTTGACCGCTTGCACCGACGCACTGGATCTGCGCGGTAGCCAATTGATTGGCGTACGGCTGTCCGACGGTGCCATTGCATTCACCCATGCCTGTGATGCTGTGCCCTCGGAAACTGAACTGGACTACGTCAGGACGTATCACCAGGACGATCCGCGCATCCCTCTTTTGCTGAGCAACCCCGCCGGGCAATGGTTGTATGACCAGGACCAGTTTGACCAGCGGCTCGTCGACACCAATTCCTATTATCGCGATCTGCTGGTGCCATTCGGCGGCCGCCATACGGCCAGCATCCGCCTGTATCAGGATAGTGAAATCGTGGTGATGATGGCCTTCCTGTCCAAGGCATCCGAGGCTGGCTTCCAAGATCAGCAGCGCCAGTTCCTGGAAGCGATTGCCTTCCATTTCCAGCAAGCTGTGGCGATTTACCAGCACAGCCGCAAGCTGGTGGAAAGCGCCAGTGCCGGGGCCGAATTCCTGCGCCGTCTGACGCGACCGGCCTTTGTGTTGGATCTGGATCGCCATGTTTCGATGCGCAACGAAAAGGCACGTGAGTTTCTTCAACGCTCCAATGCCCTATTGCTGCAGCGCGATCGCCTGACCGCCTTGCGCAAGGAACTTGATGACAAGCTCGCCGTCGCCATGGAGACGATCTGGCGCGAAGAAGCGAGCGGCAAGGTGCCGTTACGCACAATCGTCCGCCTGGATCATCCCGGCCAACCGGTTGTCTTGTTCAGTATCACGCCCTATCAACCTTCGGCCACCATGTATGTGTTCGGCGCCAAATTGCAGGTACTGTTGATGGTGCATGAGCCCACGGCCGAACCGGAGGCCGATGTCCAGTTATGGGAAGCGGCATTCAACCTGACGCCGGCGCAATCGCGCGTCGCGCTGGAACTGTACCGTGGCCGCACCATTGAGGAAGCCGCCGCCGTGTTGCACGTCGCTGTCAGCACCGTCAAGAGTCATATGAAAGAGTTGTACCGCAAGACGTCTACCGAACAGCGCGCCCAGTTGTTGCTTGCATTGTTCAAACTGTAGCGGGGCGGCAGCGTCGGCGTAAGCCGAGCAGGCCGCCGCCGGCCAACAGCAACGCCCAAGCGCCTGGCTCGGGTACCGATGCCGCGATCACTGCTGCATAACCATAGCCACCATCGTGGGCGATCAGTTCACCTGATGCGCTGCTCAAAATCACGCCGTCAGGCACGTCGACATGGGTCAGCACGGAAGTGTGCATGGCGTCGAAGGCAATTGATTCAAAATGGTCGGCGAAGGGCCCAAGATTGAACATTGTATTGCTAGCGATGTAGATATTAAATTGTTCCGACATCTGGAACGTGGAATCGGCTTGAACATTGAAGGTCCTTGACCACACCAGCGTTCCTCCCAGCATGCTGACGAAACTGGATTGGTCTGCCAGAAGAAATACACCGCCCGGGGAGTCAAGACTCGCACGGATCATTAAGTGGTTGAATTCAAGATGGCCGAGAACGCCCGGCGTGCCAATGAGGTCGAAACGGATCTCCCCATGCACCGTGAGCGTGATATCGCCAGTGCCGCCTACCACTGTCCAGTCATCGCGCCAGTAGGACGTGGCGCCGGCATTGACGGAGACGAATCCCTGGCCATCATTGAAGTCCTGGCGGAATTCGCCGACTGCGGCAATCCGGTTGATGCCCATACTGGTACTGTCGCTTGCCGAACCGTTGACCACACCCAACTGGTAGTTCTGCATGGTGGACGAGCTGGACAGGACCACGCCTGCCTGGTCAGTTTCCGTCCAAGGTGTGTTGGTCGACACGGCGGTGTAGATCGAGGGCGCCGCCAATGCCACGTGAAAAGTAGCGTTCGCGGCCAACAAGCCGGCAAAGAGCGCTAGGAGTCTGCGCGGCAGACAGAATTTGAACGAGCCAAGCTGACTTGCCAG
>JAZJYP010000312.1:0-5817 GCA_040390345.1 Pseudomonadota bacterium | reverse complement strand
TCAATACCGGCCATGGCACGCTGGGCTGGACCATGTCCTGCGGCTCGGCCCAGCTGCTGGCGGACCTGATGTCGGGCAAGCGCCCGGACATCGCCCACGACGACCTGGGCGTCGGACGCTACGGCAGCCGCCGCAGCGCCGGCCGCTTCGAACTTGCCAACGCCTGACAGGCGTGTAAGGCTGGCGTAGGATTGCGCGTGTATACCAAGGGACAATCCCTTGCCACGAGCGATCATGCGCCTTGCCATCCTCACTGACCTGCACTCCAACCGCGAAGCCGTCGAAGCCGTCCTCGAACACGCGGCCAGCCAGGGCGCCGATACCTACGCCTTCCTGGGCGACCTGGTCGGCTACGGGGCCGACCCGGGCTGGGTCATCGACACCGTGCGCGCCCATGCCGAACGCGGTGCGCAGGTCGTGTTGGGCAACCATGACGAAGCTGCCTTCCAGGCCGAACGGCCCGACATGACGCCAGCCGCGCGCGAGGCCGTGGCCTGGACGCGCTCCCAACTGAACGAGAGCCAGCTTGGCTACCTACGCGCGCTGCCGTTCAAGCGCAGCATTGGCGAAGTCGAACTGGTGCACGCCAACGCCTGGGAGCCCGCCGCCTGGGGCTATATCGACGGCACCATGGAAGCGATGCGCAGCATGCAGGCCACGCGCGCGCAACTGACCTTCTGCGGCCACATGCACACGCCCGCCCTCTACCACATGACGATGACGGGCAAGACCGGCTGCTTCACGCCCAGCAGCGACGCGGCCATTCCCCTGAGCCGCCAACGGCGCTGGCTGGCCATTCCCGGCGCCGTCGGCCAGCCGCGCGACGGCAATCCCGCCGCGGCCTATGCCCTGTTCGACATGGCCAGCTGGGAACTGCGTTTCTTCCGCATTCCCTACGACGTTCAATCGGCCGCCGACAAGATCCGCGCAGCCGGCCTGCCCCCTGCCCTTGCCCAACGCCTCCTGACGGGGAACTAATGAGCGAACACGACGCCGCCCTGCCCACCCACCGCAGCCTGCAGCCTGGCATGGAGGTGGACGGTTACGCACTGCTCGAAAAACTCCACACCGGCGGCATGGCCGCACTCTGGCTAGTGAAGGACCTGCAAGGCCGCCATGGCGAGCTGGCGCCGCATGGCCTGATCATGAAAGTGCCGCGCCTGTTTTCCAGCGACGACCCCACCGCCATCGTGGCCTTCGAAGTCGAACAGATGATCATGCCCAAGCTGCGCGGTAAAAATGTGCCGCGCTATTTCGGCGCCGGCGACTTCGACGCCCAGCCCTACATCGTCATGGAGCGCATCGAGGGCGAGTCGCTCTACGCACGCCTGGAAGCGGCGCCCTTGCCCTGGCAGGAAGTGGTCCAGATCGGCATCAAGGTCGCGCAGGCGCTGCAGGAGCTGCACCGCCAGCATGTGATCCATCTCGACATCAAACCCAGCAATATCTTCGTGCGCCCGGATGGCACCATTGTGCTGATCGACTTTGGCCTGTCGCGCCATGACCAGTTGCCCGACCTGCTGGACGAGGAATTCCGACTGCCCTTCGGCACCGGCCCCTACATCTCGCCCGAGCAGGTGCTGGGCGTGCGCAACGAGCCGCGCAGCGACCTGTTTGCGCTGGGCGTGCTGATGTACCACCTGGCCACCGGCCAGCGCCCTTTCGGCAAACCGGACAAGGTGTCGGGCCTGAAGAAGCGCCTCTACCGCGACCCGGTGCCGCCACGCGTGCACCGGCCCGATTTGCCGCCATGGTTCCAGGAAGTGATCCTGCGCTGCCTCGAAACCCTGCCGGCGCAGCGCTTCGACACGGCCGGCCAGCTCGCCTTCATGCTCCAGCACAGCGAGCAGCTGCCGCTGACGGCGCGCGCCAGCAAACTGCATCAGGACGGCTTGATGACGGTCATCAAGCGGCGCTTCAGGATGGCCGGCATCGACGGCATGGTGCCGCAGACCGCGGCAGGCTTGCTCGACAAGGCGCCCATCGTGATGGTGGCGCTGGACCTGAACGGCGCCGACGACCTGGCCGACGACGTGCGCACCGTCACGCTGCGCATGCTCGAAACGACACCGGGCGCGCGCCTGGCCTGCCTCACGGTGCGCAAGGTCAATCGCCTGGGCATGGACGAGAGCCTGGTGCAGGGCGGACAGAATATTCACGTCAAGCAGCTGGGCCAGTTGAAGAACTGGGCACGCCCGCTCGGCGTGGGTGCCGAGCGCATCACCTACCATGTGATCGAAGCGCCGGATCCGGCCACGGCCATCGTTAGCTACGCCAACGACAACGGCGTCGAACACATCATCATCGGCGCGCGCGGCAGCGGCGCGATGCGGCGCTACCTGGGCAGCGTCTCGTCGCAGGTGGTGGCCGAGGCCAATTGCACCGTCACCGTGGTCAAGACCGGCGCCTGACAATCGGTGGTGATACGATCTCACTCATGATTGTCCGTGCCACCCTGCTAGCCATCGCCTCGCTGACCGCCTGTGCTCCAGCCTTCGCCGTGTGCGACAAGACGCTGTCGATCTCCTCGAGCGACTACCCGCCCTATGTCTACAAGAACCAGGACGGCAAGTGGTCGGGGCTCGATGTCGAACTGATGCAGGCCATCTTCAAGGAAGCCGGCTGCGCCTACAAATTTGCGCCGCTGGTGGCGCCCAAGCGCATGGTGGAGATGGTCAGCAGCGGCAAGACCGATATCATGCTGGCCGCCTCGGAATCGGCAGAACGGTCCAGGGCCAACCGCTTCGGCCTGGCCTACCGCAACGAGACCGTGTCCCTGGTGGGCCTGGCCGGCAAGGTCGACGCCCTGCGCGGCATCGCGACCTTCGACGCCTTGCGCCAAGCGGGCGCGCGCCTGCTCATTCCCAATGCCGGCTGGTACGGCCAGGACTACGCCAGCGCCCTGCCCGCCTTGCGCGAGGCCGGCCTGACCGTCGAATTCACCTACCTTGACCAAGGCATCCGCATGCTCGCCATCGGGCGCGCCCGCCTCATCATGAGCGATACGCCAGCCCTGTTCGCGGCGGCCAAAAAGGAAGGCGTGGCCATCGAGGCCCTGCCCTTTGTCGTCACCAGTGCGCCGGTGCACATGATGTTCAGTAAAGCGAGCGTGAGCGAGCACGATGTCCGGCAACTCAACGAGGCCACTGCGCGGCTCGAAAAGAAAGGTGCCCTGCAAACGATCCGCAGCGCCTACGGTTTGCCATGAGCGAGCTGATGCGCTTCCCCACCGCCCAGCCCTACGATCCCGAGATCGAGGCTTGGATGCAGCAGCAATCGGAAGAACTCGGCACAATTGCTGAGCACTGGTTTTCCTTCATCCGCGCGTGCGGCGGGGACGTGCGCGAACTGCTGCACGACGGCCATCCTACGGCTTGCGTCGGCGACGCCGCCTTCGCCTACGTGAATGCCTTCCGCGACCATGTCAACGTCGGTTTCTTCCTCGGCGCCCCGCTGCCCGATCCGACAGGCCTGCTCGAAGGGTCGGGCAAGCGCATGCGCCATGTAAAGCTCTTCCCGGGGCGCCCGTTGGACGCCAAAGCGCTTGAAGCACTTATCGTCGGCGCCTACACCGATATGCGAGCACGCACTTTGACGCCCGCCAAGCCATCTGTATAGACACTGTGGATACACTCTGGCACAATCAGCCCATGTCGAAATCGCGCCTTTCCGCTCCGGTTCAAACCGACTCTGCAGCAGTTGCTGTCGCGGAGGGCACTGCGACGGGCCACGCAAAGGGCAGCATCAATTTACGTATCGATGCCAGCACGCGCCAGCTCATCGATGACGCAGCGGCCATCGACGGCAAGACGCGTACTGAATTCATGATTGAAAGTGCGCGCAGACAAGCGATCAACGTGCTGCTCGATCAACGCCTGTTCGCCATGCAGCCTGAAAACCACGACGCCTTCCTGCTGGCACTAGAGCACCCTCCTGCTCCGGGTCCAAAACTGCGATCACTGCTTCGCCGAGTGCCGGCATGGAAGCGCTAGTAGCGGCGCCAGTGCCACTTACTGCTGAACACGACCTTTCCCGCTTCGATTGTGGCGAACCTGTATTCAATGATTGGCTGCGCCAGCAGGCCCTGAAAAATGAAAGTCGCTTTTCGCGCAGCTATGTGGCGTGCCAAGGCACGCGTGTCGTCGCGTACTATTGCATCTCGGCTGGTGCCGTTGAACGGGAAGCTTCCCCAGGCAAGATCCGCCGCAATGCACCGACAACCATCCCCGTCGCCGTCATCGGCCGACTAGCCGTCAGCAGCGATCATTCCGGACAGGGGCTGGGTGCGGACCTGCTCGCCGATGCGCTGCTTCGTATCGCTCACGCCGCGCAAAGTATTGGCATCGCTGCAGTGCTGGTCCATGCCAAGGACCAAGCGGCACGCCGATTCTATCTGCGCTGCGCGGAGTTCATTGAATTCCCCGCATACGGCCGCACCCTCTTCCTGCCCATTGAAACCGTTCTCGCCGCCATGTGAAGTGCGGCAGGCAAGACAAAAAAGGCCCGCACACCGAAGCGTGCAGGCCTTTCTTTGTTTTGGCTTTTCGCGCTTAGGCTTGGCGGCGGCGCAGTACCAGGCCGGTCAGGCCCAGGCCGGCCAGCAGCATGGCGTAGCTTTCCGGTTCAGGTACAGGCGATAGGTTGAGGACGATTCGCGTGTCTTCAGTAAATGCCAGGCCTGCCATGTTGACCGAGACCGTGTTACCTGAAGTGGCCACATGGGCTGCCGAGAAATCAACCATCGTGGTGCTGCCGTCAACGGTATAGACGCCACCGAAGTTCTTGCTCAGGTCGGTGATCTGGAAGCCGTTGAACGCGGTCATGTTAAAAGAATCAACGCCATAGAAGTGATCGACGATGATCTGGGTGTCGCTCACGTGCACATTGAAAAGGCCGAAAACATCGAATGCGGCGACGGGAACGACATCAGTGCCGACGCTGTAGCCCGGACCCGACAAAGTCGGGACGAAAAAGGCGGCACCAACGGTGTCGCCATTGATACCGGCGCTGGCGGCGGTGCTCAGCAGGGCGAAGGTTGCGGCGGTAAGCAGCTTGCGCGTGAAGGCGGCTAGTTTCATTACTTTTCCTTTTAATGTTTATATTTAGAATCTTGTAGACCTGGTCGCAGCGTACACGCGACGCGCGAAGTGTATCCTAATAAACAAGTATTGTGTCAAAAAAATAATTTACATTTCACATTGCAAACAAAACAGCAAGTGTTCGCCACAGGACAGCCCAAATGCAAAAAGCCCAACCGGTAAAGGCTGGGCTTTCGCTTGTATTCTGGCTCCCCGACCTGGACTCGAACCAGGGACCTGCGGATTAACAGTCCGTCGCTCTACCAACTGAGCTATCAGGGAAAAGAGGCAATATTATCGTCGCCTTGCTGCACACTGTCAAGTTAAGCCATTGTACGCGCAATTCTTTCGATTTGCCCTTCGAACAAGCTTGCGCCAAGTTCGAAGAAGCAAGATCTTAAAGGACTTTGGTGATCGCGTCAATGACCCGGTCGATATTTTTCGAGTTCAGCGCGGCCACGCAGATGCGCCCCGTGTCGACCGCATAAATCGATTCGGCACGCAGCGCATCGACCTGGGACTTGGAGAGGCCAGAGTACGAGAACATGCCCACCTGCTCGCGCACAAAGGCGAAATCGTGGCCGGGCGCCTTTTCCTTGAGCTTGGCCACAAAGGCGTCGCGCATGGCGCGGATGCGCACGCGCATGCCGGCCAGCTCTTCTTCCCACAGGGCGCGCAGTTCGGGCGTGGACAGCACCGTGGCGACGACCTTGCCGCCATGGATAGGCGGGTTCGAATA
>JAZJYP010000311.1:0-6624 GCA_040390345.1 Pseudomonadota bacterium | reverse complement strand
GACAGACCCTCAGCGCGCCGCGCTGAGGGTCTGTCCCCGATTTGTCAAGTTGCCGGGTTTGACCCCAGGCTGTTAACGTCAAAGCGGCAAGCCCTGGCGGGGGATTGCCGCTTTTGATGGTAGCCTGTTGCCAGGCTGGACACTACTCGTGGTAGTGGTCGTGGAGTTCGTGTGAGCTGCCCCGGACTTCTTCCACCAGCTCGAAGATGATCAGCCCCACCATACTTCCCAAGATGGCAATGACGAGCATGCTAAACATGATCATTCAACCGCCGTTGAGCGATTCCTCCCTAGAGTTGACACACTTAAACTCTAGCACGCAGCAAGCGCTTTTCAAGCCCTCATTTAACAATCAAGTCGGGCGCCATTACTGCCTTCAAATACAGGCTGTCGGGGTCGAGCGGGTCGCGCTGCGCGATCCACCAGGCGTTGGCCTTTTTGACATTCCAGTACTGCGCCTGGCCCGTCAATAACAGCGATGCCGTCAAGCCCATCGTCGGCTGGTGCCCCACGATCAGCACCGGCTCCTTGCTGCTGGGCCAATTGGCCACGCGCAGGATGTCGGCCGCGTCGGCCCCGGGTGCGAGGTCGGGCACGACCTTGTACTTGCGTCCCAGCGGCTCGACCGTCTGCAGCGTGCGCACGGCCGGACTGACCAGGATGCGCGTCGATTCCGGCAATTGCGAGGTAAGCCATTCGGCCATGCGCCGCGCCTGCTTCTGGCCCTTGGCCGTCAACACGCGCGCCTGGTCCGGTTCGCCTTCTTCGGCTTCGGCGTGGCGCCACAGTATCAGATCCATGCTGCCCTCCCTGTCGTGTCTCTAGCCGGCGTCGGCCGGCGGTGTACCCAGCAAAGCCATCAGGTGCTGCTGCGCTGAAAACGCCACTTGCTTGCCGCGCGGTTTGCGCCGCTGGAAGTGGCCACTCGGTTCCAGTTCCCAGGCGTTGACGTTGTCCTTCAAATAGGGGTTCAATCCTTCGGCAATCACGCGCCGCTTGAGCGCCTTGTCCAGCACCGGAAACGCCACCTCGATGCGGCGGAACAGGTTGCGGCTCATCCAGTCGGCGCTGGCCAGGTAGACGTCGTGCGCCAAGTCGTTCCGGAAATAATAGATCCGGCTATGTTCGAGGAAGCGCCCGATGATCGAACGCACCTTGATGTTTTCCGACAGGCCCGGCACGCCAGGCTTGAGCGTGCAGGCGCCACGCACGATCAGGTCGATCTTCACGCCATCGTGCGAGGCGGCATACAGCGCCCGGATCACCGACTCGTCCACCAGGGCATTGACCTTGGCAATGATACGCCCGGGACGCCCCGAGCGCGCGATCTTCGCTTCATTGCGGATTGCCTTGATGATCTCGCTTTGCAGGGCGAACGGCGCCAGCCACAGGTGGTTGAGCTTTTGCGGCTTGGTCAGGCTGGTCAGGTGGATGAACACTTCGTTCACTTCGCGCGTGATCTCGCGGTGCGCCGTCAAGAGGCCAAAGTCGGTGTACAGGCGTGTCGTCGTCAAGTGGTAGTTGCCCGTACCCAGGTGGGCGTAGAAACGCAAGCCATCTTCGTCGCGCCGGATCACCAGCGCCATCTTGGCGTGGGTCTTCAGGCCCACCACGCCATAGACGACCTGGGCGCCGGCCTGTTCGAGCTTGTCGGCCCAGTTGATATTGGCTTCTTCATCGAAGCGCGCCATCAGTTCCAGGATCACCGTCACTTCCTTGCCCTGGCGCGCCGCCGTCATCAAGCCTTCCATCAGGTCCGAATTCATGCCGGTGCGGTAGATGGTCTGGCGGATCGCCACCACGTTCGGGTCCACCGCCGCATTGCGGATGAAGTCGATCACCGGCTGGAACGATTCGAACGGGTGGTGCAGCAAGATGTCCTGCCTGCGCAATTGCTCGAAGATGTCGGCATTGCCCGGCTTGGCCGGCAAGCCGGGGAAGAAGGGCGCAAAACGCAACGCCGGCTGGCTGGCCTGTTCGATCAGCTCGGTCAGGCGCACCAGGTTGACGGGACCATCGACGGCGTACAGTCGGTCCGGGTCGAGGCTGAACTGGTTGAGCAGGAACTGCGACAGCTCGGGCGGGCAGTTCTTGGCCACCTCGAGGCGCACCGAGGTGCCGAACTGGCGTCCCTGCAATTCGCCCTTGAGCGCCTGGCGCAGGTTCTTCACTTCATCTTCATCGACCCACAGGTCGGAGTCGCGCGTGACGCGGAACTGTGAATAGGCCAGCACTTCGCGCCCGGTAAACAGGTCTTCGATATGCGAGTGGATGATCGAGGAGAGCAGGCAGAAGGTCTGGCCGCCATGGTTCGATAAATTATCGGGCAGCTTGATCACGCGCGGCAGCATGCGCGGCGCCTTGACGATGGCAATGGCCGTGCCGCGCCCGAAGGAATCCTTGCCCGACAGCGAGATGATGAAATTGAGGCTCTTGTTGACCACCTGCGGGAACGGATGGGCCGGGTCGAGGCCGATCGGCGTCAACAGGGGCCGCACTTCGCGCTCGAAATATTCCTTGACCCAGGCGCGCTGGGCCGCATTGCGGTCGGTGTGGCGCAGCAGGTGCACGCCATGGCTGCGCAGGGCCGGCAGCACCTCGGTATTCAGGATCGCGTACTGTTGCTGCACCAGCTGGTGGCATTCGCGCGCGATGCGCTCGAGCGTGGTGCGCAGGGCAGGGTGCTCGGCCAGGCTGGTGTCGCTGCCGGCCTGGGCCAACAGGCTGGCCACCCGCACTTCGAAAAATTCGTCGAGGTTATTGCTGACGATGCATAAATAGCGCAGGCGCTCGAGCAGGGGCAGGCGCTTGTCCTCGGCCTGGGCCAGCACGCGCCGGTTGAACGTCAGTTGCGACAGCTCGCGGTCCAGGAAGATGTGCTGGCGCGCCGTTTCGGTGCTTGGGACGGTCTTCATGATGCCTTTTTTTGTTGTCATACAGTAAATCCTAGTTCGCAATAAGTGTACGCAGGAAATATGACAAGTTTGTGACAGACTGGTTTCGATATATGACAAGGACAGTCTAATACACTGGGGAAAACCCTGTTTTTCACTGTATTTCAAGCATGTCATAAAGCTGTCATAATGGCTCGCTAGACTGCGCAGCGTTGGACCTGAACTCACTCTAAGGACTCGATATGCGTATGAAACACTTGTTGGTCTCCCTGGCTGTTGGCGCAATTGCAATGTCTTCCGCCGTGGCGGCAGACATGACGGGCGCTGGCGCAACCTTCCCTTACCCGATCTACGCCAAATGGGCGGAGTCGTACAAAAAGGCCAGCGGTAACGGCCTGAACTACCAGTCCGTCGGTTCCGGCGCTGGCATCAAACAAATCAAGGCCAAGACGGTCGACTTCGGCGCCTCCGACATGCCCCTCAAGGCAGAAGAGCTCGACGCCGACGGCCTGGTCCAGTTCCCGGCCATCATGGGCGGCGTGACCGCCGTGGTGAACCTGGACGGCATCGCCCCTGGCCAGCTGAAGCTGACGGGCCAGGTCATCGCCGACATCTACCTCGGTAAAGTGACCAAGTGGAACGACAAGGAAATCGCCGACCTGAACGCCGGCGTCAAGCTGCCAGCCGACGACATCACCGTCGTGCACCGCGCTGACGGCTCGGGCACCTCCTTCCTGTTCACCGACTACCTGTCCAAGGTCAACGCTGAATTCAAGACCAAGATCGGTGCCGGCACGGCCGTGAAGTGGGTCGTCGGCGTCGGCGGCAAGGGCAACGATGGCGTCGCCGCCAACGTGCAGCGTATCAAGGGCGCCATCGGCTACGTCGAATGGGCTTACGCCAAGAAGAACAAGATGTCGCACACCCAGCTCAAGAACAAGGATGGCGTGTTCCTGCAGCCTGACGACGACAACTTCAAGGCCGCCGCTGCCGGCGCCGAGTGGACCAAGACCCCAGGTTTCGCCGTGGTCCTGACCGACCAGGCTGGCAAGGCATCGTGGCCGATCACCGGCGTGTCCTACATCCTGATGCACAAGGCGCAAGCTGATGCCGCCAAGGGCAAGGAAGTGCTGAAGTTCTTCGACTGGGCCTTCAAGAATGGTGGCGCCGCGGCTGCCGAACTGGACTACGTGCCGCTGCCGGCATCGGTCATCAAGCTGGTGCAAGACAGCTGGAAAGCCAACCTGAAAGACACTTCGGGCAAGGCCATCTGGTAAGACGACGCGTGGGCATGCATGCCCACCCTGCCGCGTAGGGTGGGCACATGTGCCCACCATGCGGAGCAAGACTGCGAAAACATCAAAGAATAGAGACCATGAGTGCAATTCCCCCCATCGCGATGGCAGAGATGTCCGAACAGGAACAAGCCCGAATCACCGAAGAGCGCATGCATCACACCATGCGCTCTCAGCGCATTCAGGATTTCGTTTTCCATAAAGTGACGATGCTGTTCGCCGCCTCGGTGCTGCTGGTCCTGCTGGGCATCATCGTGTCCCTGATCATCAACGCCACGCCGGCCTTCCGCGAATTTGGCTGGGCCTTCATCACCACCGTCGAGTGGGATCCTGTCAACGACAAATACGGCGCCCTGATCGCCATCGTCGGCACGCTCGCCACCTCCATCATCGCCTTGCTGATCGCCTTCCCGGTCAGCTTCGGCATTGCCTTGTTCCTCACCGAAATCTGCCCCGTCTGGCTGCGCCGCCCGATGGGCACGGCCGTCGAGTTGCTCGCCGGCGTACCGTCTATCATTTACGGCATGTGGGGCATGTTCGTCTTCGCACCCCTGTTCGCCGACCACGTCCAGCCCTTCCTCAAGGCCACGCTGGGCCAGTTGCCCGTCGTGGGCCAGCTGTTCTCCGGTCCCATGATGGGCATCGGCGTGCTCACCGCCGGCCTGATCCTGGCCGTGATGATCATCCCCTTCATCTCGTCCGTCATGCGCGATGTGTTCGAAATCGTTCCGGCCGTGCTGAAGGAATCGGCCTACGGCCTCGGCTGCACGCGCTGGGAAGTGGTGCGCAAGGTCGTGCTGCCTTACACCAAGACCGGCGTCGTCGGCGGCGTCATGCTGGGCCTGGGCCGCGCCCTCGGCGAGACCATGGCCGTCACTTTCGTGATCGGCAACGCCAACACCCTGTCCTGGTCGCTGTTCGCGGCCGGCAATTCGATCGCCTCGACCCTGGCCAATGAATTCGGCGAAGCCCAGACCCCGCTGCACGTGTCCTCGCTGTTCGCCCTGGCCCTGATCCTGTTCGTGATCACCTTTATCGTCCTGTCCGCCGCCAAGCTGATGTTGGCCGGCATGTCCCGCAAGGAGGGCGTGAAATGACCCCGAATCCCGTCTACCGCAAGCGCCTCATCGTGCACCGCATCGGCATCGCCCTGTCGGTCTTTGCCATGGCCATCGGCCTGGCCTTCCTGGCCTGGATCCTGGTCACCTTGTTGATCAAGGGCTTCGGCGCCTTGTCCCTGAATATGTTCACCCAGACCACGCCGGCGCCCGGCAGCGATGGCGGCGGCCTGCTCAATGCCATCGTCGGCAGCTTGCTGATGGTGGGCGTGGCGACGCTGGTGTCGACCCCGGTCGGCATCCTGGCCGGCGTCTACCTGGCCGAATATGGCGAGGAAAACCGCTTCGCCCAGGTCACCCGCTTCGTCACCGACATCATGCTGTCGGCGCCGTCCATCGTGATCGGCCTGTTCGTCTATGCGCTCTACGTGAAAAACGTCGGCCACTTCTCCGGTTACGCCGGCTCCATCGCCCTGGCCCTGATCGCCGTGCCGGTGGTGGTGCGCACGACCGATAATATGCTGCGCCTGGTGCCCAACAGCCTGCTCGAAGCGGCCTTCGCCCTCGGCGCGCCGCGCTGGAAGGTGGCCACCCTGGTGCGCCTGCGCGCCGTCAAGGCCGGCGTCGTCACCGGCGTGCTGCTGGCGCTGGCGCGCATCGCCGGCGAAACGGCGCCGCTGCTGTTTACAGCCCTGAACAACCAGTTCTTCAGCGATATGAACTCGGCGCTGGCCAACCTGCCGGTGGTGATTGCGTCCTTCGCCATGAGCCCATACGACAACTGGCGCGAACTGGCCTGGGGCGGCGCACTGCTGGTCACTTTCAGCGTGCTGGCCCTGAATATCCTGTCGCGTACCGTCTTCAGCCAGAAAACTCCGAATTAAAACCATGAAAACCAAGACCATCGAAATTTCCGGCCTCAATTTCTTCTACGGCAAAACCCAGAGCTTGAACAATGTCAGCCTGGATATCCACGAGAAGCAGGTGACGGCCTTCATCGGCCCCTCGGGCTGCGGCAAGTCGACCCTGCTGCGCACCCTCAACCGCATGTACGACCTGTACCCCGGCCAGCGCGCCGAGGGCTCGATCATGTACCGCGGCCGCAATATCCTCGAGCCGGGCCAGGACGTGAACATGCTGCGTGCCAAGGTCGGCATGGTGTTCCAGAAACCGACCCCGTTCCCGATGAGTGTGTACGACAATATCGCTTTCGGCGTACGCTTGTACGAAGACCTGTCCAAGGGTGAAATGGACGAGCGCGTCGAATGGGCGCTGAAAAAAGCGGCGCTGTGGGGTGAGGTGAAGGACAAGCTGAGCAAGAGTGGCCTGTCGCTGTCGGGCGGCCAGCAGCAGCGCCTGTGCATCGCGCGCGGCGTG
>JAZJYP010000310.1:0-1528 GCA_040390345.1 Pseudomonadota bacterium | reverse complement strand
TTTCCCCGGCTTTAACGCCAGGACCGGTGGCTTGCTGCGCGAGGCAGGACTCGACGCCGAACGCGCCGCCTTCCAGGCCGATACCGCCGCGCAAGCGGCCTTTCTGGCCGGCCTCGGCGTCAGCGCCGCCGAGCAGCAGGGCATGCTGGTGTCCCTGTTTTGCTATCCGCATGCGCCGGTGACGCCGCTGTTCGAGGCCTGGCAGGATGGGGGGGCGCCGCTCACCTGCCTGGTGCCCGAAGGTGTGGCGCGCGACGCCGTGCAAGCCTTCCTCGGCACGCCCGCCGTGGCCGGTGCGGCAGCCACGCGCGGCGCGCTCAGTGTGCGCGTGCTGCCCTTCGTGCCCCAGCCCGACTACGACAGGCTGCTCTGGTGCTGCGCCCTCAATTTCGTGCGCGGCGAAGATTCGTGGGTGCGCGCGCAGTGGGCCAACCGTCCTTTCATCTGGCATATCTATCCCCAGGACGAGAACTTGCACCATGTGAAGTTGCGCGCTTTCCTGCAGCGCTATGCGCCCGGCACGGAAAACCTGACAAGCTTTTCCCTGTGCTGGAACGGCGCCGCCACGCCGGATGAGTCCGGCTGGCCCGGCCTGTGGGCATCCCTGCAGCGCCACTTGCCCGTCCTGGCCGCCCGCGCCTTGCCCTGGCAGGTGGAAATGGCGGCGCTGGGCGACCTGGCGGGCAATTTACTTGAGCTGGCGCGCGCTCTGCGCTCGGCAAATGCCGAAAACTAAGTTAGAATAGCGGGTTAATTTATCTCGTATCCTTTTTTCGATCATACGTGAGCCAACGGCGCGCTCTGCCGGGAGGCGACAGATGATTTTCATGCAACCACCTTTTTACGTATAACTCCCTATGAAACCCGCAAAAGAAATTCGTGTTGGCAATATCATTATGGTCGACAGCAAGCCCTTCATCGTGCTGCGCTCCGATGTGAACGGTTCGAGCCGCACGGGCTTCACCTACAAGTGGAAGATGAAGAATCTTCTGACCAACAGCCCGCTGGAAAACGTTTTCCGCGGCGACGACAAGTTCGACGTGGTCGTGCTCGACAAGAAGCCGGTGACCTACTCCTACTTCGCCGACCCGCTGTATGTCTTCATGGATGCTGACTACGAACAGTACGAAATCGAAGAAGAGAACCTGGGCGACGCCCTGCATTACCTGAAAGACGGCATGGAATGCGAAGCCGTGTTCTACGACGGCAAGGCCATCTCGGTGGAACTGCCAACGACGATCGCCCGCAAGGTCGCTTACTCCGAGCCAGCCGTCAAGGGCAACACTTCGGGCAACGTGCTCAAGGAAGCCAAGCTGGAAAACGCCATCGAAGCCCACCAGCACACCGTGCAAGTGCCGCTGTTCGTCTCGACCGACGACGTCATCGAAATCGACACCCGCACCAATGAATACAAGCGCGTGGTGCGCAACTAATATCGTTGCCGCTGCGGCGATCAAAAAAGCACGCTACGGCGTAATGCCGTTCAGTTAAGGTTCTTTTTCAGGACGCGAACGGCATAACGCTTAGG
>JAZJYP010000309.1:0-4518 GCA_040390345.1 Pseudomonadota bacterium | reverse complement strand
CCTTCAGCGTAATCCGCGTTGCTTGAGGTTGGTAGGTCAATACATTCTGTCTACAAGAACCGCGGAAACATCACCTTGAAAAAGACTATCGACGTGCAGGCGGCGGTGGCGATCGCCGCCAGCGAAGCGATCGCCGCCAAGACCCAGGGGACTTTTGGGGTGGGTGGCCTGCTGCTTGACGCGGCCGGCAATGTGCTCAAGTCCCTGCAAAACAACGTCATGCGCGACGGCCTGATTTTCGATCCGACCGCGCATGGCGAGCGCCAGCTGATCGACTGGTATTTCGCCGAACGCGCCAAGGGCCGCAAGCTGCCCCCGCCCGAAGACATCACCGTCGTCACGTCGCTCGACCCCTGCGCCATGTGCACGGGCGCGATCCTCACCGCCGGCTTCAATGTGGTTGTCGCCGCGCGCGACCCCAACGCCGGCATCAATTACGACGGCAGCGCCACGTTTCCCGCGCTGCCCGAAGGCTTGCGCGAGCGCGCCGCTGCCAGCTTTGCCTACCCGGCGGTGCTGGGCGCGACCGTGTTCGCGCGCGAGGCGAGCGGCGCGAGCCCGAAGCCCTTTTTCATCGGCAAAACGATCGCCGAACCGACCCAGGCCCTGTGCTCGCTGGTGTTCGAGGCGACCTCCGAAAAAATCCAGGCCCTGCTCAATACCGACCTGCCGCAGGCGCAGCTGAAGGACCCGGCCACACTGGCGTCCTCCCACGCGATCGTGCGCAAGCTGCGCACCCTGTATCCGGAAGCGCTGACCTACCGCAGCGCGCCGCACGCGCCCGGCGCGGGCCTCGCACCCTACCTGCAAACGGCGATGGCGCGCGACCGCGCCCAGGGCGGGGAGGGCGATGCCGTGGCCTTGCTGGACGGCTTTGGCAACCTGCTGCTGTGCGTGCCGGGTCGGCGCGGCGCCTCGCAGGTGTGCACGGCCTTCATGGAGGCGACGCGCCAGTATGCCCAGCTGCGCTACAAGCTGATGCACGGCGCCGCAGCGGCCTTGCAGGACGATGTGCGTCATTACCTCGCCCATCCGAAGGCGGGCACTTTCGTGTTTGCGCGCGGACCGGACGCCAGTTCGCACAGCGTGATGAACCTGGGCGCCTACGGCTCCACGATGGAAGGGCCGCTGCCGTCCGACAATCCGCGCCAGTTCCAGTACGTGCTGCCGCAGATGGGCGCGGCGCAGCTGGCGGCGCTGTGCGCGGCCCTGCCGCCGCTGTACCGCGATGTGATCAGGATTGCGCCGGTGCAGGTGGCGGATCGATCGCTTGTGGCGGCCCTAAGAGGTTAGCGTCGCGCGTGAGCAGCCAGCGCCCGCCCTGCTTGCGCAGGATCGACAGGGTGTGGCCACTGCGCCGCATCGTCGCGCCCTGCGCCGGCGTGATGAGCAGTTCGAGCTGGGTGCGGCAGTAGGCCAGCTCGCCTGCCACCACCACTTCTTCGACGACGCTGTGCGCGTCGGCCTGCATCCCTTCCGGCATGGCCTGGGCAAACTGCTCGCGTCCGCGCATGGGCGCCTGGCCAGGCTGCAGGAACAGGGCGTCCTCGCTCATGAGGCGCAGCACCGTGGCCATGTCCCCGCGGCGCGAGGCGTCGATCCAGGTGGCTACCAGGGCGCGGATGGCAATCTCGTCGTCGCTCATTGGGCCTCCGTGTCGGCTTGCATCATGCCGAAGATATTGCCGTCGGGGTCCTTGGCGTAGGCCAGCCAGCCGATGCCGGGCACCGGCATCTTGGGCACGCACACCAGCGCGGCCACCTTGGCCAGCATGGCGTCGATATCCGCGACATCGACGGTGATGACGAAGGCGTTCACGCCCACGCCGTCCGGCGCTGGCGGGCCGCGGCGCGGCAGCAGGCCGCCGTTGATGCCGGGCCGGTCGTCGGGCCCGGTGTGGATCAGCCAGTAGTCGCCGCCTTCCCATTTATTGAAGGACCAGCCGAACAGGGACTGATAGAAGTCGATCAGGGCCGGCGGGTCGCTGGCCTGGATTTCAAAGTGGACTGCACGAGACATGGTGAGCTCCTCGCTGCCTGTGGAACGCCTATGGTAGCGCGTTGGCGCGCAGCGCACCGCGCCGTTTGCGCGTAGCGGGCGGGGCGGCCAGTTCCCAGGCCATGCTCAGCAGGCCGGGCGCGGCCTCGGGCGCGAGCGCGGCCAGGCGCACAAGCACCCAGTCATATTGACGGTAATGCTCGGTGAAAAAGAAGACGGCCGGGCTGGCGGCCGTCAGGCGCTCGCGCTGTTCCCAGCTGCAGCGCAGCACGATGGTGGACTGGTCGAACTGGCGCACCATCAGTTTGCCCGCCACCTTGAGCGCGGGCGTGCCGTAGGAGGTGGACTCGGCCACCTCGGGCAGGGCCAGGGCGAGGGCGACAATATCGGCGTAGTGCATTGAAATATTATTTCACAAAACTGAAAATCATGAAATATTCATTCACATCTGCTGGAACAGGTGGCTATGGCCGCGGCTCACTTCCAGCTGCTCCGGGTGGCCGCGCACCGACAGCATCTGGCGCCCGCGCGCGTCGCGCGTGACTTCGGCAATCGCGTCCACGCGCACCAGGGTCGAGCGGTGGATGCGCCAGAATTCGTTGGGATCGAGTTCGTCGGCCAGTTCCTTGAGCGTCTTGCGGATCAGCAGTTCGGCCGTCAGGGTTTGCACGCGCGTGTATTTTTCGTCGGCCTGGAAGAACAGGATTTCCTTCGTGCTGATCATGCGCAGGCTGTTGCCCACCTGGGCCTGGACCCAGCGCAGGTAGTCGTGCTTCTTCTCGCCATCGTTCTTGAGCAGGCGCGCCAGCTCGGCGAGCTGCTCGCCGATGTCGCCCGGTGGCGCCGACAGATGCTCGCGCAGCCGTTCGCGCGTCATGGCCAGGCGTTCGGCGACGACCGGTTTTAACAGGTAGTCCATGGCGCCCTGTTCGAAGGCGTCGATCGCATACTGGTCGTAGGCGGTGACGAAGACGATGTGGCTCGTTGCATACAGGTGGCGCGCCGCTTCGATGCCGCTCTGGCCGGGCATGCGGATATCGAGGAAGACGACCGAGGGCTTGAGTTGGCGCGCCATGGCAACGGCGTCGATGCCGTTGGACGCTTCGCCGACGATCTGCAGTTCGGGCCAGACTTCGTGCAGGCGCGCGCGCAGCTGGTCGCGCATCGGCGCTTCGTCGTCAACAATCAAGGCGGTAGGCATTTAAGGCTTCTCCAGGCTGGTGTGCGGAACACGGATGGAACAGAAGGCGCCGCCGTCGAGGGGCGCTTCGATGACGAGCTGGGCACCGGTGCCATACAGCAGGCGCAGGCGCTCGCGGATATTGGCCAGGCCGACGCCGTCGTCGGCATGCATGTCGAAGCCGACGCCGTTATCCTGCACATCGACGTGCAGCATGGCGCCGACCTGGCTGGCGCGGATGTCGATGCGCCCGCCCTCGATCTTGGGCTCGAGGCCGTGCTTGATGGCGTTCTCGATCAGGGTCAGCAGCATCATCGGCGGGAAGGGCGCGTGCTTGAGGGCGGGCGGGATGTCGAAGCCGACCTCGAGGCGCTCCTTCATGCGCGCCTGCATGATGGCCAGGTAAGCCTTGGACAGGTCGACCTGGCGCCCCAGCGTGCCGCCGCCGACGGCGCGCATTTGCGGCAGGGTCGCGCGCAGGTATTCGATCAGGTGCATGTGGATGCGTGCGGCCTGGGGCGGATCGGTTTCGATCAGCTGGCCGATCAGGGCCAGGGTGTTGAACAGGAAGTGCGGCTCGACCTGGGCCTGCAAGGTTGCCATTTCGGCTTCGAGCAGGCGCCGTTCGAGCGTGGCCACGTCGGCTTTGTCGGACGCCGCCTTGGCCATCAGCTCGGCGCGGCGCTTGCCGCCGGCGAGCACCTTCACACCCGAGGCCAGGCAGCCGAACCACCAGCCCAGCTCCGCCGAGTTGAACATCGAGGTGACGAAGATGGCGATGAACCAGGTGACGATCAGCTGGCGCCATTCGACCAGGGCAACCCAGTCGAAGAAGCGCCACCACAACTTGGACGCTTCGCCCATGACCTCGCGCAGCAGGTCGAGCAGGCGGTTGATCTGTTTCGCAGCCACGGCTTACTCCTTGCTGTCGTGGGCGCGGCGGCGATTATGCAGCACCAGGGCGCCGACGATCAGTTTGACGGCAGTGAAGATCACGAACAGCAGGATGGCCAGCGGGATCACCGTCATCGCAAAAGCGAGTACCACGCAAGCGAGCATCAGGGCCGGCCAGCTCATGGTGGTGACGGCGCGCAGGCCGTAGCGCACCGCGCGCAGCAAGGCCCGGCCGATATCTTCAAGCAGCAGCAGGAAGTGGTCGAGGGTGGCGGTTTTCATGATGCTTCTCCTACAAGTGTGTTTCGATGATGCCACTGTAGCGGCGCGCACGGCGCCGGGCCAGTGGTGGCCGACGAACTGCGCTTCCGGGGGGATGAGCGGCGGATAGTGGGGTCAAACCCGGCAACTGGACAATAAACTGGGGTCAAACCCGGCAACTGGAC
>JAZJYP010000308.1:10423-16912 GCA_040390345.1 Pseudomonadota bacterium | reverse complement strand
TCAAGACCCTTCGTGAAATGGGCTTGCTTTCAAGTTGTGTATAACGAGGTGGCTTCGACGCCGCCATCGCCGGCCTTTCCGCGCGGCAGACCGTGGACTTCGACGCCGTCGCCAGCGGCACTGCCTTTGCCAGCGGCAGCGGCACCGGCGGCCTTACCTTCAGCTACGCCATCGCCGGGCCGTCAACGCTGCAAGTGGCCGATAGCTTCGGCACGACCTCGGGCAGCCACTACCTGGGCCTGGATAATCCGGATACCGCGTTCTACCTGGGCGACAGCTTCACCATCAACTTCAACCGCAGCGTGCATGCGGCGGGCCTGTACCTGATTGCCGGCGGCGACACCCAGGCCGGCGACCTGGCCATGTCGGTGCCGGGCCACACGGTCTTCAATGCCGCCACGCCGGACGCCCTGGTTTCGGACGGCAATGCCTACTACCTTGGCCTGGTTGACAGCGGCGCCGGCTTCAGTTCCGTCACCGTGTACGGCGTGCCGTCGGCGGGCGCCTTCCTCGCCTTCACGGCCGACGACATCACCAGCGCCGTGCCGGAACCGGCCAGCGCCTGGCTCTTGCTGGCTGGCCTGGCCACGCTGCTTCCCTTGCAACGCCGCCGCTCGCGCTGAGCGGGCCCACCGCAGCCGTGCCGGCTGCCTCACCTTTGGAGAAAACCATGTCGCTCCGTATGTCCCGTCGCGCCGGCCTCGCCGCCATCCTGTCGTGTGCCTTCCTGCATGGGGCCGCGCAAGCCCAGGCCGAACCTTTTCTCGGCCAGATCATGTGTGCCCCGTACAATTTCGCGCCGCGTGGCTGGGCCGAACTGAATGGCCAGCTGCTGTCGATCGCGCAGAACACGGCGCTGTTCGCCCTGATCGGCACCACTTACGGTGGCGATGGCCGCACCACCTTCGCCTTGCCCGATATGCGCGGGCGCAACCTGGTCCACTATGGGCAGGGGCCGGGCCTGAGCGCGCGTTTGCTGGGCGAGGCAGGCGGCACCGAAACGGTGACGCTCAGCGCCGGCAACCTGCCCGCGCACAGCCACGCCGTCACGCCGAAGGGCAGCACGGGCGACGCCTCGCAGATTTCGCCGGCCTCCGGCGTGGCGGCGACCAAGGCGCGTACGACCCTGTATGCGCCGGGGCCAGGCAATATCGACATGGCGCCGATCCAGTCGGCGCCGACCGGTGCCAGCACGCCAGTGGGCGTGATGGCGCCATTTTTGACGGTCAATTGCTACATCGCGCTGGAAGGCATTTTCCCGAGCCGGAACTAAGTTCAGGCAAGCGCCGACACCTGCACCTGCTGCAGCAAGTCGCACAGTTCCCGGTGCCGGAATTGCTGCAGCTGGCCGCGGATCGCGCCGGCTAGCGCGGGCTGCTCGGCCGCGATGGCGGCCAGCACCATGTCGAGCTGTTCCTCGTTGAGGGCGCGGATCGCCTCCTCGAGCGCTTGCAGCAGTTCGCGCCTCAGCGCCGCCAGTGCCGGCACATCGAGCGGCACTGACGGTAGCGGGGCGGGCACCTGTTCGGGGAGCGCCTCGGGCTGGACCTGGGCCGGCATGTCTGCCGAGCGCGCACAGTCAATGGAAAAGCGGAACACGCTACCGACGCCCAGCGTCGACTCGACTAGCAGTTCGCCGCCCAGCAGGACCAGGTACTGGCGGCTGATGGACAAGCCCAGTCCCGTGCCGGCCGACGTTGCGTGTGTTTCCATCTGCACGAAGGGGCCAAAGATCTGCTGCAAATGTTCGGGCGCGATGCCGATGCCGCTGTCCTGGACCACAAAGCCCAGGCGCATGGACTGCGCATCGACATGCTGCGCATCGATACGCAGCAGCACACCGCCGCGCCGCGTGAATTTGATGGCATTTCCCACCAGGTTGATCAGGACCTGGCGCAATTTGGTGCTGTCCACCTGCAGCGACGGCGGCAGCGCGGCGCATTCGAGCGTCAGGCGCAAGCCGCCCTGTTCGGCGCGCTGCTGCAGCATGTCCATCACTTCCTCCGCCAGCGCTGCGACGTCGCACGCTTCCTGGCACAAGGCGATCTGGCCGGCCTCGATCTTCGACAGCTCCAGCACATCGTTGATCAGCGTGAGCAAGTGCTTGCCGGCCCGCTCGATGATGCGCAGGTTCTTCTTGTCCTCGTCGCCCAGTGCACAGGAGCGCTCCAGCAAGCCGGAAAAGCCGATGACGGCGTGCAGCGGCGTGCGCAATTCGTGGCTCATGTTCGACAAGAAGGCGCTCTTGGCCCGATTCGCCGCTTGGGCCAGCTGCAAGGCCGTCTCCAGTTCGCTGGTGCGCTGGGTGACCAGGGCTTCGAGGTGCTCGCCGTAGTCGGCCAGTTCCTGCTCGGCGCGGCGGCGCCCGGCATCGATCAGGGCCAGCTTGTTATGGGTTTCGCCGATGCGCCGCATCACGCTGTGCGCGCCGCCCTGGGGTGAGGCCGGGCCCGAGGGGAAGGCCCCGCCGCCGAGCTGGGCCAGGCGCCGCGCCACTTCATGCAGTGAGCCGCCCAGCAAGTGGTGCACGTCATTGCGCATGCGCAGCACCAGGATGATCAGGGCCAGCGCGATGACGATGAAGCCGACCCGGAACTGCATGGCACGCAGTTCGGCCAGGCGCACGGCGGCAAGCGTGCGCACGTCGCCCAGCTTGTCCATCTGGCTCACTTTGTACATGATCGCGGCCTTGGCGCGGTGGTAGGCGGCGTCGTGCAGCAGCGTGGCGGCGCGGGTCCGGTCCGGCATCATCAGTGCCTGCCATTCCAGCCTGGCCAGGGCATCCGAAGCGGCCTTGGCTTGGTCGAACAGCGCCAGTTCGGTGGCGCTGGCGCCGGCCTGTTGCAGCAAATCGTGCAGCGAGAGTGCCGGGCCATAGGGGCGCGGGCGCACATCGTCGGCCAGCACCAGGTCCCAGTACACGTCGCCATAGTCCAGCGGGCGCGGCGCCGTGCCATCGCGGATGGCCAGGATTTCACGGAAGTGCTCACGGTAGCGTCCTTCGCCGGTGGCGACAAAGGTGCGCGCCATGCGGCTCAGATCGTCGGAAGACTGGCGCATCTGGTCGATCAGGATCAGCGACTGCTGGCGCAATTCATTGGCCTGGTCGATGCGTTTTTCGGCGCTCACGTAGGCGGCGAAACTGGCGGCCAACAATATCGCCACGGCGACCGTGAGCCACAAATGCAGTACGTAGCGCTGCATGCGGCTGTGGGAAGTGTCCATACTCGTCCTTTGGCTGGTGCCATGGCTGGGAGCGTCAGGACGGAATTGGGACGCGCGGGAAAAGCGCCATGCCGCGGGGACGTGGCGGCAAGGGAGTGCGGAAAAAACGCAGTAATGTGCATACTAGCAATTACAAATCTGAAGTACAAGCCCCATGGAGGGGACAGGCGTACACTCTGCAGTAAGGGACCGGAAGGCAGGAGAGGAGGGATGCCATGCCAGCGTGGAGCGCCTTGGCCGCAACGGCGGCCGTATCAGTCTTCTTCGGCAGTGGCGGCGAAGCCATGGACCAGGTGCACAGTGCGGCGGCGCCGCCCTTGCAGCAGCCCTTCATTTGCCGCACCCAGGAATCGGGCCTTGGCCAGCCGCTGGTCGACAACCACGAGGGCATTGGCCACCCCGTGTTCGACAACGTCACGCGCGACGTGGTCGGGTTCAGCCAGTACTGCGCCATCACGCCGCGCACGCAATTGTTCTACTTTACGGGCAGCCGCTACAAGCCCTACGAAGCGGGCAGCCGCCCGGCCGACCTGCAAGCAGTCGTGCAGGTCGAAGTGGGCACCATCAACCGCTTCCTCTACACCATCGCCATGCCGGTACCGCGCGAGCGCTGGAACCACAAGCTGGTCTACTGGCTGCGCGGCGGCGTGGGCATCGGCCACCAGCAGGGCAAGGCGATGTGGTTCAACGACGGCTTGAGCAGTTCCGAGCGCGAGCTGCTGCCGAAGATCCTCGCGCAAGGCTATGCCGTCGTCAGCTCGTCGGGCAACGAGACGGCGGTTCACTACAATATGCGCCTGTCGGCACAGACGGCGGCGCTGACCAAGGCGCACTTCGTCGCCGCCTACGGCAAACCCTTGTTCACGATCGGCGTGGGCGGTTCCGGCGGCGCCGTGCAGCAGTACCTGTTCGCGCAAAACAGTCCCGGCCTGCTCGATGGCGGCGTGCCGATCCAGTCCTATCCGGACATGATCACGCAAACGATCCCGATTTCAGACTGCCCCTTGCTGGGCCAGTATTTCAAGGACGAAGTCGCGCGCGACCCGGCCTCGCCCTGGGCGACCTGGAGCCGCCAGGCCTGGATCGAAGGCATGAACGCGAGCGACACCGTGCGTAACGCCTCCTTCGGCGGCATGGGCACGACCGAATGCATCAACGGCTGGCGCATGGCCATGCCGACGGTGCTCAATCCTGTCTACAAGGACGCGCGCTTCGACATGGCCGCCCGCGGCTACGGCTATCCGCCCGATGTTTTCGCCAACGTGAAGTGGACGCACTGGAACGACCTGGCCGAGATCTACGGCGTCGACGCGCGCGGCCACGCCCCCGTCCCGATCGACAATGTCGGTGTGCAGTACGGCCTGGCGGCGCTGGCGCGCGGGCAGATCGGCGTTGACGAATTCTTGCGCATCAATGCCTGCGTGGGCGGCTGGAAGGAGCAGGGCGAGTTCGTGAACTGGGAGGCGACGGACAACCCCTTCGATGTGCAGAACATGCTGCGCAGCGCGTCCTGCCGTGACCCGGCCGGCACGCCCGCGCCGCGCCGCGCAGGCAGTGCCGAGAGCGTCCGCAAGGCCATCGCGGGCGGCCAGGTGTTCACCGGCCAGCGCCTCGGCATTCCGATGATCGACCTGCGGCCCTACCTGGAGCCGGAGCTCAATATGCACAATGCGCGCCAGGCGTTTTCCGTGCGGGCGCGCCTGCGTGACGGCGGGCCCGACGCGGTGCACCAGGTGATCTGGTTCACGCACGCGCAGAGCGACCTGGCCGCTTCGGTCATGCAGGCGATCGGCGTGATCGACCGCTACCTCGCCGACGGCGTGGCGCCGCCGGAGTTTGTCGACCAGTGCGTCGATGCGAAAGGTGAGCGCATCAGCGCCGGCGCCCATGCCTGGGACGGCGTGCTCGATGCGCTGCCCGCCGGCGCCTGCACCACGGCCTATCCGGTCTATTCCAGCCCGCGCATGGTGGCGGGCGATTCGATCAAGGGCGACGTCTTCAAATGCGCGCTCAAGCCGGTCGCGCGCGCCCTGCACGACGGCACCTATCGGGCAGGCCTGGCCTTCACGCCGGCGCAGGCAGCCTGGCTGGCGCGCATCTTCCCGCAGGGCGTATGCGACTTCAGGCCAGGGGAGGGGCCGCGCGCCACAGCCGCTGCGCTTCCTGCGCAATGATGTCCGGGTATTCCTCCTGGAAGAACAGCTTGCCGTCGGGGACGCGCCGGATGCCTTGCGAGCGCGGGAACAGGCGGTCGAGGTAGTCGGCGTCGGACTGCGCGAAAATCGTATCGGCGCTGCCCCAGACAATGCGCACCGGGACCTGGCTTTTCCGGAGCGCCACTTCAATGCCGGCCAGGGGATTGGGCTCCATGGCGAGGTGGAAGTCGTGGTACTGCTGGCGCCGCAGGGGCGAGCTGACCAGGGGCGTGACGTAGTAGTCGATGGTCGTGTCGGCGAAGCGGCGCGGATCGTGGAAGACGGCAGCGCCAAAGGTCGCGCGCGCCAGCGCACGATCGGTGAGCCACTTGGCGGTGGCCTCGGCCAGCGTCCCGGCGCGCGCCATCGCAATGGCCGGCTGGGCGCCGGCCGGCGGGCTGTCCGGCTCCACATCGCTATTGGTGAGCATCAGGCTGCGCACGCGCTGCGGGTAGCGCACCAGGAACAGCTGGGCCACGGCGCCGCCGCTGTCGCTGGCCACCAGGTCCACCTGGCCGGCCTTCAAGGCGTCGAGCAGGGCGGCCAGCATGGTGACCTGGTCGCTGGCGGCCAGGCCCTGCCGGGCCGGCACTTCCGAATAGCCCAGGCCCATGAAGTCCGGCGCGATGCAACGGCGCAGCGGCGCCAGGCGTTCGAGCGCACCGCGCCACTGGAAGCCGTTCAGCGGCGCGCCGTGCAAGAACAGTGCGGCCGCGCCCTGGCCTTTTTCGACATAGGCGATGCGCCCGCAGGGCAGCTCGGCGATGCGGCGCGCAGCGGCAAAGGCGGCCGCTTCGCCAGGCGCGGCGACGGCCAGTGTGCCAGATGCATATGCGAGGGCGGCGCCAAGTTTGAGGAAGTATCTGCGTTTCAAGGGAGGTCTCCGGAGCGTGGGTTGGTCATGGCTCCGATGCTAGCGGGGAGCGCTGCGGCGCGTGCGCATGGATGGCCGATCGTGCGCACCGGCGGCCGAATTGCGGCACAATGCAGGACAAGAATTGACCAACGGTGCGTGTCCATGAACAGCCGACCCCAGTGCTATCCCCCTCCGCCCGGCGAGCTGCCGCTG
>JAZJYP010000308.1:0-10413 GCA_040390345.1 Pseudomonadota bacterium | reverse complement strand
CGTTTCGATTCGCCGCTCGACCATCGCCATGTACTGTGCCTGCACCTGGGCGCGCCGGTGCCGGTGAGCTACCGCGCCGGCCAGCTCGAACGCACGGGCGTGCGCCTGCATGGCCAGTTTTGCGTGGTGCCGGCCGGCTCCAGTACCCGCTGGACGCTGTCGCAGCCGGCCCGTTCGCTGTTGCTGCGGCTAAGGCCTGCCTTGTTGGCCGACACCGCGCAGGCAATGGGCATCGGCGCGCAGCAGGCCGACCTGGTGCCCACCATCCATGTGCGCGACCCGCAGATCGAGCGCATCGGCTGGATGATGCAGGCGGAGGAAACGGACGGCCATCCGGGCGGGCGTATCTTTGCCGACAGCCTGGCCAGTGCGCTGGCGGCGCGCCTGCTGGCGCTGCAGGCGCGTGGCGGCAAGCTCGCGCAGCTGCGCGCCAGCGCCTTGCCGGCCTGGCGCATGCGCCATGTGACGGAATACATCGAGGCCCATCTTGAGCGCGACCTGACCCTGGCCGAACTGGCCGGCGTGGCCGGCTTCAGCCTGTCCCATTTCAAGGCCCTGTTCCGCCAGGCGGCCGGCATGCCGGTGCACCGCTATGTGATGGAGCGGCGCGTGCTGCGCGCCCGCACGCTGATCGCGCAAGGAACACTGACCATGACCGAGGTCGCGCTGGAAGCCGGTTTCGCCCACGCCAGCCACCTGGCGGCCTGCCTGCGGCGCTAGAAGCGCGCGAAGTGCTTTTCCTCCAGCCCGTCGACGGCGCGCAGCTGCGGCACGGGCCGGCGCGGCGCCGGCACCTTGACCGGTCGGGCGCTGCCATTGGCGACCTTGAAGAAGGACATCGTCTCCTGCAATTCTTCGGCCTGGCTGCTCATTTCTTCCGCCGTTGACGCCAGCTCTTCCGAGCCGGCCGCATTCTGCTGCGTGGTCTGGCTCAGTTGCGAGACGGCCGCGTTGATCTGCCCCACGCCGATCGACTGTTCGTCCGAGGCGTGCGTGATTTCCTGCACCAGGTCCGAGGTCTTGCGGATTGCCGGGACCATGCGATCGAGCAGGTGGCCCGCCTGTTCGGCCAGTTCGACGCTGCTGCTGGCCACTTCGCCGATCTCTTGCGCCGCCACCTGGCTGCGCTCGGCCAGCTTGCGCACTTCGGCCGCGACCACCGCAAAGCCCTTGCCATGTTCGCCGGCGCGCGCCGCTTCGATGGCCGCGTTCAGGGCCAGCAGGTTGGTCTGGTAGGCGATGTCGTCGATGATGACGATCTTCTGCGCGATCTGCTTCATCGCCGCCACCGTCGACTTGACGGCGGCGCCGCCTTCGGCCGCTTCGCGCGCGGCGCTGCTGGCCATGCCGTCGGTGACCTTGGCGTTTTCCGTGTTCTGGCTGATCGAGGCCGTCATCTGTTCGAGCGAGGCACTGGTCTCTTCGACGCCGGCCGCCTGTTCGCTGGCGGCCTGGGCCAGCGCCTGGGCGGTGCCGTTGACCTGTTCGGAGGCACTGGCGATGGCGTCGGCGCCGGACGAGATTTCGCCCACCACGCCGGCCAGCTTGGCCACCATCGTCTTCAGTGCCAGCAGCAGGCTGCCCTTGTCGCCGGGACGGGTGATGATCTCGACGGTCAGGTCGCCGGCGGCCACGCGGCTGACCATGTCGACGGCGTAGTCAGGCTCGCCGCCGAGCTGGCGCAGCAGGCTGCGCGTGATGAAGTAGCACAGCAGGCCGATCATCAGCAGGGCGACGCCGGAGATGAGCATGGCAAAGTTGGTCGCCGCTTTCTTGGTCGCGGCGCCGGCCTCGGCGCCTTCCTTGCCCAGCGCGACGTTGTAGTCGAAATGGTCGTCGACGAGCTTGGTGAAGTCGTTCATCGACGTGCGCAGTTTTTCGAGCAGCACGCGCGCCTTGTCGTCGTGGTTGGCGCGCGATTCGACCAGCAGGGCCGGCACCTCTTTCTGGATGCGCTCCCACAGGGCTTTTTCCTGGCCGAGCAGGTTCTTGTCCTTGTCGTCTGCGGCCAGGGGTTCATATTTCCGGAACGATTCGACCACATTGTCGAAGGCCGTGTTGATGGTCTTTTCGATGTCGTCCGACTTGGCCGGGTCGTCGTTGAGGATGTGCTGGGACAGGCGGATGCGCATGCGCAGCGACTGGTCGCGCATCTTGTCGAGCACGATCAGGCTGGGCACGGTGTTGACGGTCGAATAGTTGGCTGCGTCGTAGACCTTGTTCATCTGGTACTGGTTCAGGCCGGCCAGGGAGATGATGCCCAGCAGGGCGACGATGGTCAGCACAGCCATTTTCATTGCGACGGTCAATTTCATCATGCTCTCCAGTGGGCGATGGGGAAAACAAGGGCACCCCGGGTCGGGGCGACAACGTCAGGGCGGGGCGCGAACGGCCGGGCCGAAGGGATGCTAATTGATAAATATTCTGCGCCCCTTGCATGGCCTTGTCCAGAAGTCTTGACTTTATTTAGATGATTAGCTAATCTTCGAAATATGAGCCAGATCTTCAAAGCCTTGTCCGACCCCACACGCCGCCAGGTGCTGGCCCTGCTGCGCGACGGTCCCCGCACGGCAGGCGAGCTGGCCGAGCATTTCGAGGTCTCCAAGCCGACCATGTCGGCCCATTTTACGGTGCTGCGCGAAGCCGACTTGATCGCCTCGACCAAGCAAGGCACCAGTGTTGTGTACAGCCTACAACTGTCGGTGCTGGAAGAAGCGCTGATGGGTTTTGCGGCCCTGTTCGGCATCAATGCCGCCGAGCCGCCCGCCGCGCCCGCCAAGAAAGGAAAACCATGAAAACCTTGTCCGCCGAATCGCGCGAAGGCTTGCGCCTGGCCCTGGTGCAAGCGGCCTTGCTGATCGTCATTGCCTTATTGATGCGCTACGGCTGGCTCGACCGGGAGTTTGGCGCGCGCGGCTGCGGGGCCCTGATGGGCATGATCGTGCTCGCCTTCGGCAATGTGATTCCGAAGCGGGCCAGTTTCGCGCGGCCCCTGCAAGTGCGCCGCATCGCCGGCTGGTCGCTGGTGTTGAGTGGCCTCGCTTACGCGCTGTGCTGGTTGTTGCTGCCGCTCGGTGTCGGCGGCGACGCCGCGCTGGCCTGCCTGATGGCCGGCTGCCTGTATGGCCTGGCCCGCATCTGCTGGATCTGTTTTGTGCGCCGCACCGTTCCACCGACCCCCTGAGGAGTAAGCCATGCCGCGTCACCACGTCCTTGCCCAAGCCTGCCTGTGGGCAGCCGCCATCATCGGCGCCGCCTTGCTGGGCGCCCCCCGGTTTCTGACCGGCATCCTGCTGCCGGTCCTCGCCACCTGCGCGCTGCTACCGTTGCTGCCGCGCCGGCAGGGGCTCTGCTTTGGCGTACGTCAAACTCCTCCTGAACGGTGAACCATCAGTGAAAACACGGGTCTACAATGGCAGGGACGTTCATGGGAGATTTTGATGGTAAAGAAGACAATGACCTTGCCGCCTGATGGACCCGAAATCGTGGGAACCCCGGTTGACGATGAGGAAACGCGGCTGCTTATCGAACAGCGCTTGGCGCGCGCGACAACAACTGGCGCAAAATTTGCCCCGCATGAAGAGGCGTTGGCGAAATCACGCGCGCGGCTGAAGGCTAAAATCGCTAAATTAAGCAATGGCTGAATTTCTCGTTGTTTGGCTGGACGAAGCGAACGACGAATTGGACGAACTTCTCGATTTTGTGGCGGAACGCAGCCCCCAGGCCGCGCTGGGTATTGCCGAAGAAATAAGTTTCCAAGTCGGACAGCTCGCCCTTTTTCCGCACCTTGGACATCGAGGGAGGGTCGCGGGCACGTATGAGCTAGTCGTTTCCCATACGCCTTGCGTTGTGGTTTATCGCGTTGCAGGCGGCGAGGTGCAAATCCTGCACATGTTCCACTCGCGGCGGGACTGGCCTGCCGCTCCACGATAATCTAACGCACGTCGATTGCCGTCATCATCTGGCCAATCAGGGTCTTGATGAGGGCGGTTTCGTCGGAGCTGATGCCTTCGGTGGCCGGCCTGGTGCGGTCGCCGTAAAAGACGCCGCACTGGGTCTTGCCCTGCACCAGGGGCAGCAGCATGATCGAGCGCGTGTCCGGCAGCAGGGCCTTGTGCCAGGCCGGCAGCAGGTCGCGGATCTTGCCGCTGCTGGCGTCTTCGATCATCAGGTCGGCATTGTTTTCCATGGCCAGGTGGAAGATGTCGGCTTCCGGCGCCGCCGGAAACGCAAATCGCGCCTGGCGCGCCAGATGGTCTTCGCCGATCGAGACGATGGCGCGGAACATGGACGAGCGCTGGTCCTTCACGACGACCGTCGCAAAGCGGAAGCCAAGCGCACTGTACAAGGTCTCCACCACCAGCAGGATCAGGGCGCTGGGCTTGTAGGTGCCGGTACCCATCATCTGGGTCGCCACCTGGATGCCGTCGAGCAGCAAGTCGCGCGCATTGAGCGGCTTGCCGCTCTCATGGCGCTCGGTGGTATTGATCGTATGCAGGTTCATGCTCGACAGCTTGAGCACGCTCGGCAGCGTGCTCTCCGGCTTGGCCACCGCGCCGGGCGCAGCGTCGGCGCTTGGCGGCATCAGGTGCAGCGACGTCATCACCTGTTCTAGCTCGCGGCCGACGCTGGCAAACAGGTGCTTGAGGCGCTCGGCATCGATCTGCAAGGCGGCGCCGTAGCGCGCCAGCAGCGCTTGCGCTTGCGCGCTGGTGACGGGGTCGTCCTTGTGCAGCACCAGGCGGGCGCAATCGCCGCTGAAGGAGACCACCTGGCGCATCCATTCGGCGCGCACCTTGGTCGGCTTGAGCGCGCCGGGCGGGATCTTTTCCAGCGCCGCCACCATCGATTCGGGGAAATTCCAGCTGCGCAGCACCGTCTCGGTCAGGAACTCGTAGCTGCAGCCCATGACCTGGATCGCCGCCTGCACCGGATTGGGAACGATGCCGGCGCGCTCGTTGATCTGCAGGTAGAGCAGGGGCTCGTGCGAGGCCATCAGCATGCGCCCCAGGTTATTGAACAGCGCCGCGATCGACGATTCTTCGGCGCCGGCGATCTGGCTGTTGCGTGCCAGTTCGCGCCCGATCAGGCTGGCGCACAGGGACTCGACCAGTTCCTTGCGGATCGCTTCGGCGTGGCGCATATTCGACAGGCTGTCGACCAGCAGCAAGGCCAGCGCGGCCGTCTTGACGGACTCGAGGCCGAGCAGGAAGATGGCGCGCGAAATCGTCGTCACCGGCGTGCTCGAGGTGCGGTAGTGGACGGTATTGGCCAGGCGCAGGATCTTCTGGGTCAAGGCCGCGTCGGCCAGGACGTAATAGGTGATATTGCGGGCCGCTTCGTCTTCGGACGAAGTCAGTTCCACCACGCGCGCGATGGCCACTCCCAGCGAGAGCAGGTCGCCGTCGCTGCTGAATTTGTGGATCAGCCGCGCACGGGTCTGGGCGGTCTCCCTGGGATCGGCCAGCACAATGGGAACTTGTGGGTTAACTGGCATGAAACTTCCTGTCTGTATGCATCAACGCTAGTGTAAGCCATTCAGCGTATTGCGCGGGAGGAATTTGTCATGGCAGGGAAAGCATTGCAGCGTACAATTGTGGCAATATTCAAATTGAATGCTAGTCCACGGAGACCGTGAGAGATGGATAACAACCCGTGCATGCCGACGCTGGTGAACTATATGGCATCGACGGCACAAGACATGAAGACCTCGCTGGACATGATGTCCGAAGCGCTCGAAGCCATGCCGGCGGACCAGGCGGCGCGGCAGGAACCGATTTATTCGCAACTGGTCCACAGCCTCGATTACACGGCGCGCCTGAACGACAGCCTGGTGCAGTGGATTTCCCTGTACCGCCAGGGCAGCCGGCGCGCCTCGCTGTTTCGCCCGCAGGTACAGGGCGTGGACGTGCTGGTGCACCTGTTCCTGGCGCGCGAGCGGATCCCGATGCACTACCGCGGCATCACGCTGGCCACCGATTTCGACCCCGACCTGGTGTGGGAATATGATGTGGCCATGCTATGCGGCGTGCTGCACCATGCGGCCCACAACGCCATGCATTACGCCAAAGGCCGGATCCGCCTGGCCGTGCTCCAGGTGGAAGACGCACTGGAAATCCGCATCGAGGACGACGGGCCCGGCTTTCCGCAGTCCATGCTCGACGCCGGTGCTGCGGCCATGAGCGGCATGTACCGCGGTGTCAATTTCGCCACGCGCAGCACCGGACTGGGCTTGTATTTTTCGCGCGAAGTGGTCGATTTGCATTGCCATTTCGGCAAACGCGCCAGCGTGCGCCTGGAAAATGGCGGCGCCTATGGCGGCGGTTGCTTCGTTATCGTTGTGCCCTGAATCGGAGAACATCAAGAATGCATAAGATCCGAGCCGCCACCATCAGCCGGAATATCGACTGGACCAGCAAGCGCTACCTGATCATCGAAGACATGGAGCAGGTGCGCCAGATGCTGCAAAAGCTCTTGCAGGGCCTGGGCGCCAAGCTGATCGAACACGCCACCAATGGCGGCGAGGCGATCGGCCACCTGAGCCACTACCGCTACGACGTGGTGCTGTGCGATTACAACCTGGGCGAGGCCAAGAACGGCCAGCAGGTGCTCGAAGAGGCGCGCGAGCGCGTGCTGGTGCCGCCATCGTGCGTGTGGATGATGGTCACGGCCGACAAGAGCGCCGAGACGGTGATGGGCTCGGCCGAACACCAGCCCGATGGCTACCTCTTGAAACCGATCTCCGAGGCGGGCCTGTACAGCCGCTTGACGCGCGCCGTGCAGCGCCGCTCGGTGTTCCACCAGATCGATGAAACCTACCTGGCCAAGGATTACCTGCGCGCGGCCGCCATGTGCGACGCCCAGCTGCAAGCCACGCCGGCGTATTCGCTCGACCTGATGCGCATGAAAGGCACCTTGCTGGTCAAGGCGGGCGAACTGGACAAGGCGCGTGTGGTCTACGAAGCCGTGCTGGCCGAGCGCGAAACGAGCTGGGCCATGAGCGGGCTGGCGGCGATCCGCCTGCAGGCCGGCGAAGCGCAAGCGGCGCGCTTGCTGTTCGAGCGCGTGATCGAGGCCAACCGCTACTATCTCGACGCCTACGACCAGCTCTCGGTGGCCTACCAGAAGCTGGGCATGAACGACGCTGCCTGCGAGGTGCTGGAAAAAGCCGTGCAGCTGTCGCCCAATTCAGTGACGCGCCAGCAGAATATCGGCGACATCGCCCTCAAGATGGGCAACTTGCCGATGGCCGAAAAGGCCTACCGCAAGTGCATCGCCATCGGCGAATACTCGGTGCGCAAGACCTCGGCGCCGTACTTCGGCCTGGCGCGCGTGTGCGGGCAACAGGAAAACACGGTCGAGGCGATGCAGTTGCTGGCGACGGCCCAGCGCGACTTCCCGGACGAGCCACTCAAGCTGCGCGCCAAGTATGCCGAGACGCTGGTGCTGCATGAAAGCGGCGACTATGTGCGCGCGCACCGCTCCGGCCAGGATTTGGCGGCGCTGCTGGAGGCGGAAAAGGAATATCCGGACACGGCCACCTGCCTCGACATTGCCAACTTGCTGGTGTCGGTCGGTGTGCGCGACGGCGCGGCCCGTGTGCTGGTCTACCTGGTGCGCAACCATGACGACGATACCCAGATACTGAAGGAAGCGCAAAAGGTGTTCGACAAGGCGCGCATGGAAGAGGGCGAGGAGCTGATCATGGATGCGCGCAAATATGCCGCCGACATGATGAACCAGGGCCTGCTGCTGTGGAAGGCTGACCGGCTCGACGAGGCCGTGGCGTGGACGCGCACGGCGCGCTCGGCCCTGCCCAACAACCTGCGCGTGCTGTTCAACAGCGCCCAGGTGATCATCACCCACCTGCGCCAGGTGGGTTACGACGCCGAACTGGCCGGCGAGGCGCGCCAGGTGCTCATGCGCATCGATAAGGTCACGCCCAACCATCCGCGTTTCGCCCAGCTGATCGAGGAGCTGGAGGAGTTGAAGTCCTGGGCCGGGCCGGTGTAGCGGCAACGATGCAATTATTGCACTGGCGCCTGCGGTAATTTGCTACACTTTAGGCAACTCATTGCCGAAAGAAGCAGGACAGCTTATGGATTTCCAGCCGTACACCGCGGGCACGACGACAGTGTTGTCGCCAGCCGGCCGTATCGACCACACCCATGCCGACGCTTTCAAGGTCGCGCTGGACCCCTTCCTTGACGCTTGCACCAGCGCTGGCGCCGGCCTGGTGCTTGATTGTTCCGGCATCACCTACATCAGCAGCATCGGTTTGCGCGCCCTGATGATCGCCATCAAGCAGGTCAAAGCCCAGGGCGGGCGCATGGTGCTGGCGGCGTTGACGCCCCTGGTGCTTGAAGTGTTCAAGATCAGCCGCTTCGACATGCTGTTCGAGATTTTCCCGGACCGCGCCGCGGCCCTGGCCAGCATGGGCAGCGCAGCATGAAAGCGCGCATCTGGGGCGCCCGCGGCTCGCTGCCGGTGGCGCTGACCCACAAGCAGATCCGCGCCAAGATCGTCGCCGCGCTCGAAGGGGCGATCGACAAGCGCCTCGACAGCGCTGACAAGATCGCCGCCTACGTCGACCACGACCTCGGTTTCGACATCAGCGGCACCTACGGCGGCCATTCGAGCTGTGTGGAAGTGGAAGTGTGGGATCCGGAGACGGTGCATGAACATGTGATCCTCGACATGGGCAGCGGCCTGCGCCCGCTCGGCGGCGCCAAGCTGGCGCGCTACGGTGCCGGCAAGGGCCAGACCTACCATATCTTCATGTCGCACCTGCACTGGGACCACATCATGGGGTTCCCGTTCTTCACGCCGGCCTATATCCCGGGCAACCACATCATCATCTACGGCTGCCACGCGCAGCTCGAGACAGCCTTGCGCCGCCAGCAGGAGCCGATCAGCTTCCCGGTCGGCTTTGACCAGCTGGGCGCGAAGATCGAATTTCGCACCCTGAGCCCGGGCGCGCCGATCGAGATCAACGGCCTGACGGTGACGGCCAAGCTGCAGCTGCATGCGGGCGACTCCTACGGCTACCGCCTCGAGCATGGCGGGCGCAGCATGGTCTACACGACCGATTCCGAACACAAGCTCGAAGACCAGGCGGCGCGCGCGTCCTTCGTTGAATTCTTCCGCGATGCGGACCTGGTCATTTTTGATGCCATGTATTCGCTGGCCGACTCCATTTCGGTCAAGGCCGACTGGGGCCATTCGAGCAATGTGGTGGGCGTGGAGCTGTGCCAGCTGGCCAATGCCAGGCACCTGTGCCTGTTCCACCATGAGCCGATCTACGACGATGCGCAGATTGCCCGCGTGCTCAAGGAGACGCGCCGGTATGCCGAGATCACGGGCGAGGCCGCGCTCGAGATTTCTTCGGCCTACGACGGCTTGGAAATCGCGCTCTAAGCGCCCATGCTGCGCCGCCTGCTCATCACTGGCCTGGGCCGCGTGCGCGCGGGGCAGGGCCGCCCCTTCGCCTTCTTCCTGTCGCTGCTGCTGGCGGCCGGCCTGGCCATGCCGGGCGACGGGCCCATGCCGCAGCTGCGCCTGGCGCTGTTCGACGCCTACCAGATGTTCATGCCGCGCACGCGCGCGTCAGGGCCGGTGGAAATCATCGGCATCGACGAGGCGGCGCTCAAGCGCTATGGCCAGTGGCCCTGGCCGCGCACCCGCCTGGCCGAACTGATCGACCTGGCCAATGCCCAGCAGCCGCTGGCCATCGGCCTCGATATCATCATGCCCGAGGCCGACACCACCTCGCCCGAAGCGCTGGCCAGGCGCCTGCCGGCCGGCGACGACAAGCTGGCCGCCTCGCTGCGCACGCTGGCGCCTTACGACGATGTGCTCTCGGCGAGCATGCGGCGCGCGCCGATGGTGCTGGGCCTGGCCGGCTTCGACGTGCCCACCTCCGGCACCACCGACGCGGTGCGTGCCTGGCCCGTCCAGTCGCATGGCGCAAAGGCCATGCCTTTTGTGCGCCGCTATCCCCAGGCGCTGGCCAGCCTGCCGGTCATGCAGGCTTCGTCCAAAGGCCAGGCCCTGCTCTCGGCCGACCTGGAAAAAGGCCTGGTGCGGCGCGTGCCGCTGGTGGGCGCCATCGGCGACACCCTGATGCCGACCCTGTCAATGGAGTTGCTGCGCGTGGCCACGGGCGCCACGCGGGTGGACGTCAATGTCGGCCCGGACGGCATTTCCAGCGTCGCGGTGGGCGACCTGACCGTGCCGACCCTGCCCAATGGCAGCGTGTGGGCCCATTATTCCCTGCCCACGCCGGCGCGCTATGTCTCGGCGCTGGACCTGATGACGGGCAAGCTGGACCCGGCCACGCTGCAGAACAAGATCGTCATCGTCGCGTTGACGGGCCTGGGCCTGATGGACTACAAGACCACCGTGCGCGGCGAC
>JAZJYP010000307.1:0-2562 GCA_040390345.1 Pseudomonadota bacterium | reverse complement strand
ATCGTGGTCTGACCCCGGTTGTCAAGCAATGTCCGAATGTCAGATGTGACCCCGACGTTGGCGCTGCTTCAGGCCATGGGCGCGTGCAGTTCGACCCGGTTGCGCCCGCCGTGCTTGGCGCGGAACAGGGTCAGGTCGGCCGCTTCGATCAGGCGTTCGGCCACCGGCGCATGTTCGGCGTGATAGGCGGCGATGCCAAAACTGGCCGTCACCTGCACCTGCGCCTCGCCACAGCGGAAGACGGTGTCGGCCACGGCGCGGCGCAGCTTGTCGGCCAGCAGGGCGGCAGCGGCCACGCCGGTGCCCGGTAGCAGCAGGCACAGTTCTTCGCCGCCGTAGCGCCCGGCGCTGTCGGTGACGCGGATGCGCGAACGCAGCAGGGCGCCCACGCCACGCAGCACGGCGTCGCCGGTCTGGTGCCCGTGGGTGTCGTTGACCTGTTTGAAGTGGTCGAGGTCGATCATCACCACCGACAGCTCGCTGCCCTGGCGGCGGCAACGCTGCACTTCGTCGTGCAGCCGCGCGAGCAGGGCGCGCCGGTTCAACAGGCCCGTCAACTCGTCGAAGGTGGCCAGCTTTTCCATGCGCGCGTAAGCCAGTTCCAGTGCGCGGCTCTTGGCGCGCAGTTCGATCAGGTTCATGACCTGGCGCGCCAGCCGGTCGAGCAGGGCAAGCTGCTCGCCGCGCAGGGTGCGCGCGCTATGGTCCAACACACACAGGGTGCCGATATGGTGGCCGTCCGAGGTGACCAGGTTGGCGCCGCTGTACATGCGGTATTGCGCCGGGCCCGTGGTCAGTTCCATATTGGCCGTGCGCGGGTCCTTGCGCAGGTCGGAAATGTGAAGGCGCTCCTGTTCGAGGATGGCCCAGGAACAGTAGTCGTCGTCGCGCGGGGTCTCGGCCACGTCCTTGCCAAAGGCGGACTTGTACCAGACCCGCTCGGCGTCAACCAGGGACACGAAGGAGCAGGGCGCGCCGCACACGGCGGCGGCCATCTCGGTGAGGAAGTCGAAATCGGCGTCGGGTGGAGAGTCGAGCTGGGCAAAACGGCGCAGCGCTTCGAGCCGTTCGGCTTCATCGGCGGGGCGCGGAATCGGTGTGTGCTGGTCCATCGGATACCCCGCAAAAAAAACGCCCCGGCATGCGGGGCGTTGTTCGTCAGTGGAAGTGTTCGTTGCCCGCCGGGGCGTCTTCCGGCATTTCGGCGTGCACCAGTTCGCCCAAGGGATCGGCGAAGTAGGGCGCGCCGCAGTCGTCGCAGTACTCGGCGTCGAAGCGTTCGCCGTGGCGCTTGATATGGGTGATGCCGGCGCTGTTGAGGTGGCCGATGATGTCTTCCAATGGCGCCTTCTGGGCCTCGACACCGGGAATGCCGGCGTGGATCAGGCCTTCGACGGGGGTGCCGTCTTCGTCTTCCTGGCCATACAGCGGCCACACGATGCCGTAGATGACGTCATTGGTCTGGCGCATCGTGAAGGCGACGCGGTATTCGTCGATCTGGCCGTCGGCCGTCTCTTCGCCGAAGCCGCCGATGACGGCGCGCAGCTCGGACGGTTCCACGCCCAGGGTATTGGTCAGGTAGTGCACCGCGGCGCGGATCGAGACCGGGCGAATCAGCTTGTCGGCTTCGCGGCAGGCCACGTAATAAGCTTCCGGCAGCAGCAGTTCGATACCGCAGCCAGGCAGCAGGCGCGCAACATTGTCGGTGGCCTGCTTGCGCCAGGCTTCGAGCGCATTGGCGCGCTCGCCCATGAAGTTCGACAGGTGCGCCGCTTCCTGCCAGCGGAAGATCGGTGCACCCGCTTCGGCCACCACGGCCACCAGCAGGTAGCGCGTATCGGCCAGGAAGGGCGCCGTTTCGGGCGCTTTGGCGATCGGCTTCAGGGGCACGCCCTTGTAGGCCGCCTGCGCCAGCTTGTGCGTCATCGTGTAGGTTTCGGCGTGGCTGCGCGGCAGCTGGTCGATCGCGAACAGGGTCGGCGCCATCGACATTTTCGTGCCGTCGGCCAGCAGGTGGGCCGAGAAGTGGGCCGACAGGGTCGTGAGCAGTTCGCCGGGAATCGTGCCCGAGGCGATCGAGAAGCGCGTCCACGCGAGGATCGGCGCGGCCACCAGCAGCGCCTGGTAGCGCTTCTCGGTGCCGTCTTCCAGCTCGACCAGGTAGGACGATTCGCTGACCGCTTCGACGCCTTCCATCAGCACGTCGTAGGCGTTCAGGTCTTCCTTGAACAGGGCGTTGAGGGTGTTGTCGACGGTGTCCTGGTGGTTCGACTTCAGCAGCTTCTGAAGATGCGTATCCAGGTGCTTTTCCCATGCCCGTTCCTCGATGCGGCTCGCTGCCTGGACGATCGCTTGGGCGATGCTGACCAGACGCTGGGCTTCGGTGGACAACTTGTGGGACGAATCTTTGGATGGACGACGCATATCGGGAATTGGTTCTCGTGGTATTGATATGGACGTATTGTAGCAGGTGGCGGTGGCCGCCCTTGGTGGGTGACGCACTTCGTGCTGACCCACCCTTGTATTATGATTTCAATGAATTCAACATAGCAAGTTGGATTC
>JAZJYP010000306.1:8109-22844 GCA_040390345.1 Pseudomonadota bacterium | reverse complement strand
GACCCCGAAGTGAAAATGCGGTAAATTAGCGGGCTTCGGCTCGCTATTTTTTTGGGCCGCGTACAAGGGACGGGCATGACTCTATCAAGGCTGATTGGCGCCTTCGTGCGCCAGCATTGGCGTGCATATGCGGCATCGGCGCTGATGTTGTTCGGCATTGCGGCCCTCACCGTCTGGATCCCGCGCAAGGTCGGCGCGATGATCGACGGCCTCGCCGCCCATCACCTCGCTGGCCCGGCCCTGCTGCAGGAACTGGCCGTCCTGCTGGCCATCGGCCTGGCCATCTACGCGCTGCGCGTGGGCTGGCGCCTGCAACTGTTCGCTGCGGCCTACCGCCTCGGCGTGCAGCTGCGCACCGACCTGTATGCGCGCCTGTGCGTGCAGGGTCCGGGCTTTTATCAACAGCAGCGCACCGGCGACCTGATGGCGCTGGCCACCAACGATATCGATGCCATCGAAATGGCCGCCGGCGAAGCGATGCTGGCCGGCTTTGACGGCACGCTCACGCTGGCCATGGTGCTTGGCATCATGGTGCTGGGCGTGGACTGGCGCCTGGCGGCAGTTGCCCTGCTGCCTTTCCCGCTGATGGCGCTGGCCTTCTGGCGCATCTCCAGCCATATCCACACGGCGTCCACCGATGCGCTCAAGCGCTTCTCGGCCCTCAACGACCATGTACAGGAAACCCTGGCCGGCGTGCGCACCGTGCGCGCGCTGGGGCTGGAGCAGCGCAGTGCGGCGCAGTTCGGGGACCTGGCGGCCCACGCGGCGCGCGCCAGCCTGTCGGCGCAAAACTGGGAAGCGGCCTATGAGCCGGCCGTGGGCCTGACCCTGTCGGCGGCGAGCGCACTCACGCTCGGCCTGGGCGGCTACCTGGTGTGGCAGGGCCAGATGACGATCGGCGCGCTCACCAGTTTCACCATGTACCTGGGCCAGCTGATCTGGCCGATGTTTGCCGCCGGCTGGGTGCTGGCCCTGATCGAGCGCGGTCGCGCGGCCTTGGCGCGCTTGCAGCCCCTGCTCGATGCCCCGCTGTCGGTCGACGACCACGGTGACATACCCCAGGTCGGCAAGGGCGCGCTGGAACTGGCCCATGTCAGCTACTCCTATCCCGGCCAGGTACTGCCGGCGCTGTCGGACATCTCGCTGGTCCTGCAACCGGGCCAGGTACTCGGCCTGGTCGGGCCCACCGGCTGCGGCAAGTCGACCTTGCTGCGCGTGCTGCAGCGCCAGGTCACGCCGCAGCAGGGCAGCGTACAGTGGTGCGGCGAAGAGGTCGACGCCTATACGCTGGCGGCGCTGCGCGCGGCCATCAGCTGGGTGCCGCAGGAGTCCTTCCTGTTCTCGGCCTCGATTGCCGACAATATCGCGCTGGCCCGGCCCGATGCCACATGCGCGCAAATCGAACACGCCGCCGGCATGGCCGCCATCGACGACGATATCCGGCGCTTCCCGCAAGCTTACGAGACCATGGTCGGCGAACGCGGCATCACGCTCTCGGGCGGACAGCGCCAGCGCGTGGCCATCGCCCGCTCGCTGCTGGCCGAATCGACCCTGCTGCTGCTTGACGACGCGCTCTCGGCGGTCGACACCGGCACCGAAACGCGCATCCTCGCGCACCTGGGCGAACTGCGCCGCGCGCGGCCCGAGTGCAGCGCCATCATCGCCAGCCACCGTCTCTCGTCGGTGATCGATGCGGACCAGATCATCGTGCTGCGCGAGGGCCGCATCGCCGAATCGGGTACCCACGCGTCCCTGCTCGCGCAAGGCGGCTGGTATGCCAGCCAGTGGCGCTACCAGCAACTGGAGGCCAGCCTCGATGCGACCTGACCGGCAAACCTGGCGCGCCATCGGCCTGCTGCGCCGCGCCGCCGAACCGGACCGCGACCACCTGGTCTGGGCTATCGCCTGGCTGCTGGTGGCGGCCGGCCTCGAAGTGCTCGGTCCCATCCTGGGCAAGGCCCTGATCGACGAACACCTGCTGCCGCGCCAGCTCGACCTGCCGCGCATGGCGGGCCTGCTCGGCGGTGCGCTGGTGGCCGGCTGGGCGGCGACGACGCTGCGCTACCTGCAGCTGGTGCGCCTGTCCGGCCTGGCCATGCGCGCCGTGCAGCGCCTGCGCGAATCGGTGTATGGCCATGTGCTGCGCCTGCCGATGGCCTTCTTCGACCGCGCCATGACGGGCCAGCTTATCTCGCGCGTCACCAACGACACCGAAGCGGTCAAGGGACTGTACATCCAGGTGCTGTTCGTCATGCTCGACAGCGGCATCGTCCTGCTTGGCACCACGGCCGCGATGGCTTGGCTGGACTGGCACCTGATGCTTATCGTGCTGGCCCTGGTACCGGCGGTGCTGGCCATCGTGTGGCTGTACCAGCGCCTCTCCGCCCCGGCCGTCACGCGCGCCCGCGCCCTGCGCAGCGACATCAATGGCCAGATGGCCGAATCGATCGGCGGCATGAGCGTGCTGCAGGCGAACAACGCGCACACGCGCTTTGCCGCGCGCTTTGGCGCCACCAACGACGCCCATTACCGTGCTCGCCTGGCCGAATTGCGCGCCAACGCCTTCCTGCTGCGGCCCGCGCTGGACATGCTCAATGTACTGCTGCTGGCCATTGTCATTTACAGCTTTGGCCAGCGCGCGATGAGTGCTGTCGAAGTGGGCGTGCTGTACGCCTTCATCAGCTATATCGCCCGCGTGATCGAGCCGCTGATCCAGATCACGCTGCAGTTCTCCGGCCTGCAGCAGGCAGTGGTGGCCACCGCGCGCGTGGCCACGCTGCTCGACGAGCCGGCCGCACCGGAACACGCCAACGCGCCGCAGGCAGGCCTGGCAGCGACAGGCGACGCAGCGGCCGTGCGCATCCGCGACCTCACCTTCGCCTACCATCCCGGCGAAGACGTGCTGCACCAGCTCGAGCTGGAGATCCCGCAAGGCGCCTTCTTTGGCATTGTCGGCCATACCGGTAGCGGCAAGTCCACCTTGCTCTCGCTGCTGCTGCGCTACTACCCGGCGCGTCCCGGCGCGATCGAGATCAACGGCCAGGCCTTGGCCAGCATCGGCAACGCGCGCTTTCGCGCCGACGTTGGCCTGGTGCCGCAAGACCCGTTCCTGCTGGCGGCGTCGGCACGGGAAAACATCGACATGGGCCGTGGCTTGAGTGACGACGCCATCGAGGCGGCGGCGCGTGCGGCCCATGCGCACGACTTCATCGCGGCGATGGAACACGGTTACCAGACCCAGCTTGGCGAAGCCGGTTCGCGCCTGTCGACGGGCCAGAAGCAGCTGATTGCCATTGCCCGGGCACTGGCCGGCCAGCCGCGCATCCTGCTGCTCGACGAGGCGACTTCGCACATCGACAGCGCCACCGAGCAGATCGTGCAGGTGGCGCTGGACGAATTGCGCGGACGCGTGACCATCATCGCCATCGCGCACCGCCTCTCGACCATCCGCGCAGCCGACCGCATTGTCGTGCTCAACCACGGGCGCATCACCGAAAGTGGCAAGCATGAAGCGCTGATGGGTATCGAAGGTGGCCTGTACCAGCGCCTGTACCTGCTCCAGCAGCTCGCGGCCTGACCACCACACTGCACCAAAGTACAAGTTACGGCTGCGCCTGAGCGTCCTATAGTGAAATATCGACGACACGGAGGCCGCCATGCGCAGCAAACTCTCCATCCGCAACATCTTCATTCTGATGTTCGCTATCAGCCTGATGCTGGCCCTGGCCTCGCAATGGGCGCTCGAACAGGTCTCGGCCAAGCAGTCGGCCTCTTCGCGCGCCAGCGAGTTGCGCTACGAGTCCTACCTGCTGGCCGACGAACTGCGCCAGAGTTCCGACGACCTGACGCGCCTGGCGCGCACCTATGTGGTGTCAGGCGACCCTGCCTATGAACGCCAGTACATGGACATCCTCGCCATCCGCAACGGCGCCAAAGCGCGGCCTCTCCACTATGAACGCATCTACTGGGACTTCGTCGCCGCCGGTGCCGGCAAGCCCAACGCCGACGGCCCCACCATCGCGCTGGCAGACCTGATGCGCAGGGCCGGCTTTTCCGACGCCGAATTCGCCAAGCTGAAGGAAGCCCAGGGCAATTCCGACGACCTGGTCAAGACCGAGGTAATCGCCATGAATGCCGTCAAGGGCCTGTTCGACGACGGTACCGGCAAGTTCACCAAGCAGGGCGAGCCTGATCTTGAAATGGCGCGCCGCATCATGCACGACGCCACCTACCACAAGAACAAGGCCAAGATCATGAAGCCCCTGAACGAATTTCTCGTCCTGCTCGACCAGCGTACCGGGGATGCCGTGCACGGTGCCGAAACGGGCGCGCGCACCGCTTACTGGTCGGCCGTGATCGTGCTAGCATTGCAGGTCTGCGTCACCCTTGGCGCGCTGTTCTTCGTCTACCATTACATCAAGGATGGCCTGGAACATGCCATTGCCACGGCGCGCCGCATCGCCGCCGGCGACCTGACCGAGGACGTGCTGGTCGAACGCGACGACGAAGTGGGCCACCTGATGAAAGCGATGAACACGATCAATGCCAACCTGGCCACGATGATCGGCAATATCCGCAAGAGCACCGACGACATGAGCGTGGCCACCCACGAAATCGCCCAGGGCAATGCCGACCTGTCGTCGCGCACCGAATCGCAGGCCAGTTCGCTGGAAGAGACCGCCAGTTCGATGGAAACGCTGACCCACACCGTCAAACAGAATGCCAGCAATGCCAGTGAAGCGAACCAGCTGGCCGCCCATGCGGCCGGGGTAGCCCAGCAAGGCGGCGCCGTGGTGGCACAGGTGGTCAGCACCATGGGGGCAATCAAGGAGAGCTCGGGCAAGATCGTCGACATCATCGGCGTCATCGACGGCATCGCCTTCCAGACCAATATCCTCGCGCTCAACGCCGCCGTGGAAGCGGCGCGTGCCGGTGAACAGGGGCGCGGCTTTGCCGTCGTCGCTTCCGAAGTGCGCAACCTGGCCCAGCGCAGTGCCGCCGCCGCCAAGGAAATCAAATCGCTGATCGGCGACTCTGTGGCGCGTGTCGACACCGGCGCCAAACTCGTCGACGACGCCGGTTCGACCATGGCGCTGATCGTCACGTCGGTGCAAAAGGTGGCAGACATCATGACCGATATTACCCAGGCCAGCCAGGAACAAAGCGCCGGCATCGCCGAGGTCAATGAGGCGGTCACCCAGATGGACGCGATGACGCAGCAAAACGCCGCACTGGTGGAACAGGCCGCTGCCGCGGCCGAAAGCCTGCAGGATCAGGCCCGGGCGCTGTCCCAGGCGGTCAGCATCTTCCACTTGAAGGACAGCCCCGCCACGCCAATGCGCCCAGCCAAGCTTCGGCGCGCGCCGCAGCTCTTGGCCGCCTAGGATGATCGGGGACAGACCCTAAGCGCTGCGCTTAGGGTCTGTCCCCGATTTTCCGGATCCTGCTTGTTGCCTTTTGCACCGGCTAATGTGCCTGCCGGCTATTCCAGATGTAGCCCATCAAGGCTGCCGCCAGCGCCACCGCTGCATAGGCCAGCGTGCTCTGGACGTTGGCCACGCCGTTGAAGCCGACGGCATCGACCAGCGGCACCTTCACCGCATTCACGGCGACATACAGCGCGAACAGGAACAGCGATACAAAGGTGCGCGAGGTGTGTGTCAAACGCCCGAGCAGCGTCGCCAGCGAGGCCAGCGCCAGCACGCCAGCGACCAGTGCGCCTGCGCGCAGCGGATCGAACGCCATCCAGCGCACGGCCACCATGCCAGTGAACAGGAAACCGAGCAGTACAGCTGCACCGAGCTGGCGCGCATAACGCTGGTCGATCCCGCCCGGCACGGCACCGGTCAGTCCTTCAGTATCGGCCTGGAAGTCCCGCGTACTGAGGTCGGCCACGAACACGCCCCAGAAAGCGACCGCCACAGTGAGTACGCCAGCGAGATCGGCGCGCGGCGTGGCCAAACCGGCCACCAGTGCCACCAGCACGCCGAGGATCGCCGACGGTGCGGCCATCAGTGCCAGCGCCACATCGGCCAGCACTTGTCCGGCCAGGCCAGGCAGCACTGTCGCCAGGCGCAGCAGGGGGTGCACCAGCCGTCCAAGGGGCCGCAGCCAGCCATTGAGCAAGGCCAGCGGCGAGCGGCGGGCGCGGGCCCGCGACGCTTTGACACGGTCGGGCGAAAAACGGTGGAACAAGGCGATGGCCGGCAGCAGCGGCAGCAAGGCCAGGACGGCCGTGGCCAGGCGCATCAGCACCGTCTCGACCGTCCAGATGGTATCGGGCATGACGATGGGCGCGAGCGCCGGATCGAAGGGGCTCGAGCCGATCGCGAAACTGGTCAGGTGGACGATATTCTGCAGGTTGAACATCGCGATGACCATGCCGCCAAAATCGAGCAGGAACCAGGGCGTCAAGCCCGCCGTCGCGGCCTTTTCCACCATCGACATCATCGACAGCTGGGCCATCCAGAGAATGAAGTACAGGACGTCGCCGCCCTTGCCCATCAAAGGCGCCACACCGTCGAACAGGATCGCGCAGCTGACCGCGAAGAAGATGATCGGCACCAGCACCAGGCAGTAGGTTTGCAGGTACACCCACAACTGCACCGGTCCTTCACCGCGCAGCAGGTGCAGGCAGATGATGGTGGCCATGAAGGTGAACATCAGCGCGCCCAGGTAGGCGACGCCGCCCACCCAGCGGCTCACCAGGAACAGCGCATTGCCGACCGGCGTGGCGCCGATCACACTGCCCACGCCGCTACGCAGGTCTTCGGCGATACGCCCGCGCACCAGATAAAAGCCACCCAGGCCAAACAGGATCGAGGCGAGCGTGGCACTGCCAACGGCCAGCGCGGCGCTGTTGTAGATCACACGAGTCTTGTCGACCACCATCATCGATTCGCCCGTGGCCGGGTCGACGATCATCAGCCAGCTGATGGCCACCACGGCCAGCAGGGCCACGATGGTGGAGACGCGGCGCATGCGCAGCCGCACCTCATTGAGCGCCAGCGCCTTGACGATGTGCGCAATCATGCTGCCAGCTCCAGGGCGGCATAGCGCTGGGCCATCAGCGCCTCTTCCAGGCTTGGTTCGGCCAGCACGGCGCCCACGCAGGGAATATGCGGATGGGCGATGCGCAGCTTGATCTGCGCGCCGTTGTGCTGGGCCTGCAGCACGTGCACGCGAGCGCGCAGCGCGTCGTAGTCGGCGGCGTCGACGCTGGCCGACCAGACCTGGCCGCGCGCGTTGCCGAGCATCGACGCGGGCGTCTCGAAGGCGATCAGCTTGCCGCCCTTCATGATGGCCAGTTCGCTGGCTACCGTCTCGACATCGGAGACGATGTGGGTCGACATGATGACCAGCTTGTTGAAACCGAGTTCACCGAGCAGGTTGCGAAAACGCAGGCGCTCTTCTGGATCGAGGCCGGCGGTGGGCTCGTCGACGATCAGGATGTCCGGGTCGTTGAGCAACGCCTGGGCGATGCCGAGGCGGCGCCGCATGCCGCCCGAAAAACCGGCCGCCGGGCGGTGCGCATGGTCGTGCAGGTTGACCAGTTCGAGCAGGCGGCGGATGCGGGCCGGGTCGCGCACGCCTTTGAGGGCGGCGAAGTACTGCATGAATTCGAGCGCCGTCAGGTTGGGATAGACACCAAAGTCCTGCGGCAGGAAGCCGAGGCGGCGCCGGATCGCGTCCGGCCTGGCAGTGACGTCGACGCCGTCAAACAGGATCTGGCCGCGCGTGGGACGGGTGAGCGTGGCGATCATTTGCATCAAGGTGGTCTTGCCGGCGCCGTTGTGGCCGATCAGGCCCACCACGCCGCGCTCCAATGTCAGCGAGACGCCGTCGACGGCGGTGACGTCTTTGCCAAAGGTTTTTACGACTTCGCGAATTTCGAGCATAGCTTTCCTTGTGTTGGGATCCGGTGACAGCATGGCGCCACTGTATGCACTGGACGGGCAGCCTGCATGCGAAATGTGACGAAAGGCCGGTTTTGGCGGACAGGCGGCAAAAGGCGGCGTGGTGGGCGCCCAACAGAACTAGACAAACAGGAAATGTTTTAGCCCGGGCGCATAAAAATACCGTGAGATTTGGTGGCATTCTCCGCAAAATATGATCTTTCCGCGCTGCAACAAGAATATAATTAATCGCAGAATTCCCGCACAGGGAACGCATTCGACAGACAAGGGACAGGATGTTGGCAGGGTACTTCGAAGGTTCGCCGGGACGCAGCATGCGCGTGCTTGTGGCGGCGCTTTGCCTGTCCTGGCCGCTCGCCTTCGCCCAGTCGGCGCTCGATAACCGCATCGCCGAAATCCGCGAGGTGGGACGCTTCGTGCCGGAAAAGGCGCTGGCCATGCTGCTGCCGCTCGAGCGCGAATCGCGCGCCGCGCCGGTGGCGACCAAGGCCGAATTCCTGTCGATCCTGTCGATGGCGCGCCTGGGTAGCGGCCAGAAAAAAGAAGCGATGGCGCTGGCCGAGGAACTGTATGCCTTCGGCCAGGCGCAGCAGGACCAGGTAGCCATCGCCAAGGGCTTGCTGGCGCGCGCCTACGCCAGCTTCGCCAACACCGACCTGAAAACCTCGCACGCCCTGGCCTGGGAAGCGGAGAAGATCGCCAACACCACCAAGGACACCCAGCTGCGCATCCTGGCCACGATCTCCTCGGGTCAGTCCTACGCCGACGAAGGCAACTTCCCGCCGGCGATGACCAAGCTGCAGGCTGCGGTGGCGCTGGCGCGCCAGTACAACCAGCCGATTCCGCTGGTGACGGCACTGAACGCACTGGCTGCCCTGTGCGACCAGATGAAGGACTACGACAAGGGCTTCGACGCGCTGGCCGAAGCGACCCACGTGGCCGAAGCGGCCAACAAGCCGGGGCGCATGGCCACGCTGAAGAACACCGAATACGTGCTCTCGATCGACACCAACCAGCCGGTGCGCGCGCTCAAGGCCTTGCAGGCGGCGCTGGCGCTGGAACGGCAGATCGGCGCCAACGCGATGATCGCCAACACCCTGGTCAACCTGTCGGACAGCTACCTGAAGGCGCGCGACTATCCGCGCGTGCTCAGTTACGCCAACGAAGCCATTCAAGAGGCCCAGCGCCTCAACGACCAGAGCATCGAAGCGACGGCGCGCGCCAATATCGGCGAAGCCTACCTGGGCATGGGCCGCATCGCCGAAGGCAAGCGCAGCTTCGAGCTCGGTATGGCCTTCTACGAAAAATCGGGCGACAAGCCGGAACTGCAGCTGATCCTGATGGAATACGGCAGCGCCCTCGAACATGCCGGCGACATGGCCGGCGCCGTCGCGGCCTACCACCGCGAACGCGCCATCTCGAATGAACTGTTCCAGAAACAGCGCCAGAAGGCCATGTGGGAGCTGCAGGAAAAGTACGAGACCGAGAAAAAGCAGCGCCAGATCGAACTGCTCTCGCGCGAAAACCTGGTCAAGTCCACCGAGATCGACAACCGCCGCCTGCAGCAGCGCGTGTGGTGGCTGCTGGCGGTGGTGTTTGCGCTCGCCTCGGTGATCGTCGGCCTGTTATACCGCAAGGTGCGCCAGGCCAACGCCCAGCTCGAAGTGAAGAACCTGGAACTGAAGGCGCAAAGCTCGCGCGACCCGCTCACGGCCCTGTACAACCGGCGCCACTTCCAGGACTTCATGCGCAGCCACCTGCAGGTGGAAAAGCGCGGTGCCGGCACCTCGGGCGAGGAAATGGTGGGCGCCCTGTTCCTGCTCGATGTCGACCACTTCAAGCATGTCAACGACACCTACGGCCATGCCGCCGGCGACGCCGTGCTCAAGATGATTGCCGAGAACCTGCGCATCATCTTGCGCGAGACCGACATGATCGTGCGCTGGGGCGGCGAGGAGTTCCTCGCCTTCCTGCCCGCCATTCCGCGCTCGACGCTCGAAGAGATCGCGCGCCGCCTGTTGACGGGCATCTCGGCGCACACCATCGATTACCAGGACAGCCGCATCTCGGTCAATGTGTCGATCGGCTTTGCGCCGTTCCCGCTGGTGCCCGGCGAGCATCCGCTGCCGTGGGAGCGCGCCGTCAACCTGGTCGACATGGCGCTCTACCTGGCCAAGGCGCATGGGCGCAACCGCGCCTATGGCGTGCGCGGCTTCGCCAATTTCGAGCAGACCTCGATGGAAGCGATCGAGCAGGACCTGGAGCGGGCCTGGCGGGCCGGCTTCGTCGACCTGTCGATCGTGCTCGGCGGCTGGCCCGAACCGAAGGCCGAAACCACCGTGGTCCCGGCCGAAACGGCCAAACTATCGGCCGTTTGAGGCTTCAAGCGTGGGCACCCGTGCCCACCTTACTTCTTTGGCGCTTCTTCGGTCGCGGCCTTGATCTTCTCGGCCTGGTCGGCGCCGGCCTGCTCGACCGCCTTGCCCGCGTCGGTCGCCTTATCGAGCTTGCCGTGGATGTCCTTGGCAATGGTGTCGCCCACGTTGTCCACTTTTGGCGCCGGCGGTGGCGGCGGCGCCACCGGTTCGTGCTTGTTGCAGCCCGCCGCAGCCAGGCCCAGGGCGATCCAGATCCATACAGTCTTTTTCATGCTTGTCCTCGTCGGTTGACACTGACGCCAGCATACACCGGGGCGCCAGAATCCGGTTGACAGTGGCCCCGCTTGTCCCGACAATAGCACGAGCGTTCACTTTTTTGAAAAGGCCAGGCCATGACCGAGCACACCGCAAAACGCATCTGCCCTTTCTGCGAGGCCTGCTGCGGGCTGGACGTGGAGATCGACAGCGATCGCGTCGTGCGCATCCGCGCCGACGAGCACGACGTCTTTTCCAAAGGCTTCCTCTGTCCCAAGGCGATCGGCCTGAAAGACCTGCACGAAGACGCCGACCGCCTGCGCACGCCACTGATCAAGCGCGACGGCCAATTCGTCCCCGCCAGCTGGGAAGAAGCCTACGCCGAAATCGACAAGCGCCTGCCACCCATCCTTGCCGCCCACGGGCCGGACGCAATCGCCACGGTGCTGGGCAACCCGGTCGCCCACAAAATGAGCCTGCTGTTGTACTTCCCGCGCCTGGCCAAGGCGCTGGGCACGCGTTCAATGTTCTCGGCCTCGTCGGTGGACCAGGTACCGAAGATGCTGTCGGTGGGCCTGATGTTCGGCAGCTGGCTGTCGGTGCCGGTGCCGGACATCGAACGCAGCGACTTCCTCATCATCGTCGGCGCCAACCCGATGGTCTCGAACGGCAGCCTGTGGACAGTGCCCGACTTCCGCGGCAAGGCCCGTGCCCTGCGCGCGCGCGGCGGCCAGATCGTCGTCATCGACCCGCGCCGCACCGAGACGGCGCAGGTGGCCGATGCCCACCACTTCATCCGCCCCGGTGCCGACGTCTACTTCCTGCTCGGGATGGCGCACGCACTGTTCGATGAAGGCCTGGTCAATCTGGGACGCCTCGCCGAACACGTCACCGGCGTCGACGCCGTGCAAGGCGCCGTCGCGCCCTATGCGCCCGAACTGGTGGCGCAGCGCTGCGGCATCGATGCCACCACCATCCGCGCGCTGGCGCGCCAGCTGGCCAGCACCAAACGCGCAGCGCTGTATGGCCGCATCGGCACCTGCACCCAGGAATTCGGCACCTTGTCGTCCTGGCTGATCGACGTGATCAATGTCCTCACCGGCCACCTCGACAGCGAAGGCGGCGCCATGTTCCCCAAGGCCGCCGCCTTTGCCGCCAACACCCGCGGCGCACCGGGCAGCGGGCGCGGTGTCGTCAGCGCTCGCTATCGCTCGCGCGTGTCGGGCGCGGCGGAAGTGGCGGGCGAACTGCCCCTGACCTGCCTGGCCGAAGAAATCGACACGCCCGGCCCCGGCCAAGTCAGGGCCCTGATCACCATCGCCGGCAATCCGGTGCTGTCGGCGCCGAACGGCGCGCGCCTGGCGGCGGCGCTCGACCAGCTCGACTTCATGGTCAGCCTCGACATCTACCTCAACGAAACCTCGCGCCACGCCGACGTGATCCTGCCCGGCCTGTCGCCGCTGGAAGACGCGCACTACGACGTCAGCTTCACCCAGTTTTCGCACCATAACCACGCGCGCTACAGCGCCCCGGTGCTGGCACGCACGCCGGGCCAGCCGGACGAATGGGAAAGCATGCTGCGCATCGGCGCCATCGTCAAAGGCCTGGGCCCGGATGCCGACATCGACGCCATCGACGACGCCGCCCTGCTGGAAGAATTGAAGAAGGCCGTCGGCCCCGCCGCCGAACCGGTGCTGGCGGCACTCGCTCCCCAGCGCGGCGCCGAACGCCTGCTCGACCTGGGCTTGCGCAGCGGCCCCTATGGCGACCAGTTCGGCCGCAATCCCGGCGGGCTGACGCTGGCCAAGATCAAGGCCGCGCCATCGGGCATCGACCTGGGCCCCATGGGCGAGCGGATTCCCGAAGCGCTGCGCACGCCCTCGGGCAAAGTGGAGATGGCGCCGGCGCTGCTGCTGGCCGACCTCGAACGCGTGCGCGCCAAGATGGCCGAAGCGCCGCCCGCGCTGGTGATCATCGGACGGCGCCAGCTGCGCTCGAACAACAGCTGGATGCACAACCTGCCGGTGCTGGCCAAGGGCGCCTACCGCTGCACGGCGCTGGTGCACCCGAACGACGCGGCGCGCCATGGCGTCGTTCACGGCGGCATGGCGCGCCTGGCCAACGGCGCGCGCCAGATCACGGTGCAGGTGGAAGTGTCGGACGAGATGATGGAAGGGGTGGTGAGCCTGCCGCACGGCTGGGGCCACAACCTGCCCGGTACCCAGATGGGGGTGGCGGCCGAGCGGCCGGGCGTGAACCTGAACGCCCTGCTCGACGAAAACCTGCGCGACCCCTTGTCCGGCAACGCCGTCCTGTCCGGCGTCGCGATCACGATGACGACCATGTGACGCTTCAAGCGTGGGACGCCTGCGCCCATGCGTCGCGCACGATTGAGCAATCGCATTGCGCTGGCGCGTCCGGTTGCCATGATCTGTTCACCATGTCCTGCTATCGGCGCGCCCATCAAGGCAACTGCTATTTCTTCACAGTCGTCACCTACCAGCGACGAATGATCCTGTGCGACGACCCGATTCGCCTTGCACTGCACCGAGCCATCAATACAGTACGCGCCAACCGACCATTTTCGATCGATGCCTGGGTTTTGCTACCGGACCACCTGCACTGCATCTGGACGTTGCCAGTCGACGACCAAGACTATTCAATACGCTGGAGCAGGATCAAGGGGCTGGTCGTGCGCGATTGCCCGCAGTATGCCGTTCAGTCACCGCAGACCCGCAAACGCCGCCGCGACTCAACAATCTGGCAACGGCGTTTTTGGGAACATCAGATTCGAAATGACAGGGACTTCGCTGCGCACATGGATTACATTCATTACAATCCGGTGCACCACGGTCAGGTCACAGAAGCGGTCGACTGGCCGTTTTCGACTTTGCAGCGGCTTGTGGCATCTGGACACTATCCGCCAGCTTGGGCAGCGGCTCCGGCGATCGTGGACCTTAACTTTGAATGAAACGCGTGGGCGCCCGCGCCCACCCTACGCCAGGGCAACCATCGTAGGGTGGGCGCGGGCGCCCACGCATTGCCGGCAAATGATTATTTCATCTCGGGCACGCGGTGGGTGGCGTGCTGCTGGCTGTGGGCGTAGGCGTCGGTCGCGCCCTGCCAGGTTTTTTGCGCGGCCTTGACCTTGTCGTCTTCGTCGCGCGCTTCGGCGGCGATTTCGGCGTAGACCTTTTCCATCATCGCCTTGGCCTTGGCCTTGTCGTCCGGGCCCATGGCCTTGGCCACGTCGTCGGGAATCGCTTTGCCCGCCGGGAGCACGTTATTGAGCTTGAGGGCGAATCGGCCATAGCAGGCCTGCCAGGCCTTGACACTCTTTTCAACCTTGCGCACGCTGTCCGTCGTCATCGACACGGCGGGGAACACCGGCGTGATGCAGCGGTAGGCCGCCAGGCGCAACTCGGCGCCGTCGTACCCACTGGTGTAATACGCGGCCGTCGCCCGGGTCTCGGTTTCCACAGAGGCTGCGAACGAGGCACCGCAGACGAGTCCCAGCAGCAGGCCTGTCATCGCAAATTTCATCGCTTTCTCCAAACGCATTAATAGCAATTATTATAAGTTAAATTGCAATATTAACAATGCGTTTATTGTGGCGAATTTGTAACGGCGGGTCGTCGTGGCGACCGCCGGACCGGCTTGGGGCAAGTGCCCACGGCGCTGTCGATCGCCGTTTGCAGGCGCTCGAGCTGGGCCTTGCTGGCGCGCGCCGTTTTCAGGGCGGCCAGTTCGGCCTGGGCGGCGTTGAACTTGCAGTCGAGCGTGAGGGCGACGGCGGCGTTGACGCGCGCCTCGATCTGGCGGTCCGGGCGCCCCGCCATCCACAACAGTCCCAGCACCAGCAGGGCAAGCAGCCAATAGCCCAGGCGCGAGCGTTGGCGCGGTAGCGGCGCGGCGGCTTGACGGGGCTGCGCTGGCGCGCTGACCGGCCGCGCGCGCAATGGCGCTGGCGTGGGCCTTGGCGGCGCAGGGGCGGCGCGTGCCTCCTGAACAGCCGGCGCCGGCCGTGCGGGCGCCGCCAGCGCCTGCTGCGGCGTGCCGCAATACGGGCAGAAGCGCACCTTGCGCGGCATGCCCTTGGCACAAGCGGGATTGATGCAATGGACCGTCACAGGCACGCCTTACTCCGGATCGGGAATGTCCGCGCCAAACAGGTGGCCCAGCACCG
>JAZJYP010000306.1:0-8099 GCA_040390345.1 Pseudomonadota bacterium | reverse complement strand
TGGCCTGCTGCCATTTGTCGCGCCCCGGTTGCCAGTCCATATTCCACACCAGGGTGGTGCGCGCCAGGCTGCCCGCGGCCACGCGCTGCGCCAGCTCCGCTTCCCCGAACGGGCCTTGCTGGGCGCCGTCCACATACAGCCTGAAGCGCGCGACCTTGCCGGGCGCCGGCCCGAAGGCCATGGCCGCATTGGCCTCGCTGGCCAGGAAGCCGGCGTGGATGGCGCGCTTGTCCACGCTGTGCTGCACTTCCCACTGGTAGGCGTCGCTGGCCGAATTGGGCACCACGTCGGTCCACTGCGCCAGGTTGGCCAGCGCGGCGTCGATCTCGGACGCGGCAGGACCGGCGCGCTGCGTCCACGCCAGCACCAGGCGCCGTGCCGCCATATTCGGCAGCGATGGCGAGGGCAGTTCGGCACCGGTTTCATCGACTTCCAGGCGCGGCTGGTAGACCTTGTGCTGGAAGTGGCGCATCAACGCCGCCAGCAGGGCAAACTGGCGCGGTCCCAGCTGCGCCAGGCGCGCCTGCACGGCGCCGATCACCTGTTCGCGGTAATAGGCGGGCAGGCCGTTCGAGCGGATCGCGAATTCATTGCCGATCTGGAGCCATTCGCCCGAGCCCTGCTCTACCTCGAACTGGTACTGGCCACGCGGCTGGAACGACGCTTCGCGCTCGGACAGGTCGCTCTTGCGGCGCAACACGCCCAGCGCTACCGCCTGCAGGAACCACTCGTAATCGTCGGCCAGGCGCCCCAGCTCATCCATCGACGGCGCGATCGGATGGCGGAAACGCGTCGAATCGAAATGCAGGTGGGTCGGAATCTTTGGGTTCTCGATCTGGTAGGAGGTGCGCCAGGTGGGCAAGCCGCGCAGCACCGTCATCGGGTAGCCGGACAGTTCGACATAGCAGACGGCACGTCCCGGCACGCCGGTGTTGACGATCGAGACGAGCTCGCCGTGGAAGGAGCCGCTTGGCACGGCGGCCTTGATCTCGGCATCGAGGCGGCGCCAGGCCTGCGGGTCGCCCACGCCGATGAAGCATTTGAACTGGTCGCCATTGGGCGTGAATTCGGCCGAGAAGCGCGCGTTCACCCACGGCATGGCGCTCTTGATCCATTCGCCGAAAATGCGCGCGCGTTCGGGCGGCGCCATGGCCAGCAGTTTCTCGAGCAGCGGATCGGGCGCGCTCTCCTGTCCCAGCTGCTGCGTGGCCAGCTGCGCCTGGGCGCGGCGGAACAGCTTGAGCAGCAAGGTCGCACGCAGCTTGTCCTCGCCCAGCTGCGGGAACAGGCGCGCGGAGCCGCCAAATTCGAGCAGCACTTCCTCGCTCCACTGGCGCACGTCGCCGGTGAGCTTCACTTCTTCCGGCAAGGTGTCGTTGGCGAGCTTGATATAGGTGGCGTGTTCGTGGCGCGCGTCGGCGCGCAACTGGTCGATGCGCTGGTCGACGGCTTTCAGCATGGACTGCACGCAGCGCCGTCCTTCCTGGAATTCGCCGGCAATGCCGCTCCAGACGGGTTGGCCATGTTCGTCCGGCGCGGCCGCCTCGCCCAGCCAGGTGGACATGGCGCGCATGACCTCAATGGCCTGGCTTGATGCGACAGCGAGCAGGTGGAAGCGCAGGTAGTCGGCGATGTCGCGCTTGAGGTGGACCATCACTTCGCGCGCCTGCGCCTCCTTGCCGAACAATTTGCCGGCCGCCTGCGACAGGTGGTTGAGCGACTCCTCCACCTGGCGCGTGCGCAGCGCGTCGCGCACGGCGCGGTAGCGCAGGCCATTGCGCTCGCATGTGGCCAGGTCGCGCTGGGCCAGGCGCGCCTTGACTTGCTCGAGCAGCGAGAGCACGAATTCCAGGCCGCCCTGCTTGCGGTCGTCCAGCAGCGCGTACAGCTGCGCGCGCGCCTTCGTTTGCAACTGGCCAGTCAGCTCGAAGGTGGTGCGCTTGATGCGGTCTTCGCTGGTGTCGAAGCTGGCGCCGGCTTCGCGGATGGCGTCGCGTTCGAGCTGGGGCAGCAGTTCCTGCACCCGTTCGCGCCAGGCCTTGATGTCGTAGGCGCCCATGATGCGGTCGATCTCGAACTGCACGCGGCTCTCGACGCGTTCGAGCAGCGAGCGCTGGTCCTTGTCCATCAACAGCTGGTCGGTCAGGCCATATTCCTTGAACGGCGCCACGTCCACCGTGCCCTTCTTGAAGTCGGGGAAGGTGTCGAAGGCGCGCTCGCTCATGGCCAGCTGGTCGCGCATGAAGGCGTCGCGATCGAGGTCACTGGCGCGGCGCGCAGCAACACCATCGCTGCCGGCCAGGCCGAAGAAGGCTTTCACCATCAGGCCCGCCAGCTCGTAGGCGCGGATGTCCTCGCGCAGGCTTTGCTGGGTGTCGAGCACGGACTGGCCAAAGGCCGAATACACCTTCGAGTAGGACAGGCGCATGTCGCCAAAACGCTGCTCGGGCACGCGCGGATTGTAGGGCCCCAGCTTGTGCTGCTGCTGGTTCACGGCCACCGAGCGCTTGCGGTTGGCAAAATCGGCCGAAGCAAAATCTTCAAAGAGCGTGTCGGCCACCATCTGGTAGACGTCCTTGATGTCGTCGGTGGCCTTGTTGGCCAGGTTGGCCGTGTCGACGAAATACACGTCGTCGAAGGGCGCGCCCTGGCCCGTCAGGCTGTCCGGTTCCATCCAGCGCACCTGGGCCTGCATGTCGCGCATGGTCGTTTCCAGTTCCATCAAGGTGGCGTAGGCATTGGCCTCGGTGCGTTCCTTGTTGGCCTTGGCGAAGCCCGATGGCAGCAGCATCACCAGGTCGACCTGGCTGTCGGCCACCTGCTGGCGCGCGATGGCCTTGGCCAGCCAGCCCAGGTCGATCGCGCTGCCGGCGCCGGTGCCGCCGGCACAGGAGGCGATGACGACGATGCGGAATTTGGACGTATCGACCTGCAGGCCAAGGCGCTGGTAGCTGTCCTTGCGCTCGTTGCCGGCATTGCTGCCCAGGTAGTTGAGGGCGCCCTGGATGCGCGCGCGCAGCTTCGGATATTTATCGAACAGGTACAGGCGTGCCAGCGCGCGGATCTGGCCTGCGCCCTTGGACGGATCGATGCCCAGCGAGCGCAGTTTTTTCGGCCGCAGCGGCATCCACGATTCGATCAGCGGAAAGCGCGCCAGGCTGTCGTCGGACTCGTGGTACTGGTGCAGGTCGAGCGGCTCGACCAGGCGTTCGTCGTCGGCCAGCTTGACCAGTTCGTACCAGGGGTCGGTGCGCTGCGACTTGCCTTCGTCGATGATGGCATTGCTGTCGAGGTCAAAGTGCAGGAAGCGCGCGACCGGGAATTCGCCGATGACGTCGACCCGGGTCGGATTGCGGCGGTTCCATACGGCCGAGAGGATGCGGCGGCGGATGCGCAGCATCACTTCCATGCCGGTGCCGCCGGCGCCAATGAAGAGCGTCGGGCGCAAGTCGACTTTGGTATCGGTTTTCTTTTCGATGCTGGAATATTCAGCCATGGTGTTCTCCAGTGGGACTTAGCGGCGACCGACCAGCAGGGCCGCTACCGAGGCGGCCAGGCCGGCCAGGACCAGGGGCGCGCACACGGCGAAGGTGAGGAATTTGCCGGGATTGACCAGCGCGAGCACCATCGCCGCGCTGAAAAAGGCCAGGCCGGAATACAGCAGCCAGCCGGCGCTGCCGGCCGACGATGGCGCCACGCGCTTGACCACCAGGTGGTGCACGTAAGCGTTGCGCACGAAGAAGTACAGCAGGAGCAGCACCACGAAGGCGACGCTGCCGATGGCCGCGTCACGACTCGAGGTGTCGGTCACGGGCGCGGCGGCCGGCGGCGCCACTTCGAGCGTGGCCGCTGGCGCGGAGGCGGCGGCTTCGGCCGAAGCGCTGGGGATCTTGAAGCCAGGGTCGGCGGCGGTAGCGGGCATGGTGGTCTTCCGGTTAAGTCATGAGCGGCCGAGGCGCACCTGGGCGCCGTCGCGCAGGTCCGTCAGCTGGTGGCCGAAAAGGGTGGTCTTGAGCTGCGCGACCTGCTGGCCGGCGCGGTTGTAAATCGGTTCGCTGTGGCCAAGGCGCGCCTGCATGACGCGCGCTTCGCCGTCGACGACGAGGTAGGCCTTGCGCGGGCGCGTCATGGCCAGCGTAGCGGCAGTGCCTGCGGCCAGCAGGGCAATGGCCGCGCCCAGCAAGGTGGCCAGCGGCGCCAGGCCAAACTGCACGCGCACCTCCATCGGCAGCACGGCGCGCGAAGCCTTGATGCGCGCCGGTGGCGTGAAGATGTCGGGCAGCGGGTCGCCCGGGAACAGCGCCGCCATGCGCTGGCGGAAGCCCTGCGACAGTTCCAGCTGCTGCTGCGTCAGTTCGACCTCGATCCGCCCCGGCAGCACATAGGCCGAACCGGCGGCCTTGAGGGCGGCCAGCGACCAGTCGCCCGGCACCTGGCCCACCGGCAGCGCGACGCGCGACTGCAGCGGCTGGCCCTTGCCCGGCGCGAGCGCATTGACGTCGCTCCCGTCGAGCATGATCGGCTTGTCTTCGCCGCCCAGCACCGAATGCGCGGCCAAGGTCGCGTGGGTGATGGTGTAGGGGTAAATCGTGTTCTCGAGCTTCCAGACGATTTTCGCCTGCGGCGTGCGCGCCTGCGATTCCACGTTCGCCTGCAGCATGCCGCCTGGCGCCACGGTGAAGGTCACGCCGGGCGCGTCTTCCACGCGCACCGGCACCAGGCGCACGGTGTCCTGGTCGAGCGGCTTGAGGCGGGCCGGCGCTTCGGTGAGCACGTGGCCCAGGCGCGTGCTGGCCATCAGCGCGTCGAGCTGGTGGGCGCCGTCTTCGCCGACAGCGAACACGTACAGCATCAGGCCATTGGCACTGTATTGCTTGCCTTGCACCGGCATATACATCGGATAGGCGTAGGCGCTGCGGATGGCCGTGCCCTGGTGGATCAACTCATAGAAGTCGCGGTTGCGCCGTGCGGTGGACAAGTCGTTGTTCGGGCTGTTGCGGTTGTTCGTCAACAGCCACACCAGGCCGCCCTTGCCACCGAGGGCGCTGTTGATGGCCGCGTCCAGCGCTTCGTTCAAGTCGGTGTCGGCCAGGGTGGCGGCGCCGGGCTTGGCGGCCACCGTCAGGCGGGCCAGTGCGCCATCGAGCTTGCCGGCCAGGCCGGCGGCATTGGTCGAGAGCAGGGCCTTGGGCGAGGGCGCGCCGGGCAGGCTCTGGTTGAAGGAGGCCAGCACCAGCAAGTCCTTCGGCTGCACGGCGGCCTTTATCACTTCGGCCACCAGCGGCTTGAAGCGCGAGTGGGGATCGCTGTAGAACGGCTCCATCCAGCCCGAGTTCTGGACCAGGAACACGTGCGAGGTCGCGCCGGCGAGGGGCGCGAGCAACAGCAACAACAGCGGCAGGCAGCGCTTCATGGCATCTCCTCAAGGAGCCAGCCGCGCATCCGGTTCCAGTCCGGATGGTGCAGCCAGAGTGTCTTGTCGTACACCAGCGGGACGCAATCTTGCGGCCTGGCCAGGCGCGCCACCTCGTCGAGTACCACATTGGTCTTGCCTATCCATTCGATGGTGGTGCGGGCGATGGCCCGTTCGCCCAGCGCCTCTTCGGCGCGGCCGGTCCAGCCGTGGAAGCGCAGCACCAGGCCGCTCGCGTCAGTGCGGTGATTGTTATAGCTGCGCAGCAGGGGCAGCACCAGCGCGTCGTCCTGGTGCTGTTCTTCGACGTTCGCTTCGTCCCACGGCTCACCGAGCACCGCATGGCCGCGCCGGAACAGCAGGTTGGCGAAGCCGAGCCGCGCACCGCTGATGGGCATGCGCTCGGGCGCACCGGCCAGCAATTCGAGAAAGGCGTAGCCGCCGCCGTCGTGGCCGGCCAGCCACAGGCGCCCGTCGCGGCTCTGGGTGGGGCCGCCGAAGTCCAGCCGTGGCGACCAGCCGGCCGGCCAGGGCGTGAACGCGGGCGCCCCGCCCGGCTGCCAGGCCAGGCGGCCCAGCGTGTGCAGCCACACCAACTGGCCGTCGTAGGAGAAGGGGCGCGACCAGCCTGTGGCCGGCGCGGCGCAATCGAACAACTGGGCGCCGGAAAGGTCGGCATGGGCGCACCAGAAGCGCCGGCCCTGCTCGACCAGGCAGGCGACGTGGCGGCGCACCGCGCCGGGACTGGCTGCCGGTGCCATGTCCAGCGCGGTCTCGGTGTGGTAGCTTTCGTTGACAGGATCGATCCACAGGCGCAGCAAGCCGGTGGTGGCCGGGACCAGCGCCACTTCGCCGCGGCGCGGATGCAGCACCGGCAGCCAGGCGTAGTCGGCACCTTCGAAGCGCAGCGGCGCGGCACCATCGGCCGGCAGGAACACGTGCCATTGTTCGCCCACCGGTTCCCAGTACTGCAGCACGCCGCGCCCGGGCGAGAGCGCCAGCAGGCGCTGCACCGCGAAGCCGAAGTGCGCCGCCGCGAACACGCAGCGGGCATTGGGCGGCACCGGCATCGTGCGCTCGCAGCGCGCGGCGGCGCGGCGCCCTTCGAGCGATTCGCCCAGCGCCAGCGCCGTCACCGGCAAGCCATGCGGTACATGGCGCGGCAAGCCCTGGTCCGCCCAGGGGCCGAACCAGTCGGCGTCATCGTCGTGGCGGCCGGCGCGCCGGTCCAGCGCGGCCCCGCACTGCGGGCAAAAGGCGAAACCCTCGGGATAGATGGACGAACACTGGCAAGACGCCGGCAGCGAGGCGCCCAGCAGCGCCGCCACGTCGGGCAGGCGCGCGCGCGCCAGCGCCGGGGCCGGGCCCAGGCCGCTGCTGGCAGCCAGGCTGAACTGGCCGCTGTGTTCGTCTTCCAGCCAGGTGCTGGCTGGGGTTTCCCATTGAAAAGTCATGGTCTCATCTTGGTGGTCGATCAATAAATCATAGCGGAACTGCCTGCAAAATCCGCTTGATTTCCGACGTACTGCCGTGCGGGACCGACGGGATCAACAAATAGGACGATGAATGGTTGCCGGACGGCTCAAATGTTGCCCGGGAGAACACGTATAATGACGGGCATGTGTACCGTCCCCAGTCCCGACCTTCCCGACCATGCCATCGACGCCGCCGGCGCGCACCTGCGCGACGTGCTGGGCATCGCCCTCGAACACGCCCCGGCCACGCCGGCCCTGGTGGTGTTCGACACGCGCACGGGCCTGGCGCGCGCGCTGGCCGAAGGCTACCGGCGCAACCTGCCCAAGGCCAGCTTCGTCGATTTCGACAGCGTGACGCCGGAGCACGTGCGCGCCGCCTTCGCGCGCATGCAGGCGGGCGAGCTGGTGGTGCTGGTGCAGTCGACCAATTTTCGCCTCGACGGTTTCCGCATCCGGGTCGAGCTGTTCAAGCTGGGCCTGAAAGTGATCGAGCATGTCCACCTGTCGCGCATGCCCGGCGCCCAGGGCGAACACTATATCGAGGCGCTGGCCTATGACCCGGCCTATTACCGCGGCGTGGGCCACGCGCTGAAACAACGCATCGACAGCGCCAGCCGCGCCGTGGTGCGCGGCGGCGGCTGCGAGCTGGTGTTCGATTCGCCGCTCGAGCCGGCCAAGCTCAATGTGGGCGACTACCGCGCCATGCACAATGTGGGCGGCCAGTTCCCGATCGGCGAAGTGTTCACCGAAGCGCTCGACCTCGAAGCGGTCAACGGGCGCGTGCAGGTGCACGTCTTTGGCGACACGGCCTACCTGGTCAACCGGCCCGACGCGCCGATCACCCTGCTCATTGAAAAAGGCCGCGTGGTCGCGGCCGAAGACGCGACGCCGGAATTCGCGCGCCTGCTCGCCACCATCACTGCCGACGAAGGCGAAGTGTGGGTGCGCGAGCTGGGCTTCGGCATGAACCGCGCCTTCACGCGCGAGCGGCGCGTCAACGATATCGGCACCTACGAGCGCATGTGCGGCATCCACCTCTCGCTCGGCGCCAAGCATGGCGTCTATCCCAAGCCCGGCTTCAAGCGCAAGGATGCGCGCTACCACGTGGACGTGTTCGCCGTCACCGACGCGGTCTACCTGGACGCCGAGCAAGTCTACGCCGACGGCGCCTGGACCGTCTAGTCTAAGGAGCGCCCCCCGCCGCTAGCGCC
>JAZJYP010000305.1:0-12191 GCA_040390345.1 Pseudomonadota bacterium | reverse complement strand
CGCCAGCAAGGGCAGCCATGAAACCACGCCGATCCAGCGCAACGGCCAGCCACGCGGCGCCAGCATCCAGAGCGTTCCGGCCAGCGCCAGTGCAAACACCCAGGCGCCCGGCGTCGGCGCATTCCAGGTGGCCATGGGAAGCGCCGCCATCTGCGTCAGCAACCAGGCCAAGCCTTCAATGCAAAGATGGGCAAACTGGAGGGGAACGGATGTCGGCAGCACGCTGCCCACCAGTGCCAGCGGCGTGACCACAAAGCTCACCAGCGGAATGGCGATCGCATTGGCCAGCGGGCTTACCAGCGACACCTGGGCAAACAAGAGCATCGTCAGCGGCACCAGGCCCACGGTCACGGCATATTGCGTACGCACGCCCGTATGCAGGGCCGCGCGCCAGTAGCCTTTTGGCACGCCGACGCGGCCCACACTGGCAAACAGGATCGTCGCCACGGCGCCAAAGGACAGCCAGAAGCCAGGCCATAACACGGCCCAGGGATCGAGCAGCACCACCACGCCAAGCGCGGCGCACAAGACATGGGACACGCTGGTCAGGCGGCCATACCAGAGCGCGACCGCCACGACACACAGCATGTACAGCGTACGCTGCGCCGGCACACCGAAGCCGGCCAGCAGCACATACAGCAATGCCGTGGCCGCGCCAGCGAGCGCGGCCACCTTTTGCGCCGGCAGCCGCAGGGGCAGGCTGCGCGAGCGGCGCCACAACGCGGAAGCGCACCAGGCGCACAGCCCTGCCACCATGGTGATGTGCAGTCCGGAGATGGAAATGAGGTGGCCGATGCCGGTGCGGTTGAAGATACGCCAGTCGGACTGCTCGATACCGCGCTGGTCGCCCACCACCAGGGCCACGATGACGCCTGCATACTGCTTGCCCGCCAACGCACGCAAGATGCGTTCGCGCAGCGCAGCGCGGCAACGCTCAACGACATTGCCGAAACTGAAGACAAAGGAATCGAGGCGCCGGTTGGCGCCGTCATCGGGCCGCACATAGCCCGTCGCGCGAACGCCCTGCTCCAGCAAGTACACTTCGTAGTCGAAGCCGTAGGGATTGGCATTGCCGTGCGGGCGCTGCAAACGCACCGTGAGCTGCCAGCGTTCGCCGGGCTGCACGGCGCCGACTTCCTGGCGCGCATTGCGAAAGCCTGCATACCAGGCCAGGCTCACGCGCGGCGGCATCTTGAACGGTGCGCCCTTTACCTGTTCGACCGCGAAATTGAAGCGCACGCCATCGTCAAACACAAACGGCAAACTGTCGATCGTGCCGACCAGGGTCACGTCGCGCCCCTCGTCGCCTTTGGCCAGTTCCGGCGCCAGTGCAAAGTGGGCCAATAAAGCCGCCCACGCAAAACCGCAGATCAGGGCACAGGGAATGGCGCGCCACAGCCCGCGCCCGGCCAGCGCAAGGCACAGGCAGGCGCCCAGCGCCACGCACAGGAAGGCAAGCGACGGCAATTCGGCGCTGGCCTGCAGCAGCGAGACACCAACGACAAAAGAGAGAACGGCAAAGCGCATCGGTCCATTGAACCCTTGCCCGCCGCCCTGCATTTGGATTTAGCGCAAAGCCTGCGCTACATCAGTGATTGCAGGCGCGGCATGACGGCAGCCGCATTCAGGGCCGTTTGCGCCGCCACTGCCGCCGGCGCCATGCCGCGCAGTTCGGCCAGCACGGCACCAATGGCGGGCAACTGCTCCGGGCCGTTGCGGCCCGGGTGCAGCCAGGCGGGGGAAATATCCGGCGCATCGGTTTCAAGGACGATCGATTCGAGCGGCAGTGTCGCGGCCAGGCGCCGGATCTGCAGGGCGCGCGTGAAGGTCATGGCGCCGCCAAAACCAAGTTTGAAACCGATGTCGATAAAGGCTTGCGCCTGCTGCGCGCTGCCATTGAAGGCATGGGCGATGCCGCCTTGCGGGGGAATCTGGCGCGCGTGCTTGAGCACCTGGTCTTGCGAACGGCGCACGTGGGTCAGGACCGGCAGGCCGGCATCGCGGGCGATGCGCAGCTGCTCGCGCAGGAAGTACACCTGTTTTTCGCGCATGGCCGGTTCGCACAACATGGGAATGAAGAAGTCGAGGCCGATTTCGCCAATCGCCACGAAGCGCGGATCGGCCATCGCCCCGTGGACGGCCGTGCGCAAGGCGGCCAGGTCGTCCTCAGTCGCTTGCGGCACGTAGATGGGATGAATGCCGAGCGCGTAGCTCGAATTCGGCACCCGCGCCGACAGTGCGGCGACGACGTCGAAGTTGGCACGCTGCACGGCGGGGATGACGATCATTGCCACCCCGCCCTGGGCGGCACGCGCGGCCACCGCTTCGGACTCGGCGCCGAATTCCTGCGCGTCCAGGTGGCAGTGCGTGTCGATCCACATGGCTCTACACCTCCTGGAGCCCGTTTTCGGTCAGGCGCAGGATGCGGTCGCAGCGGCGCGCCAGTTCCATGTCGTGGGTAACGATGACGAAGGCCGTGCCCAGGGTGCGCGACAGTTCGAGCATCAGGTCGAAGATCTGCTGCGCCGTTGCGTGGTCGAGATTGCCGGTCGGTTCGTCGGCCAGCACGCAGGCCGGCAACGTCACCAGGGCACGCGCCAGGGCCACCCGCTGGCGCTCGCCGCCGGACAGTTCACCCGGCACGTGGATGACGCGCTTGGCCAAGCCCACGCGTTCGAGGATGGCCTGGGCTTGCGCGACGGCGGCGGCACGCTTTTCACGCCGGATCAGCAGCGGCATGGCGACGTTTTCCAGCGCCGAGAATTCTGGCAGCAGGTGGTGGAACTGGTAGACAAAGCCCAGCGCTTCGTTGCGCAGGTCACCGCGCGCCGTTTCGGACAGGCTGGCGAAGTCCTTGCCCTGCAAGGTCACGCTGCCGGTGCTCGGCACATCGAGGCCGCCCAGCAGGTGCAGCAGGGTCGATTTGCCCGAGCCGGAAGCGCCGACAATGGCCACGCGCTCGCCGCGGTAGACGCTGAAGTCCACATTGGCCAGCACGTCGACCTTGTAATCGCCCTGCGAGAACGTCTTGCCCAGGCCGCGGCATGACAGGATGGCGGGTTCACTCATAGCGCAGCGCCTCAGCAGGTTTGACGCGCGAAGCGGCGTGGCTTGGATACAGGGTGGCGACAAAGGCGAGCACGATGGCGACGCCGCCGATGCTCCAGACGTCGCTCCAGCGCAGGTCCGAGGGCACCGCGCTGATCAGGTAAATATCCTTCGACAAGAACTGCACGCCCAACAGGTGTTCGATGAACGGCACGATCACGTCCACATTCAGCGCGACCAGCACGCCGGCGCTCACGCCCAGCACAGTGCCCATGATGCCCACCAGCGCTCCCTGGATCACGAAAATCTTGCGGATCGACGCCGGCGACGAGCCCAGCGTGCGCAGGATGGCGATATCGGCCTGCTTGTCCGTCACCGTCATCACCAGTGTCGACACCAGGTTGAAGGCGGCGACCGCGATGATCAAGGTCAGGATAATGAACATCATCTTCTTCTCGGTCTGCACGGCGGCGAACCAGTTCGCGTTCAGCTGCGACCAGTCGCGCAGTACCAGGTCGCCCGACATCGACTTGTGCAGTTCCTGCGCCACCAGGGGAGCGCGGTGCATGTCGCGGATGCGCAGGCGCAGGCCGGACGGCGCTTCCAGGCGCTCCATCTTTTCGGCGTCGTCAAGATGGATGAAGGCGAAGCCGGAATCGAACTCGTTGTGGCCGGCCTCGAAAATACCCACCACGGTGAAGGAACGCGCACGCGGCAGCACGCCGGCCGGCGTGGTTTGCGCTTGCGCCAGCAGCATCGTCACCTTCTGGCCCACCTGCACATGCAAGGCATTGGCCAGGGCGTAGCCGATCACGATATTGAAGGACCCGGGCTTGAGCTCATCGAGGCTGCCCGCCTTGATCTGCTTGGCCACGTCCGAGACCTTGCGTTCGGCGTCGGGCAAGATACCGTGGATGACGGACGGGCGCATCACATCGTCGCGCAACAGCATACCCTGCGTTTCGACGAAGGGCGCCGCGCCGATCACGGCGGGGTTCCGGAAGGCTTCCTTCTCGGCGTCCTGCCAGTTGGGCATGCCACCGCGCGCGTCGAAAACCTCGATGTGGGCCAGCACCGACAGCATGCGGTCGGTCACTTCCTTCTGGAAGCCGTTCATCACCGACAGCACCACGATCAGCGCCGCCACCCCCAGTGCGATGCCGGAGACGGAAATGAGGGAAATGAAGGAGATGAAGCCGTTACGGCCGCTGCGCCGGCCAGCACGCGTGTAGCGCAGGCCGACCAGCCATTCGTAGGGCAGTTTGTGAATGATGCTCATGGACTCCGCTGGAGGAAACTGGTGAGAGCGAAGTGTGCCACACATCGCCCGCCCCGACAGGACAGAAACACACTTTGTGACAATTCTATCAACTCCCGGCCAGCCCCGCTTTGGCCTACAATGCGGCATGACTGAAATTACGCTGGCCCTGCCGTTTTCGCTTCCCCCTCCTGAACTGGCGCCCGACCTGGCCAAAGCCCTCAAGGCGCCGGCCCTGGCGGCGCTGCTCTCGCGCACAGCCCATAGCACCCGCAACACCAGCGAGGAGCGCGAACTGCCGCACGAGCGCTGGCTGGCGCAGGCGCTCGGCGTCAAGGGCTTTGGCGGCAGTACCATGCGCGCCCTGGGCCAGGACCCGGCAGACGGGCGCTGGTTCCTGCTGCACCCGGCCCACATTGAAATCGCGCGCAGCCACCTCTTGTTGAATGACCTGCGCCGCCTGCAGCTCGATGAAGGCCACGCGCGCGCCCTGTTCGACGCCGCCTGCCCCTATTTCGCGGAAATCGGCCTGACCCTCGTGTATGGCAACGCCGGCACCTGGTTCTTGCGCGCCGATGCCTGGATCGACATGCAAACGGCTTCGCCCGACGCCGCAGCGGGCTTGAACCTGAACGACTGGATGCCGACCGGGAAAAGCGCCGTGGCCTACCGGCGCCTGCAAAACGAAATCCAGATGCTGTGGTTCGAACACCCGGCCAACGGCGAACGCGAGGCGGCGGGCCTGCGGCCGGTCAACGCCTTCTGGCCATGGAGTCCCGCGCCGGCAAGCGACACACCCACGCTGTCGGCTTCGAATGTTCCAGCCTGGCTGCACGACCTGGCCCAACAACACCCGGCCCGATTCGCACAGCACCAGGGCGGCCTGCACGTTTGCGGCGCCTTGGCCGCAGCAGCAATCGCTGGGGACTGGGGCCGCTGGATCGCCGAGATGCATCAACTGGAAGAGCACTGGTTCGCGCCCATGCTCGCCGCCCTGAAAGCCGGCACGCTCGAACGCGCACACCTGGTGCTGGCCGGGCGCGACAGCCTGGCCGAATTCACCACCACCCGCCTGGCCCAGCGCAAATTCTGGCGCCGCCCCACCCTTGACGCCTTGAAGCCATGACCCGCATCGCCAACCGCCCCTGCCCGTTCCGCACTTCCGAAATGCTGCGCCAGTCCGGCATCCACCCCGTGCTGGCGCGCCTGTACGCCGCACGCGGGCTGACCGACGCGCGCGAGCTGTCGAGCGAACTGGCCGCGCTCACGCCGCCGTCCGGCCTGCTGCACATCGATGCCGCCGCCGTCTTCCTGGCCGACGCCATCAAGGCCGGCAAGCGTATGGTCATCGTGGCGGACTACGACTGCGACGGCGCCACCGCCTGCGCCGTGGCACTGCGCGGCCTGCGCGCGATGGGCGCGACGGTCGACTACATCGTACCCAACCGCTTCGAATACGGCTATGGCCTGACGCCCGAAATCGTGGCCCTGACGGCGCGCGAAAAGAACCCCGAAATCATCATCACCGTCGACAATGGCATCGCCAGCATCGATGGCGTCGATGAAGCGAACCGCCGCGGCATCGACGTCGTCGTCACCGACCACCACCTGCCCGCCGACACCCTGCCGGCGGCGCGCGTAATCGTCAATCCCAACCAGCCCGAATGCGGCTTCCCCAGCAAGCACATTGCCGGCGTGGGCGTGGTGTTCTACGTGCTGCTGGCCCTGCGCGCGGAACTGCGCCGGCGCGGCATATTTGATGCGCAAACCCAGCCCAAGCTGGACAACCTGCTCGACCTGGTGGCGCTGGGCACCGTGGCCGACGTGGTACGGCTGGACCCGAACAACCGCATCCTGGTCGCGCAAGGGATCAAGCGCATGCGCATGGGACGCATGCACGCCGGCGTGGCCGCGCTGTTCCGGGTCGCTGGCCGCCAGGCGCGCACGGCCTCGCCCTTCGACCTGGGTTTCGCCCTGGGACCGCGTCTCAACGCCGCCGGGCGCCTCGACGACATGTCGCTGGGGATCGAGTGCCTCGTCACCGACGACGAAGGACGCGCCTGGGCCATCGCCCAGCAACTGAACGACATCAATATCCAGCGCCGCGAGATCGAAGCCGAGATGCAGGACGCGGCCCTGGCCCACCTCGACAGCTTCGAGCCGGCCAACAGCAGCACCATCAGCGTATTCGACGCCACCTGGCACCAGGGCGTGATCGGCATCGTGGCCTCGCGCCTGAAAGAGAAGTTCTTCCGCCCGACGATTACCTTTGCACCGGGCGCCGACGGCTGGCTCAAGGGATCGGGACGCTCGATCCCGGGCTTTCACCTGCGCGACGCGCTCGACCTGGTGTCCAAGCGCGCCCCCAGCCTGATCGACAAATTCGGCGGCCACGCCATGGCGGCCGGCCTGACCATTCGCACCGAAGCCTTCGAAGCCTTTTCGCAGGCCTTCGAGGAGGTGGGGCGCAGCTGGCTCACGGAACAGCAGAAAGAGCGCGTCGTCGAAACGGACGGCCCGCTGGAAGACGCCTACTACACCACCGACTTCATCGCCCTGATGGACGAGCAGGTCTGGGGCCAGGGCTTCGCCCCGCCCGTGTTCTGCGACGAATTTCGCGTCGTCAGCCAGCGCATCCTCAAGGAGCGCCATCTCAAGCTGCTATTGGAGCGCAACGGCCAGCGCTTCGACGCGATCTGGTTCGGCCACACGGCCTCGGTCGGCGAACGCGCCCGCGTCGCCTTCCGGCTCGACGCCAATGAATACAATGGCGTCACCAAGGTCCAGCTGATGGTCGAACACGCCGAACCGGCGTAGCTTATTTTTTCGCGCAGTCGCACACGCTCCAGCCGCGGTCAAAAATGATGCGCCATTTGCCGGGCGACTCCTGGCGCCAGATCGACGAGAAGCGGGCAAACAGCTTGCCGTTCTCGTCGTAGACCGGCCCGCCGGAGATGGCCAACTGGCCCGAATCGAGCACCTCCACTTCGTCGGGTTCCCACGAGAACGGCGCCTGCGGCTTGTCGTAGAGCTTCTTCCAGAATGCGGCCACCGCGGCCTTGCCATGCAGCGGCACCGGCCCCGAGAAAAACACCGTATCGTCCGCGAGGAAGCTGGCAAACGCCGCATGGTCGCGCGCCTTCATCGTCGCCGCAAAGGCGCGCTCGGTATCGGCCACCTGCTTCTTCCATTCTTCAGCCGGCGTGGCCGCGCCGGCAGAGCTCAGCACCAGGGCGGCGCAGGCGCCGGCAAACAGGTTCATCAGTCGCATGGAAAGGTCCTTTCATGAGAGGGATGCACATTTTGCCATAATTGCATTTCAATCGAATTCGGAGTATAAATAGACCTTAATCGGAGACATCATGAGCCTCGCCTACGCCTACCCGAAAAGCCGCTACGAACCCGCCGTGCTGGTCGACCTGAACGCGCGCGCCGAGCGCGAACGCCTGTCCAAGGCCGCGCTGAAGGGCTTTTTCCGCCTCGCCGCGGCCTGGCAGCTGCGCGACGAAGATGCGCGCGAACTGCTCGGCGGCCTGTCCTCGTCCACCTTCTACGAGTGGAAAAAGAATCCGGAGCGCGTGCTCGACGTCGACCGCATCACCCGCATTTCCTACCTGCTGGGCATCTACAAGGCCCTGCACATCCTGTATGGCGACAAGCTGGCCGACGAATGGGTGGGCCTGCCCAACACCAATGCCGTGTTTGGTGGACGCACGCCGCTGGCCCGGATGCTCGGTGGCGGCCTGCTGGCCATGCAAACGGTACGCAAGCTGCTCGACGCGCGGCGCGGCGGCCTGTAGATGGCGGCCGGTTTTCCCGCACTGAGCGCGCTGCGCCAGTTCGACACCGTGCGCCTGATCCCCTCGCGCTACGCCGAGCGCGAAGACTCCGTGCTGGCCGCCCTGGCCGAGGACGAAGACCATCTGCGCGAGCTGTTCGACCTCGATAACGCCACCAACGAACGCCTGCGCGCCGAAGTCGGCGCCGCTTCGGGCATCGGGGTCGATGAACTGGTGTTTGGCGTGCCCAACTTCCGCATCATCAACGCCGCCTTTACCTACGCCCGCCCGGAGGGCAGCCGCTTCAACGACGCCGAACGCGGCGCCTGGTATTGCGCCTTCGATGCCGAGACGGCGCTGGCCGAAATCGTCTTCCACAAGACGGTGGAATACGCCGAAATCAATCGCTTTGACGACAGCGTCAGCTACCAGGCCATGCTGGCCGATTTCAGCGCCACCTTCCATGATTTGCGCACGGGGCGCGGTCTTGCTGCCTGCCTGGATCCGCGCAGTTATGTGGCCTCGCAGGCGCTGGCGGCGCGGCTGCTCGATGCAGGGTCGCTCGGCCTGATCTTCCCCAGCGTGCGGCGCGCGGGCGGCACCAACCTGGCTTGCTTTCGCCCTGCGCTGGTGGGCAATGTTCGCAAAGGACTGTCATATCGCTTAACATGGCGGGGTTTGCCGGAACCGATTGTGGAGAATGTAGGATGAAGACCAAGCCAGAAAAAGACGAGGAGCTGCGCGCCAAAGTCAACCGCGAGACCGCGCGCCTGCCATGGAGCGAACTGACGCGCCATTTCGCCCAGGGCACGGTGATTTACGTAAGCGAAGAGCTTGACCTCGTCGACGTGGCCGTGCGCATCTCGCACGACGACAAGGAAAACATCGCACGCTGGATGGCCGACGGCAAAGTGGGCAAGGTCAGCGACGCGCAGGCGCAGGCCTGGACAGAGGGCGATGTGTCCCTGTGGGCGTCGGTGGTGAGCCCTTTCATCCTGGTTCAGCCGATTCGCTGATCGCCGCGTGGGCACATGTGCCCACCCTACCTGGACAGGTCGATACTGTATAAGGCCTGGCCTTTACCCTGTCCGTCGTCGGCGCTTGACATCGTCACGTTCTGCAGGCCGGCCTGCTGCGCCACACTTGTCCCCACGGGCGCCGAATGGAACACGACCAGCCCCGCTGTCCTCAGCTTCGCAAAGCGCCAGCTGCGCGCATCCGATGCATCGAGCCGCTTCACCTGCTTGATGTAGTCAATCAGGATGTCGCGGTTGGTGTCGGGCGAGGCGATCACCGTCTTGCTGCCATCAAGGCCAGGGAAGTTGCCGCCTCCGCTGGCGCGGTAGCTGTTGGTGGCCACGATGAATTCCTGCACGGCGTCGAGCGGCGCGCCGCGATACGTCATGTTGATGATGCGCTCGCCAGGCGCACGCGTCAGGTCGATCTCGTACTGCAGCTCGGCACTGGTTGGCGTATCGGCGTTATAGCCCTGGTAGCCGGGGTTGATCAGTTCCTGCGCCGTCGTGCGCGCCGGGTCGATCGTGTTGTAACGCCTGGCCGACTGTTCCAGCCAGGCTTTCAGTTCGGCGCCACTGACTTTGACCGCATGCAGCGTATTCGGATACAGGTACAGGTCCGCCGCATTGGCCAGCGACAGCGGCCCGGCCGGCACGTCGGTATAGTCGGCCGCGTCGGCAAACCCGGTCTTGAACGGCGCGGTCACTGACAGCACGGGCAGGCTGGCATAGTGCGGCAGGTTGGCCTTGAGGTAGCGCGCCACATAGTCGGCCTGCGCGGCGTTCACTACGCGCATGGTCGAGACATCGCCTTCGTCGGCAAAATAGCTCGTCAAACGCTGCGCGGTGCTGCCGACCGCGGTTTTCACATAAGCGATGGTCGCTTCGTGCTCGGGCGCGGCCAGCGTGGCAATGGCAGCATCGGGCGCCACGAAGCTCTTGTCCGGGTTGGCGATGGTGCGCGCCTCGACGACAGTCTTGTCCTTGTCGACGACCCAATGACGACCATCAAAGGCCAGGTTCAGGCTGATCACGCCCAGCGCCTTGCCCCAAAGCTGCGCCATCACCGTCGGCACGCCATTGACCATGCCGCGCGCCTTGTCCACGCCCGGCAGATTGAACTGCCCCACGCGGCTGGCCGCATTGGGGAACAATTCGTGCGAATGCCCCAGCAAGAGCGCGTCGATGGCGGCGCCCGGCACCTGGCTCAGGTGGTAGCTGCCGTTTTCCATCGTCGGCGCGTAGGGAGCAGCATCGAGGCCGCCGTGCGAGATGGCGATGACCAGGTCGGCGCCCTTGGCGCGCATCTCGGGAATGTATTTCAGGGCCGTCTCGCGCAGGCCCTCGGTGTAGACGCGGCCATCGAGCCAGCGTTTGTCCCACGCCAGGATGGCGGGCGGCGCGAAGCCGATGATGCCAATCTTGATGGTGGCGCTGATCGCGCGCCCATCCGGCCCGGTGGCGGTCACCTTTTTGTCGATGATGCGGTATGGTGCAAACAGCGGCTTGTGGGTCTTGGTGCTGTACACATTGGCCAGCACCAGCGGGAAGTTTGGCCCCGCGCAGGCCTTGTGCGGCTTGACGCCTGCCACATCGAAGCGGCTGCCCGTCACCTGGCCCAGGAAGGCCAGGCCGTAATTGAATTCGTGGTTGCCCACCCCGCCGCCTTCGTAGCCAAGCGCGTTCATGGCCTTGTAGATGGCCAGTGGCTGTGCGCACGGCACCGGTTTGACCAGCGCCTGGTAGTCCGCCAGCGCAGTGCCCTGGATGGCGTCGCCATTATCGAGCAGCAGGGTGTTGGCGAACTGGCGGCGCGCTTCGGCGATCAAGGTCGCCGTGCGCTCCAGGCCGATGGACGGGTCAGGCGCGAGCTTGAAATAGTCGTAGCTGAGGATATTCGAATGCAGGTCGGTCGTCTCCAGCAGCGCCAGCGTGGCCGTGCTGCCCGTCGCCGGTGCCGCCGCCGCAGGCATGCCCCACAGCGCGGCCAGCAGGAAAATGCAAAATTGATAAGGCATGGATGATTCTCGCGAACAATATGTTGCGCATGATACATCGCTCTGCGGGAATGGGGCGCGCTGGGGTATAATCGAAGGTTCGATTTAACCAATTACACCGGACGACCATGGAAGCCGAACGCATCAACGCCCTCTCCGCCCTGCTCAACGACCTGACCGGTCGCGAAGCCGAACTTCGGAGGTATCTTTGACTTCGATAAAAAGTCAGAGAAGCTCGAGCAAGTCAACGAAGAACTAGAAGATCCGACCGTCTGGAACGATCCCAAGCGCGCCCAGGACCTCGGCAAAGAGAAAAAAGCGCTCGAAGCGGTCGTGCACACGCTCGAGAAGGCCGAAGCGGGCCTGAAGGACGCCAGCGACCTGTTCGCGATGGGTAAGGAAGAAAACGACGACGACACCCTCGAAGCGATCGAAGTCGACGCCGAAGAACTGAAAAAAGTCATCGAAGGCATGGAGTTCCGCCGCATGTTCAGCGGCCAGCTCGACGCCAACAACTGCTTCATCGACATCCAGGCCGGCGCCGGCGGTACCGAAGCCCAGGACTGGGCCTCGATGCTGCTGCGCCAGTACCTGCGCTATTGCGAACGCAAGGGCTTCAAGGTCGAAATCCTGGAACAGTCCGACGGCGAGGTCGCCGGCATCAAGACCGCCACGCTGAAGGTCGAAGGCGAGTACGCCTATGGCCACCTGCGCACCGAGACCGGCGTGCATCGCCTGGTGCGCAAGTCGCCGTTCGATTCGGCCAACGGACGCCACACCTCGTTTACCAGCCTGTTCGTGTACCCGGAAGTGGACGATTCGATCGAGATCGACGTCAACCCGGCCGATATCCGCGTCGACACCTACCGCGCCTCCGGCGCCGGCGGCCAGCACATCAATAAAACCGACTCCGCCGTGCGCATGACGCACGCGCCAACCGGTATCGTGGTGCAGTGCCAGAACGACCGTTCGCAGCACCGCAACCGCGCCGAAGCGATGGAAATGCTCAAAGCGAAGCTGTACGAGCACGAACTGCGCAAGCGCATGAGCGAGCAGCAGAAGCTGGAAGACTCCAAGACCGACGTGGGCTGGG
>JAZJYP010000304.1:0-9637 GCA_040390345.1 Pseudomonadota bacterium | reverse complement strand
AAAACGGAAATTTGAAGAAAAACCTTGACCGGTCAATACATATCAGGGTGGGCGCGTGCGCCCACGCGTGGGCCCGCGGGCCCACCCTACAATGCAGAATGGCGCCGCCACAGCGTGGCCAACTGGTCGGCCAGGCGCAGCGGCATGAAGGGTTTGACGATCACGCCGATGGCGCGCTTGTCATGCACCTGCCCCGGTTCCGATTCGCTACTGATGAACAGCACCGGCGTATTGGCCAGGCGCGCCACGCCGCGCAGCATCGACAAGGTGTCGGCACCGTCGCGCGTGAGCAGGCCCGCGTCGAGCACGATCAGGTCGGGCAGGAAGGTGCTGGCCGCTTCCAGCGCGTCGCTGCCGGAGCGGCATTCGCGCACCGTGTATCTGCCGATCACTTCCAGCGCCAGCTTGGCCTGCGTGCGCGTGGTCAGGTCGTCTTCCACGAAGAGGATATTGCGCAGGTTGGCCATGTCAGTCTCCCGCGCTCAGGCCATGGCCCAGCCCCAGCAAGCCCGATATGGTGAGCCACAGCTGGCGGTGCGAGGTCCATGGCTTGGGCAGGTAGGCGTGGCTCGCTTCGCGCCAGGCCGGCATCTGTTCGCAATACACCAGCATGGGAGTGCTGGCCAGTTCGGCCAGCAGCTGCACGCCATCGCCGTCGGGCAGCATCGGGTCGAGCACGATCAGCGAGAACACTTCGCTGCGCAGCAGGCGCTGGGCATCGGCCAGGGTGGCGGCGTGCACCACCTGGGCCTCGGGCACGAGCAGCATGAACAGCATGTCGGCGGCCGAACTGCTGCCATCGACATGGAGCACGCGTGGCACGCCGGGCCCGGGGCGCGCGACCGTGCCGCCGACAGTCGGCAGATCGGGCGCGATCGGGCGCGGCGAAAATGGACGCTGGGTGGCGCGCCGGATCGGGCGGCGGGCCGGTACATGCGGGGCGTGGCGTGCCTGCGCAGGTGCAATGGCCAGTGGCGCGCTCGCGCACTTGCTGGAATGGACTGTCGCTTTCATGCGATCTCCTTGATGACGGCAATCGGCAGAGCTGGGCCGAAGGAATATCGAGGAGCCGCGGGGAAGGGGCGGCGAAGACGCGGCCAGTCGCGGTATGGGGCAACTGGCGGAAGGAATGTGTCAAGCTGATACGTTAACAGTGTAACGCAAAAACGCGGCGCGGACAGGCGCCGCAGATTGATTTTTCCTATTTACCCTTCAGCCGGCTTGCAAAAACGCCATGCAAGCTGTTCAAGGTTTCTTCCGCGGCCAGCAGCTGGTCGGCCACTTCGTTGATCTTGCGGCGCGACGAACGCGCATGGTCGCGCAGCACTTCGAAGGCGGTGTTGCGGTCGGTCTGGAAGCGCGCCATCAACAGGCCCACGGCCAGGCTGGTCTCGCGTCCGGCGGCCAGGGCCGCGTTGAGGTTCAATTCGGTGCGACGCAGCTGGCGGATCTCGTCGGCACGGGCCAGGCCCGCTTCGAAGGCCGGCAGCAGGTGGGCCGCGTCGATCGGCTTGAGCATGAAACCGACAGCGCCGTAGTTGGCGGCTAGGCGCGCCGTCTCGGCGTCGCCGCTGGCCGACAGGAACATGAAAGGCACGGTGGCATTGGCATGCAGGCGCCGCCCCAGGTCCAGGCCGGACATGCCAGGCATCGTGATGTCGAGCACGGCCAGGTCTGGTTCGGCCTCGGCAATGCGCTGCAGGGCCGCTTCGGCGCTGGTCGCTTCGATGGTGTCATAGCCGGCTTGGCGCAGCACTTCGGACAGGAACTGCAGCAAGATCTTGTCGTCATCGACTATCAGTATCTGGCGTTTTGTGCGAATCGGTGCGCTCATGGACGATTCCTGTGGGGGCTGGGGTCTGCCGATTATACGTCCAGCGCCTGGCGATTGGCAGCAAACAGGGAATCGAATTCGCGCACGGCGCGCGCCGGGTCATCCGCCGCGTAAACACTGGTGATGGCCGCCACCAGGTGGGCGCCGCGCGCGACCAGCGGCGCGGCATTGGCCGGCGTCATGCCGCCGATGACGACGATGGGCAGGGTGATGTCGCGCCTGGCTTCGTCCAGGATGGCCGGCTCGGTGCGGAAGCTGTATTTTTTCACCAGCGAAGGATAGAAGCCGCCGAAGGCCACATAGCTGGCGCCATTGGCCTGGGCCGCGCGCGCCAGCGCCAGCTCGCCGTAGCACGAAGCGCCGACGATCTTGCCCGGGCCCAGCGCAGCGCGCGCCTGCGCCACCGAGGCGTCGGTGCCGCCCACGTGCACACCGTCGGCGTCGAGTGTGACGCACAGGTCGATATGATCGTTGATGACCAAGGGACGGCCGTAGTGGCGGCACAGCGCCAGCAAGGCCGCGCCCTGTTCGCGCCGCAGCGGCGGCGCCGCTTCCTTGTGGCGGTACTGCACCAGCGCGGCGCCGGCGTGCAGCGCCTCGCGCGTGATGGCGACCATGCGGTCGGTATCAATCCAATTGGGGGTGACGAGGTAGAGGCCTTTCATTGCGCGGCTTTCAAGAACAGGTTGGGGCCGCGCTGGGGAATGCGCTGGCCAGGGGCGATGGCAAACGATTGTGCCAGCGCTTCATGACAATACAGTTGCGCGCCTTCGAGCGCTTCGTCCATGGCGTAGCCCATGGCCAGGCGCGCCGCGATGGCCGCGGCCAGCGTGCAGCCGCTGCCATGGAATTCGCCGGCCAGGCGCGGCCAGTGCCACTCGCGCACGCCGTGGGCGCCGTGCCAGCGGTTGATCACGCCGGCACCAAAAGCGTGGCCGCCGGTGACGAGGATGTCCGGGCAGGCGCAATCTTCGATCGCCTCCCACTCCGGCAAATTGGGCACCAATAGCGTGGCCACGTCCAGCAGCGGCGCGACGGCGTCGCGCGCATTGCCGCGCCCGAGCGCGTCGCCGCGCCCGCTGGCAAGCACCGGGTCCACCACCACCGGCACGCCCAGCCCCGCCACCAGCTGCGCGATCGCTTCGGCATTGGCGCGGTTGCCAGGGATGCCGACCTTGACAGCCCTGATATCAAAGGCCTCGATCAGCACGCGCGCCTGGCGCAGCAGCAGCGCCGTGTCGACCGCCACCACATCGTGCACGCGGTTGTTGTCCTGCACCGTGAGTGCCGTGACGAGCGGCAGCGCATGCGCGCCCTGGGCCGCCACCGCCTGGATGTCGGCCGCGATGCCGGCGCCGCCGGACGGGTCGAGCCCGGCGAACACCAGTACGGTGGGGCGCATCAGGACAGGCGCCCTGCCATCGGCGACGATGGCGAGGCTGCGAACTTGCGCGCCATGCGCCCGGCCAGGAAGGCTTCGCGGCCAGCCTCCACGCCCAGGCGCATCGCGCGCGCCATGCGCACGGGATCCCGGGCCAGGGCGATGGCACTGTTCATCAGCACGCCGTCGCAGCCCAGCTCCATGGCGATGGCCGCGTCCGATGCCGTGCCCACGCCGGCGTCCACGATGACAGGGACCTTGGCCTGGTCGATGATCAAGCCAAGGTTCCATGGATTGAGGATGCCCATGCCCGAGCCGATCAGGGAAGCCAGCGGCATGATGGCCGCGCAGCCGATTTCTTCGAGCAGGCGCGCCTGGATCGGGTCGTCGCTGCAGTAGACCATGACGTCGAAGCCGTCGCGCACCAGCGTTTCGGCCGCCTTCAGCGTTTCGGGCATCTGGGGGAACAGCGTTTTTTCGTCGCCCAGCACTTCGAGCTTGACCAGCTTGTGCCCGTTCAGCAGCTCGCGCGCCATTTGCAGGGTGTAGACGGCGTCCTTGGCGCTGTAGCAGCCGGCCGTGTTGGGCAGGATCGTGTACTCGCTTGGCGGCAGCACGTCGAGCAGGCTCGGTTCGTTCGGGTTCTGGCCGATGTTGACGCGGCGGATGGCCACGGTGATGATCTCGGCCGCCGCCGCGTCGGTCGCTTCGCGCGTTTGCGCCAGGTCGCGGTATTTGCCGCTGCCGACCAGCAGGCGCGAACGGTATTGTTTGCCGGCGATGGTGAGGAAGTCTTCGTTACTCATGATTTTTGCTCCGTTTGGTGTTCGTTGACCGCGCGGGCACGTGTGCCCGCCCTATGTAGGGTGGGTGCGAGCGCCCACGCGCGCTGCATCAACCGCCGCCGATGGCGCGCACGATGTCGACCTGGTCGCCGGCCGCCAGCAGGCGGCCGCTCCACTGCTGGCGCGGCACCACCTGGCGATTGACGGCCAGCGCCAGCGCCTGTCCCGTCAACTGCAAGGCCTCGACCAGGCCGGCCAGCGATTGCTGTGGCGGCACGCGGTGCGGCTCGCCATTGAGTTCGATTTCGGTCATAGCTTCGAGTACAGCTGGGCGCCGCCCTTGACGAATTCGATCGCTTTTTCCGTCATGCCCTTGGCCGCGTACTCGCGCACTTCCTGCGTGATCTTCATCGAGCAGAAATGCGGGCCGCACATCGAGCAGAAGTGCGCCACCTTGGCCGAATCCTTGGGCAAGGTCTCGTCGTGGAATTCGCGCGCCTTGTCCGGGTCGAGCCCAAGGTTGAACTGGTCGTCCCAGCGGAATTCGAAGCGCGCCTTCGACAGCGCGTTGTCGCGGATCTGCGCACCCGGATGACCCTTGGCCAGGTCGGCCGCGTGGGCGGCGATCTTGTAGGTGATGATGCCGTCCTTGACGTCGTTCTTGTCGGGCAGGCCCAGGTGCTCCTTGGGCGTGACGTAGCACAGCATGGCGGTGCCGTACCAGCCGATCTGCGCGGCGCCGATGCCGGAGGTGATGTGGTCGTAGCCGGGCGCGATGTCGGTGGTCAACGGGCCCAAGGTGTAGAACGGCGCTTCGTGGCACTGTTCCAGTTGCAGGTCCATGTTTTCCTTGATCAGCTGCATCGGCACGTGGCCCGGGCCTTCGATCATCACCTGCACGTCGTGCTTCCAGGCGATCTGGGTCAGCTCGCCCAGCGTCTTCAGCTCGCCCAGCTGGGCTTCGTCGTTGGCGTCGTAGATCGAGCCGGGACGCAAGCCGTCGCCCAGCGAGAACGAGACGTCGTAGGCCTTCATGATTTCGCAGATCTCTTCGAAGTGCGTGTACAGGAACGATTCCTTGTGGTGCGCCAGGCACCACTTGGCCATGATCGAGCCGCCGCGCGAGACGATGCCGGTCAGGCGCTTGGCCGTCATCGGCACATAGCGCAACAGCACACCGGCATGGATGGTGAAGTAGTCCACGCCCTGCTCCGCCTGTTCGATCAGGGTGTCGCGATAGATTTCCCAGGTCAGGTCTTCGGCCTTGCCGTTGACCTTTTCCAGCGCCTGGTAGATCGGCACGGTGCCAATCGGGACCGGGCTGTTACGCACGATCCATTCGCGCGTCTCGTGGATATGCTTGCCGGTGGAGAGGTCCATCACATTGTCAGCGCCCCAGCGGATCGCCCAGGTCATCTTTTCCACTTCCTCGCCGATCGACGAGGTGACGGCCGAATTGCCGATATTGGCGTTGATCTTGACGAGGAAATTGCGGCCAATGATCATCGGCTCGATTTCCGGATGGTTGATATTGGCCGGGATGATGGCGCGCCCGCGCGCGATCTCGCTGCGCACGAATTCCGGCGTGATCTCGTCGGGAATCGATGCCCCGAACGACTGGCCCGGATGCTGGCGTCCGATCAGGGCCGCCGTGCGCTGGCCCATCTCGCCGGCGGCCGCCAGTTCGGCCAGGTACTCCTTGCGGCGCAGGTTTTCGCGGATCGCCACGAACTCCATTTCCGGCGTGATGATGCCGCGCCGCGCGTAATGCATCTGCGTGACGTTGGCGCCGGGAAGCGCGCGGCGCGGACGGCGCACCAGCTCGAAACGCAGTTCGTCGAGCTGGGCATCGGCCAGGCGCGCCTGGCCATACGCCGAGCTGGGACCGGACAATTCTTCGGTGTCGCCACGCTCGAGGATCCACGGCAGGCGCGGCGTGGCCAGGCCGCGCCGGATATCGATCTGCGCGTCCGGGTCCGTATAGGGCCCGGACGTATCGTAGATGTGCACCGGCGGATTGGGCTCGCCGCCGAAGGAGGCGGGCGTATCGGCCTGGCTGACGGCGCGCATGGGCACGCGCAAGTCGGGCCGGCTGCCGGCCACGTAGACCTTGTGCGAATTGGGAAGGGGGGCAATGGCCGCTTCGTCCACGGTGGCGGTGGCGGAAACGAACTTCAAGTTGGCATTCATGTGGCTCCTAGTGCTTGCAGGAGCCAGCAAAGGAGGTGTGAATTGAGGTGCGCGCAATGACGGCGGACAGGTTCACAGGCTTCCCTTCGCTGGCATTATCCAGATCAGGTTCAGAGGGTGTTTCTCACCCGCGCTCGCGCGCAGGACCCCTAGCGTGTGCCGCCTTGCGGCAGCGGTCGAATTATAGACGGTTTTTTATGGCGTGGGCGCCTGGCGTGTCAACTGTTCCCAGTCCGGCAAGCCGTATTTGCGCTTGCCATAGGCATAGTAGGCCGCCATGGCGAGGCCGAAAAAGAGACCGGCGACGAGGGCACTGCCGGCCAGCGCCTCGAGCGCACGCTGCTGGCCGAACAAGCCGACAATCCACATCAAGGTGCCCATGGCGACACAAAAATACGCGCCCGCGATCAGGCCAACCTTCCAGCTCGTGGCGAAATGCGGTGGCGGCACTTCGACGCCCGCGCGCCATAGCATGCGCAACAGCGGCGGCTCGTAATTGCTGCGCATGATGCCGGTCTGCGCCAGCAAAGCCAGCGCAGCGGCCCGGCGCTGTTTGAATTCCATGGAGTGCCCCGCCTCAATCATTTGAAAACAATGATTATAAGCACAATGTTAATAAATTATCAAATTAATCCGGGCGGCAGGCAAGGCGCCCGGCTTACTTGCCCGGCTCAACCGTCGGCGCATCCTTCCCGTAGCCGTAACGGGCATAAATTGCATGGATCGTGCCATCGCGGTACATGCCGCGCAAGACTTCGTTCAGGCGCACCACCTCGCTGCGCTCCATGTCGCGGTTGCAGGCCAAGTACATGTCGGCCTGGGTGAAGGTAAGCACGGGTTCGAGTTCGCTGATCTTCAGTTCGCGCAGCAGGTTCAGGCCGGGCAAGCGCATGACCGACCACAGGTCGATGCGGCGCAGCTGCAGCTTGACGGGATTGACCCGGTCCGATGCCACCACATCGAGCTTGAACTGGCGCTCGCGCAGGAAGGTAACGGAAGCATCGCCGATATAGGTACCGATCGTGTAGGGCCGCGCATCGTCCAGGCTGCGCAGCACGATCTTGTCCGCCGTGCGGGCAAACAGCACCCACTCGGTATGCCCGATGGGGCCGATCCACTGGTAGCTGGTCTCGCGCTCGGGCACGCGCGCAGCCGTGTACAGGCAGGTGTGGGCCGTGCCGGTGGCGAGCGCCAGCCCGCGCGCCCAGGGCACCACGGTCGGCCCGCTGGTTTCGCGCCCGGCGCGCCGCATCAGTTCGGCCACCACCTCGGTGGACACGCCGGTCACCCTGCTGCTGGCCTTGTCGGTCCAGTTGAAGGGGGCGTATTCCTCCGTCAGCAACGCGATCGACGGCAGCGCCGCCGCGCTGGCACCAGCCGTAACCAATAGCGCCGCGCCCGCGAGGCGGCGAAAACGGTGCGGCATGGTCCCTCCCCCTCAAGAATGTGTCGCTGCGCGGCGAATTGATTGACCATTGTAGGGACAGCACAGGCGGGGCGCAAGGCGTCCTTTATGCGTATTGCGGGGCGCGTCCCTTATAATGGTCGTTTTCGCAAAAACTACACGCCCTATCATGGAATTAGCCAAGTCTTTCGAGCCCGCCGACATTGAACAATTCTGGCGCACCGAGTGGGAACAGCGCGGGTATTTCGCCGCCAGCATGGACACCACCAAGCCCGCCTTCTGCATCCAGCTGCCGCCGCCGAACGTGACGGGCACACTGCACATGGGCCATGCCTTCAACCAGACCATCATGGACGGCCTGACCCGCTACTACCGCATGCGCGGCCATAACACGGCCTGGGTGCCCGGCACCGATCACGCCGGCATCGCCACCCAGATCGTGGTGGAGCGCCAGCTGGACGCGCAAAAGATCTCGCGCCATGACCTGGGCCGCGAAGCATTCGTCGAAAAAGTCTGGGAATGGAAAGAAAAGTCCGGCAGCACCATCACCGGCCAGATGCGCCGCATGGGCACCTCGCCCGACTGGCAGCGCGAATACTTCACGATGGACGAGCCACGCTCGAAGGTGGTGGCCGAAGTCTTCATCCGCCTCTATGAGCAGGGCCTGATCTACCGCGGCAAGCGCCTGGTGAACTGGGACCCGGTGCTGGGCACCGCCGTCTCCGACCTCGAAGTGGTGCAGGAAGAAGAAGACGGCTCGATGTGGTACATCCAGTACCCGCTGGCCGATGGTTCCGGCCACCTGACGGTTGCCACCACCCGCCCTGAAACCATGCTCGGCGACGTCGCCGTGGCCGTGGACCCGACCGACGAGCGCTATCTGCCGCTGGTGGGCAAGATGCTGAAACTGCCGCTGACCGAGCGCGAGATCCCCATCATCGCCGACAGCTATGTGGACAAGGAGTTCGGCACCGGCTGCGTGAAGATCACGCCCGCGCACGACTTCAACGACTACGCCGTGGGCCAGCGCCACAACCTGGACAAGCTGTGCATCCTCACGCTCGACGCCAAGATCACCGACGACGCGCCAGCTGCCTACCGCGGCATGGACCGCTTCGCCGCGCGCAAGCAGATCGTGGCCGACCTCGATGCCCTGGGCCTGCTGGAACAGGTCAAGCCGCACAAGCTGATGGTGCCACGGGGCGACCGCACGGGCGTGGTCATCGAACCGATGCTGACGGACCAGTGGTTCGTCGCCATGAGCAAGCCGGCCCCGGAAGGCACCTTCAACCCCGGCAAATCGATCGCCGAGGTGGCGCTGGAAAAAGTGGCCAGCGGCGAGATCAAGTTCGTGCCCGAAAACTGGAGCACCACCTACAACCAGTGGCTCAACAACATCCAGGACTGGTGCATCTCGCGCCAGCTGTGGTGGGGCCACCGCATCCCGGCCTGGTATGACGACGCCGGCAATATCTTCGTCGCCAAGACCGAAGCAGAAGCCGTGGCGCAGGCCGCCGCCAAAGGCATCACCGCCCCGCTGCGCCGCGACGACGACGTGCTCGACACCTGGTTCTCGTCCGCGCTGGTGCCCTTCTCCACGATGGGCTGGCCCGAAGAGACGCCCGACCTGAAAGCCTTCCTGCCATCGTCCGTGCTGGTGACGGGCTTTGACATCATCTTCTTCTGGGTCGCGCGCATGGTCATGATGACGGCGCACTTTACCGGCAAGGTACCGTTCGAGACCGTGTACGTGCACGGCCTGGTGCGCGACTCCTCCGGCCAGAAGATGAGCAAGTCGAAGGGCAACACGCTCGACCCGATCGACCTGATCGACGGCATTGACTGCGAAGCCCTGGTCGCCAAGCGCACCACCGGCCTGATGAACCCGCGCGACGCCGAAAAGATCGCCAAGGCCACGCGCAAGGAGTTCCCGTCCGGCATCGCCGCCTACGGCAGCGACGCCGTGCGCTTCACCATGGCCAGCTATGCCTCGCTGGGCCGCAACATCAATTTCGACCTGGGCCGCTGCGAAGGCTACCGCA